>DATDPZ010000348.1:0-29620 GCA_035292525.1 Chitinophagaceae bacterium
GACACAGACTTTTATTTTAGCGACACGACTTTATAATTTTTTAACACAACCACTCTAACAAGCCAACGCAGCAAGTCAGGCACATGGGCAGGCACACAAACCCACAGCACAGAAGCCAACCTGCCCAAGAGCCTGCCTTGCCCAACACACGGCAACCATCATTCGGTGCGACACAGACACACATGATAGACCAACACGAAGGAAGGGTATTCGTACAACATGGGTATTGCCAAAATGCAGGCTGACGGAAGCCGTGTTTCAACTTTTGTAATTCTGTTGGGCTGCATATCCAGCTTGACGTTAAAAATTTAGCTGTAGAATATATCATCATCTTTTATATCTTTACTCAGCAGCGGTCAGCCGGGCGGACGGAATTCTATTTCCTGCACTTCGGCAATACCTGTCCGTTATCGGCAACCCGTGAGAGACCTCTAACATTATGAAAACAACCTTAAACTAACAAAGCAAACAGGTATGACAATTCTTGGCTACATTATTTTAGGACTTAGCATCCTATTTACATTAGGTTGGTGCTTTAATGTCAGACACAAAGCGAAATATGAACAAGCAAGAGAGAAAGGAATGGAACTACAAGGATTTCTCATGACCGTTTCAATTGTTTTAGTTTTTGTGTTACCACTTTCACCATTTCACCTGCTTTGGATGCTTCCGGCGTCATTCATAGTAGGACTTTTAAGTGTTGCGACACCACTTAGAATTCTTTGGATATTTTCTTCTATCTATTTTTCGTTTTGGTATGCCGGTATAAGTAACGCTGGACGCAAGTTTTATGTGGACGGAGAATATGAAAAAGCTGTTGCTGAATTTAAAGAAGAGATAACAAAGAAACCTTCCTCGGCAGAAGCTTATTACAATCTTGCTCTTGCCTATGGAAAATTGGGACAGCATGATAATGAAATCGCATCTTATGAAACAGCAATTAAATTAATGCCAAATAAACCCGAAACATACTTTAACCTTGGCACTGCTTATGTAGACAAAGGCAATAAACAGAAAGCTACTGAAGCTTTTTCAAAAGGCAATTGACTTAAGACCCGATTATCTTAAAGCTCATTACACCCTTTGCAAAACATACGCTGAATTGGGTGACACGGAAAATGCTTTTAAGGAATTAGAGATTGTGAGAAAAATAGATGCCGGAAGTGCAGACGAACTTGCAGGAATTGTGAATACTGTTTGACTATAACTTCTTGACTGAAATCGGGTGATGCCGATAACAAAAGGTGCCGCAAGGCTGGCGGACGGAATAACAATCGGCAGTTGTACTATTATCAGCTAATATCGGGCTTGACCGAATTCTATTTGGCTTTTAGTTGTTAACTTGTACTTTTATTTTTTTATTGGTCTTCAGTTCCGGGCTGGACAAACAACAATGCCCTGCCTGCACAAAGCCCTAACGTTATCGGCAATGCTAAACACAACCGCATAGCCTTTCATTCAAGCAAAGAATTAATAACCCCAATGTTTAGCATAAATCCATCTGGCGTATTCTTAAAGAGATTTTGCCATATTAACCTATGGTCGTACGAGAATCAGGTGAATTTGCTTTCTGAGAGAAATCTTATCAATATAATGCAGCTTTATTTTGTAAAAAAGAAAATTAAGGTGCTTATAAAAAGGGTTATTAAATTGATTCAAATAAATAACTGCTTAGATTTTGAAGTCAATTTTCGTAACCTGACAAAAAAGGGGAATAACGAATGGGATTGGCTATTATATTGTATCATTATTAAAGATGTGGCAACTGAGACAAGACTGAAATTTGGTTTACCAATGAATGAAAAGGTGAACAAAATATTGAACTCATATTTATTTGAGATAAAAGAAAACTCCAACCCATCTAATGAACTTTTAAATCATAAAATTGAAATTTTTAAACTTTATGCCCAAAGGGAGTTATTATTAGCATCCGCAGAGTTGCTACATAAAACCGCCCACCCTTAGCCTGATATAAAAATATGTCAGAGAAGGCTTCAGACACAACAAATGGCTTCCAGTAATTCTTATGGGCTGGACATCCGAAATCCAAGTCTGACGGAACACAATCCGGCTTTCTTAACCAAAAATTCACATGGCCTTCAACGATTTATACTCCCATTGTTTAAAATTGAAACTTTAGGCACTATATTTACGTTATTAATGGGATACATAATAAATGGAAAAGCCAGACAATAAAAAAGCATCGTCAGTAACAATTCATAACAAAATATCTAACAATTTTAGAGAATTGCATGTGGACGGAGCTTATGGGGGAGTTACTCCCAAGGGGCAGTTTAATATTAATTTCTATGCTGAAAGGTTGGCAATTCCCAAAGCAACAGATTATAAAATTGAGGATAATAAATTAATTAAAATCGCAGATAGCGAGGATAGTAAAAAGGGTATTATCCGTGAATTTGAAACGGGGGTTTACATGACCATTGAAACAGCGAAAGAAATTCATAAATGGTTGGGAGACCAGATTTCAAATTTTGAAACACAAAAAAATAAACTAAAATGACATTAGCGTACAGTTATTCCGAAAGCGTTACAATTTTTAATGCTTTAATGCCGCTAAGAGGTTATACGGGGACACACGAATCCGTACAGCCGATTGCTATATCTTCATTAAAAGAAGATGAGTTTACAAAATTTTGTATGCAAGTTTCAGAAAAGTCTTTAGCCAAGGTTTGGGACAATGAAGATGATGAATATTGGGCTTCCTACTTAAAAGATTAAACTTTCCAATGCCATACGACCAAGGAGACATTGTATTAGTTACTTTTCCATATACCGATTTATCTACTACGAAGGTTAGACCGGCTATTGTTGTATCAAACTCAGACATCAACAATACTGATGATGTTATCCTTGCAGCAATTACAACTGATATTAAGAATGATGAATTTTCTTTTGGCTTAGATAACTCCTACTTGACAAAATCAATGACCCGCCCAAGTGAGGTACGTTGCCATAAACTCTTCACTTGTGACCAAAACATAATTCAAAAAGCAATTTCAAAATTGAATAGACCTCACCTTGACAATTTAACTAAGGCAGTTAAACAATGTTTTTCTATGATTTAGATTGGCGACCGTAAAAGCAAAGCCGATAACAAGTGGTTTTCTGCTATGCTGGCAGACGAATATATTCTCATCTATTTATCGCTATCAGCCCATATCCGGCTGACCGAATTCTATCAGCTTTTGTTATTATCTTCATCTTCAGTTTTTTTCAATCGGCTTGATTTGTCGGCTGACGTAATACTGAATATCAGCACAGCAGCAAGCTCTGGCCGTTAGCTCAAACATAATAACAACTTTTCTTAAATAGTTTCAGTTTTTCCCCCGCAACTTTTGCGGCTTAACTCCCCTTCGGGGCAGGTTTAAGTTATTAAGGCTTGAAACCCCCGGACCTGAAATTAATTTTCATACTGAAATCAATAAACAGAAGTATAAATAATCAGAGATTAGCAATAATTTTTTCCTGAATCTTTTTCATTTTATCAGGCATCAACTTCAATTTATCTTTTGTAAAATTCAGATCATTGGCCGAGCTGATGGGGATGAGATGCATATGTGCATGCGGCACTTCCAGGCCAATAACTGTGATGCCGCAACGGTTGCAATTAAACGATTTTTCAATTGCCTTTGCAATAGGTTTGGCAAATACCAGCATTTCTTTAAGATACTCATCGGGTAAGTCAAACAGATTGTCCACTTCCGTTTTAGGAACAACCAGAGTATGGCCTTCACGCAAAGGGAAAATATCAAGGAATGCAAAGAACAAATCATTCTCCGCAATCTTATAAGAAGGAATTTCTCCTGCAATAATTTTGGAAAAAATAGTCATGCCACCGAAGATTTTATTTGTAAAATTTAATATTGAATGTTTAAGGTAACTTAATTTCATGCAGCCTTCTTCTTAAATATTAAATCAAACCGAAATGTCTTCAATTCTAAACTGAATGATCCCGGCTGGTGCATGAATTTCTGCCATTTCTCCAACTGCTTTACCCAAAAGACCCTGGCCAATGGGAGATGTTACAGAAATTTTTCCCATTTTCAGGTCTGCTTCGTTTTCACTTACAATATGGTATGTCACTTTTTTCATTGTTTTAAGATTCGTAATAGTGACTTTGGTAAGAACAGAAACCTTGCTTGTATCAATTGTACTTTCATCAATAACCCTGGTGTTGGCGAGAACTCCTTCAAATTGTGCAATTTTTGCTTCCAGCAATCCCTGTGCCTCTTTAGCAGCATCATATTCTGCATTTTCTTTCAGGTCGCCTTTTTCCTTGGCTTCAGCAATGGCCCTGGATGCAGCAGGACGATCAACAGACTTCATCCGCTGAAGGTCAGCCTTCATTTGTTCCAGTGTTTCTTGTGTTACATAATGATAACTGCTCATCGTTACCTCCTTTTACAAAAAATAAAAAAATAACAACGCCTCAGTGGTAGCTGAAGCGTTGCATTATTAAAAGCAAATATAGAGACTTCTTTTTTTGTAAGCAATCTTTCTTACTGAAAACTATATTAATATTTTTTCAATTTTATAATAACTGCCCCGGGCTAATATGTTTTCAATGGCAAAAATACATAAACAACCGGCTGCCTGCTTTTGCAATGGCTGTGTAAAAATTCAGACCAGAATAATCCAGCCGGTATTTTTTAACGAAGGCCTAATTTTTCCAAAAGCACTTCGCCCATTTTTAAAAAAGCTTCATGGCTATAACCGGCAATATGCGGTGTAATAAGTACATTAGGTTGATTAAGGAACCAATCCAATCTTTCTTTTTCTTCAGGCGTATAGGTGGAAAGCACCTCGTTTTCAAGCACATCAAGCCCAGCTCCTGCAAGCTGGCCATTTAACAGGGCTGTTTTTAAATCATCAAGGCTTAATATTTTTCCTCTTGAAGTATTTAAGATCCATGGCTTGCGTTGTAATGATCCGAAAAAATCCTTGTTAGCCATTTGCCTGGTTTCTTCAGTAAGCGGCACATGAAAACTGATGGCGTCCGCATACCTGCATACCTGCTCCAGGCTGGCCTCTTTTATATAGTTTTTACCAAAATCAAATTTATATTTATCATAAGCCAGCACGGTAACATGAAATGATTGCAGCAACCGGGCAAAGGCACTGCCCGTGTTTCCGTATCCGATAATACCCACCGTTTTTCCTGATAACTCCGAACCGCGGTTTTCGTCTCTGCGCCATTTACCTTCTTTAATCTCCTGCCGTGATAAAAAAATCTTATTCATCAAAGCCAGCAACATACTCAACGTATGTTCGGCCACCGCGTTGCTGTTTCCTTCGGGGCTGCTCACACAACGAATGTTTTTGCTTTCTGCAAATTCCACATCAATCAGCTCCATGCCGCTGCCCAGGCGTCCTATCCATTTCAAATCAGTTGCTTTTTCTATCAGCAATTTATCTACTTTTATCCTGGTAGTAACTACCAGTCCTTCCACTTCATTCAATTTGTTCAACAACTCATCATAGGTAATAGAAGGAGCATAGATCACTTCATACCCTTTTTCTTTCAGTTTTTCCTGAAAAAGCTCATGTGCCTTTGCGGTAATAATCACTTTTCTCATTGACCCTGACTTTTCATTTTAAAACTTAACTGTCCAAATTGAGAAACAGATAACTGTTCTGCCCGTTTATCAAAAATTTCATTTTTCAGGACGGGGGCATCGAACAATTCTTTCACTGCATTTCTTAATGTCTTTCTTCGCTGGTTAAATGCTGCTTTTACCAGTTGGGTAAATGAATTTTCGTCATTCATTTCCACGGGTTGCTTCAGTGGCATCAACCGGATGACCGCACTTTTAACTTTGGGAGGAGGTAAAAAACATTTTTCATGAACTTCAAAAAGATATTCCACGCTGAAAAAAGCCTGTACCAGTACAGAAGTAACACCATAAATTTTATTTCCTTCTTTTGAAGCCAGCCGTAACGCTACTTCTTTCTGAAACATTCCGATCATACATTCAATATCTTCTTTCCAATCCAGCATTTTAAAAACGATCTGCGTGGAAATATTATATGGAAAATTTCCAACGACGGTGAATTTGCCATGGAATGGCTTTTCCATATCGAGTACACTCTGATGAATGATTTTATCTTTCAGGGCAGGATAAGTTTGCAGCAGGTAGGTTACTTTTTCATCGTCCAGTTCTACCGTTTTCAGCTCAGCCTTATTTAACTGTATGAGGTGTTTGGTAAGTGCTCCGCCTCCCGGGCCTACTTCCAGAAGCTGGTGAAAGGGATGTTGCAACAATGCATTGACGATCTTTCTGCAGATATTTTCATCTTTTAAAAAGTGCTGGCCCAGTGATTTTTTTATCGTGTACATCCGTGCAAAAATAACCGTAACTGCAGAATGTATTCTTATAAATATATTTTTCCTGTAAAAAAATTAACATGCTATTTCACCAGGATAATTTTTTTGCGGATCATTTTGTCATTTAGTCCTACTACCAGATAATATAGCCCGGCTACCCAGTCTTTTGCTTCTGTTACTGTTAGCATATTGAACCCCGGAATCACCTGCTCTTTCCTGGTCAGCATATTTTTACCAGCAGCATTGAAAATAATAATATTTGCCAGGGAGGTATTGTTTGAAGTCAGCCCGATATTTAAAGTATTAATAACAGGATTGGGCATGATCTTAAGCTGATCCCTGTATTGAGCAGTTGTCAATATTTTTATGATCCGGCTATAACTAACAAAGCCTCTGTTCTCTGATAATTTTATCCTGTAATAAACAACCCCTTGTTCTTTTATGGAAACAGCATCGTAAGTATGGTAAGCAGCTTCACCCGGGCTTTCCCTGTTTGCTTCTTTCTGATCTATCTGGAAAAAATGAATGCCATTTACACTTTTTTCCAGGGAAAAAGAATTGATGTTTTCGTTATTCAACACTGTCCAGTTGAGATAGACTTTTTTTTCTTCGCTTTTATATATTCCTGAAAAGGATTTGATGTTTACCGCTAAAATGTAACAAAATTCATCCCTGATTAATGTAATTGAATCGGTGGCATAAGCAGTGCAGCCATCTACCAGCGCCTGCCTGACAATATAGGTTCCCGGAGAATCTACATTTATTATTGTGCCGGTACCCTCTCCTATAATATGCCCATCCGGAGTAGTCCATGTGTAAACAGAACTAGCATGTGGGTTTGAAACATTAATAGTACTGATAAAAGATTCACCACAATAGAAAGGCACTTCTGCATCCAGCTCCACTCTTGGTGCAATGAAAAGATCAAAGGGACCTACAAAATCTTTTAACTCGGCAGTAAAGGCTGTAGAAGCTCTTGTTTTAACTAATATTCTTCTGAAAGGCATCCCGCAAACATCTCCTCCCAACAGATTTACCGGATCTAATCCAAGCTTGGTAAGGTTAACGGAAAATTCCATGAATTGCCTTGCCATATAAGTAGTGGCAATACTATTATCCTGCCTTACAAGATTAAAGGGTCCCACCCATTCTCCGTTACCACATTGCAAACCGGAATAGAATGCGCCGGCAGTTTTTGGCAAAATACTGGCATAGCCATATTGAGCACCTGCTCCTGCCCCATCAAACTGCCCACCCCAGCTAAAAGCAACCGGTGTAATGCTTAATGTACTTTGATGCACCCAAATCCTTGCTTCGAGATTGGTTAAGGAACTGTTTCCAAATTCTGCAGTAAAAATTATATCTCCGGGTGTAATAATATTTCCGGCTCCGTCAAGCTGCCAGGAAGTATGACCCTCATCGGCTCCGTAATTATAAAATTTTCTTGAAGGCCGGTCGTAATAAATATCTGACTGATACATTTCAAAATCAAAATACCTGTTACCCGTAGTGTTTTCAATGGATACACCGCCAAACATCCAAAGCGAATCAGTATTATTAGCACCGGCACGGCGAATATGAACCAGCATATCCAGGATATCATTCTTATCAGGTATTCCCTGGCTTACCGGGCAACTCCAGTTGACCGGGCTCATTCCGTTTTTATTACTTCCGGCCGCAAATACCGTTGAATCATCACCATGATAATCCCTGATAAAAATGGCATCAATCAGCAACCGGTTATTAACAACGGTGTACTGGGGATACTTCATCGTCCGGAAATAAGATTTTGACCGGGTAGCCGGATTTGAAGTGTAACCACTTATAAGGGCTGCTGCTCCTGTAGTATCAATGACGAAGATACCTGTACCGTCAGTGCCATTGTTGTACCAGTCATCATTTCCACTTTGAATGAAGCCATTAAAATAGTTTGCCCTGAGATCTGCATCTACTCCAAATCCGGCACGTATTACCGGGCCTGTAATTTGTGCTTTAATAAAAGCAGGAAATAACAGCAGAAAGTATAAAATATATGTAGTTAGTTTCATAAGCACGGATTAAATCATTCATCTGCAATATCAATTTCAAATAAAAGTCTGGTGGCTTTTATTTTTCCCCTTTAACCATGCTGTACGATGCGAACCGTTTTTATTTCAGAATAAATTTCTGTGCCATCCGTCATCACACATACAACCCGGTAATGAATGTAACCGGGGAAAACAGATCCGTCGTGCCAGCTTAGCCTGGCAGACCCTTCATTCGGAATTTGATTAACAGGATCAAAATAGTCTCCATCATATGACCGTTCAATAATAAAGTAAGCAATAGTTGTATTAAATGACATTCCCCAGTTTAACGTCACGCCTTTGCCCTGGCGATGAGCCCGGAAGTAACTTAACATTTCCGGAACAGGAAGACTGGTTTTAATAACAGGCGAATTGTTTTTGATTACAGGTATGCCTGTTGCCAAGGATGTACTGCCAATGAGCATGAAAAAAAATACGATACAGGATAAAGTTTTCATAAGGTTAAATTTTGAATATTGAAATTATATTCATTGCGTGGAAGTTGCAAGGCAAGAGTACTTGTTTAAAATACTTCTGTCTTTTCAATGGAATCCGTTGGAAATTTTTTGAGTTTTACGAAGTAGAACTACATTAAAAAATTGCTGATTAATATTGTAAAGGTTGTGATAAACTGAAACGGGTAGATCATCAAATAAACTAAATACAAGCTTTTACAACAAGGTTTAAATTCAGTACTTTTACCATTAATATTTTAAATATGAATAATCCCGGCAAACCTGTGATTGGTATCACTTGCGGAGATCTTAATGGTATCGGAATAGAAATTATTATAAAATCACTTGCTGATAACAGGATCCTTGAACTTTGCACCCCTGTCGTGTTTGCATCCAATAAAGCTATAAATTTTTACCGCAAATTATTACCGGATATCAATTTTAATTACCAGCAGTTAAGAGAACTGAACAGACCCAATCCTAAACTGGTAAACATTTTTAATTGCTGGGAGGAAGAAGTAGTGATCATACCCGGGCAAATGAATGATACCGGTGGCCATTATGCAGTAAGATCATTGCAGGCTGCGGTGGACGCATTAAAGAAAAATGAGCTGCAGGGAATGCTGACTGCACCTATACATAAAAAGAATATTCAATCTGAAAATTTTAAATTCACCGGCCATACTCCATTTTTAAAATATGCTTTCAATGCTTCGGAAGTGGTGATGATTCTTTTTGCCAACCAGTTTCGTGTGGCCCTGATCACAGAACATGTTTCTATAAAAGAAGTGGCAGGTTTTATTACCAGGGATTTAATAACTAGAAAATTAAATATCCTGAACGAAAGCCTGAAACGGGATTTTGGAATTGATAAACCCAGGATTGCCGTACTTGGACTAAATCCGCATGCCGGTGATGAAGGCTTGATCGGAAATGAAGAAGAAACAATTATACGACCCGCCATCAAAGAAGCAAAACAAAACAACCTGATGATCACCGGCCCCTTCAGCGCTGATGCTTTTTTTGCCCGGCATTATCATTTAAAATTTGATGCCGTAGTAGCCATGTATCATGACCAGGGGTTGATTCCCTTCAAAGCACTGGCTTCAGGCGAAGGAGTAAATTTCACTGCTGGTTTACCCGTTGTAAGAACATCACCTGATCACGGAACAGCATTTGACATTGCCGGCAAAAACAAAGCGGATGAATCATCTTTCAGAACTGCACTGTTTGCCTGCCTGGATATCATTAAATCCAGAAATGAATTTGAGGAGAACAGGAAAAATCCTTTACGTAAACGTACAGAGGAAATTCTTGCCAATGCCGTGGATGAAAAAATTGATGAAAACTGATTCTAGTTTTAATTGAAAACTGAATCATCCACCCCTTTATTGATCTTATATTCTGAATAAGTAATTTCAATTTTCCCCTTCCTGTTTTTCAGCTGATCATCCGTCTTTTTTGCAGCGCCGTTGTCATAATCAAAAGTTACCCCCTTGGGAAGTTTGTAATCTTTTGTATTAAAGGAAAAAATTATTTTATCCGGCAACCCGAAAGAAACCTGGCTTCCATAAATCATCTCCAATTCATAAGTGCCATTATCTCTTGTGGTGTTTCTGGCCCTTTTAATAACACGCAGCTTTTCATCAATATATAAAGTGGATAAAACGATCTCGGATTTTTCATCCAGTGGCAATAGTTTTAAAATTCTTAACCCGGAAACATCTTCTTTGCCTGCATCAATCACTTCATAGTTACCGGCATCCGACAGGAAATTATTCAAATTTATATTCACAGATCCTTTGGGAATAAAAGAGATCCCTTTTTCATTCACAATTTTTAATTTATCAGGTTTTTTATAAAAAACTTTTATGGACGCTATGGGTGTTTTTAAAAAAACAACATTGGTTTTTAATTTCCCCATGGCCTCGTAATCTTTTACCTTATCCAGGTTGGACCGGACCTGTAAAAGCAGCTCAGGCCCGGTTTGTCCATATATATTATATGACATCCACAACCATCCGGCTATAATTAATAAATACTTCATACTTCTAACTTAAAATGTCTTTCTTTTTAAAATAAACAATTGCCACCACTAAAAACAAAACTATATACCCCATTAAAATGAAAGCACTTTTAAAAATAGCGGCCAGGTTTTCAATAGATCCATGAACGGTGACTCCTTCCACCCCCTTTACATAGAAGAAACCCTTCCATCCCAGCATATGGGTTGTAAACAACCAGGGCTTTATCGTTTCATCATAAAAAGGAATCTGCAACTGGGTGAGAATAGTGAAAATAATGATAATACAAACAGTGGCAACAATCGGACCAATCGAGTTTTCTGCAAAAACAGACAACATAAAAGCCAACGAAGCCACACAAATAAGACCAATAGCAGCAAACCCGAAAGCGGCCATATAGCGCCAAAGCACATCGTCAGCAGAAATGATATTGGATTCCAGTTCTCTTGCAACAAAAAGATCATTGACTCCAAAAAGCAAAATGCTGACCAGCAATGCAAAAAAAGCTACCCAGATTAATAATAATAAGGTATAGATGGAAGAGGCGGTAAATTTTACCAATAATAGCTTTGTCCTGCTGATGGGTTTGGAAGCTAAAATCCGCAACGTACCCATGTTTGCTTCGCCGGCGATGGCGTCGCCTGCTATTAAGGCAACCAATATAGGTACATGGATCAACAACAGATTTAAAATCACAAAGCATACAAGATAGCCGTTAAGAATTTCTTCTGCCGGCACTTCAAAAGATTCGTTGAGCCCACTCATCATTAAAGCAATATACTCCTGGCCACCAAATTTTAAAGCCACCTGGATCAGCAGTACGATGACGGTAATGACTGCAAAAGCGATATAGGTTCTGGGTCTTTTAAAAATTTTAAAAAGTTCTATTTGTAGCAGGTTCAGCATATCATCTTACAGTTAGGGATAAGAAATAATCTTCCAGAGAATGTTTTGGCCTGATGGAATAAACAGGAACGTTCAACAGAGTCAATTCTTTAATAAAAACCGGCACTTCTTCTCTTTTCATATGTAATAAGATTTTTTTCCCTTCTAAACTCCTGAAGGCTTCTTTCCATGTTGTATCCATTAATTTCTGATAAAGCATTTCTGCTGAGGCAGTTTCTACTTCCACATTGGTAGTTGCCGGATTCAGCATTTCATTCATTTTGCCTTCCACTATCTTCTTTCCTTTATCTATAATCAGTAAAGAATCGGCTACCAGTTCCATCTCACTTAACAAGTGTGATGAAATAAAAATAGTTTTTCCCAGATCCTTACTTAAATGAATGATCAGGTTCCGGATATCCGCCATGCCCTGCGGATCAAGGCCATTCAGAGGCTCATCCAGAATAACCAGGTCCGGATTATTTACCAGTGACACTGCAATACCCAGCCGCTGCTTCATGCCCTGCGAATAGGTGTTTACTTTACTGGTTGCTCTTTGTGCAAGCCCTACCTGGTCAAGTTGATCCATTAGTTGCTGATGCTTAATCTTTATTCCACTTACCCTTGCAAACAAAGAAAGATTTTCGTAAGCTGTCAGGTATTTATACATATCGGGCTTCTCTATAATGCCACCAATGCGACGAAGAATTTCATTTCTGTGCTTCTTTAATGATAAACCAAAAATATCAATTGTACCTTCTGAAGGTTTTATTAGTGTAAGCAACATCCGTATAGTAGTAGATTTACCCGCACCGTTTTGTCCGAGAAATCCGTACACTTCCTTTTCGTTTACCGTAAAAGTCAGGTGATCCACTGCATTGATTTCCCCGAACGATTTCGTTAAATCACGAACACTGATGATTGATGACATATAGTAATACTACGAATTAAAAAATAATTTTAAAAAATTTTTTATTGAAAATGAACTTATTGAAATTAGTTTATAAAAATAATTTTCAAAAAGCTTGCAACAGTAAAATTCACATATTACGTTTGTGTCATCGTAGAATAATCATAGATATCCTGGTAAAAACACGATCAGAAATCCGTACCGATACTCACACACAAAAAGCAGTTTTCCTGTATCATTGCGGCGGTTAACAAACCCTGATCAAAAAAACAAATTTGATCCGTAAACAATTCAACCCTAAGAAATGAAAACAATTTTTACCCTGTTAACCCTTGTCTTTACGACAACTTTCTCCAACGCCCAGGTAGTGCTTAATGAAGTATATACCGATCCTGGAAATGGCAAACATGAATTTTTCGAGTTTTACAACGTCAGTTCTACAACTCAAAACATGGATAATTTTACAATTATCACTTACTATACAGAACCAGGAAATAAATCCGGTTTTTATGTAATGGATCTTCCAAATCAAAATGTTTTTGCAAAAGGCTTTTATATTGGAGCTTCAGTAAATCCTTTTAACGTACAGGGGCAAACAAACCTCGTTGCAGACTTTAACTGGAACGCAATGCCTGCAGGCGGTGCCCTTACCAAGTGGGAAAAAGATGGAAGCGGCTATATTCAGAGAACTGTTCCGGCAAACCTTAATGATTTTATTGTAACTGTTACAGGTTCAGGAGCGGTGCATCATATGTTTATTTATAAAGACGGAGCTCTGGTGAACAGCCTTATTACCGGAACTAATTTTGCTGTTATGCCATCTTATATAAAAGCAATGCCTGATTTACCGGTTAACATGGTTTCCTCTTCACCGTTTTCATTTACTGCCGTATTCAGTACACTTGCTGATAATAAAGCAGAATATGTTAATTCTGCTGCCGGAAATGACAACGGTTATATCCGTTCAGGTGATGGAAAATGTGGTGTATGGATTAAAAGCACTACCCAGGTTCAGCATACTCCTGGTTTGTCAAACGGATCTGCCACTGGCATATCCGGTGATGCTACAATAAGTGCAAGCATTACTGAGTATAACCCTGATCCCTCAAAATCTCTGCTTACATATAATGTAACAGCAGGAACACTTTCATCTTTTCCTTTAACAATTGAAGCTTACCAGGATTTAGGCACAATTGGTGGCTTAGGCGCTTCTGATGTACTTGTTGACTCAAGAATAATTACCAATGTAAGTGCCGGCAATCAAACTGTAGTGATGCCAACAAGAAATGACCCGGTAATGCTGGTTGCCATCACCCCTTCTGGTTGTTTTGACAGGGTAATGGCTGTGAATAATAATCTCAGTGCACTTTCCACTTTACCGGTAAAACTGACTTCATTTACCGCTAACCTGAAAAATACGAACGTAGAACTGGCCTGGACAACTGTAGAAGAAAAGAACTTTAATCTTTTTGAGGTGGAAAGAAGTTTTGATGGCGCTGATTATAAAACAATCTCATTGGTTTTTGCAAACGGCAGCACTAACAGCAAAACAAATTATTCCTATACTGATAATGTAAAAGATATTGCTAAAAGTATTATTTACTACCGCTTAAAAATGGTAGATATTGATGGCAGTTTCAAATATTCTGATGTACGGGTAATCCGCATCGGTGAGCAAACTGAAACAGCTAAAATCATCACCTATCCCAACCCTGCTGTAAATGAAGTACGGGTTACTATTCCTGCTAGCTGGCAGAATAAAGAAGTGAAGTATGAGATTTTCAATACCAACGGACAATTAGTAAAAGTAAAAATGAATGCCAATGCCAGCCAGACTGAAGCACTTGATTTAAGTACTATGGCACGTGGAATGTATATTGTAAAACTGACTAAAGGAACTGAAACAGCTCAGCAAAAAATAATTAAGAATTAATTGCACCTCTTTTCTTAGGGATAAACAGAACCCGGGTTCTTACAGGGAACCCGGGGAAAGTTTAAAGATTTTTATCTTCCAATATCGTGATCTATAAAAACTACGAACCCAAATGATCCTTTTAAAAACTGCAAAATCCTGTCTATGTAAAATACGGCAGATCTGAATTCCTTAGTTAAAACTGATCCCGGGCTCTCCGGAGCCCAGGGAGAAGTTTAAAAAGTATTTCTCTTCCATTATTGTGATCTAAAAAAACTATGAACCCAAATGATCCTTTTAAAAACTAAAAAATCCTGTCTATGTAAAAAACGAACCGATCTCCATTTCTTAGGTAAAACTAATCCCGGGCTCTCCGGAGTCCGGGGGATAGTTTATAAAGATTATTAACTCCTGAAATTTATATAAAAATAAAAAGCTGAAATCCATCAACCTGAAACCCGGAGGGAGCTACGGAAGATGGTCGCAATCAATCCTCGTCAACTGCAAAAATGAACTCTTCGGTTACCTTTTTCATACACTTAGAGTATCAACGGAGACGGGCCCTTTTTCTAAAGGGCCTTTTTTATTTTGGTTGGGTCAGGTAGGCTTGTAAATTTTTTACATAAACTTCAAACGCTTTAATACCAGCTGAAGTTATTTTACAAATTGTTTGCGGATAGTTGTTTTTAAATTGCTTGACCACTTCTATATAACCTGCATCTTTTAATTTCTGAATCTGCACACTCAGGTTGCCGGCAGTGGCATTTGTTTTTTCCCTGAGAAAAGTAAACTCTGCCTCTTTTACACTGATTAAAAGTGATATGACCGCCAATCGTAACTGAGAATGTAATATGGGATTAAGGTCTTTAAACATTCACGGATGCTTGATGCTTTTTATATATCCTGTATTCTTTTTCCATTAAAATACCCGGTATCAGCCAGGCCATGATGGCTGAGGATGCCGTTAATAACAAATCTGTTTTAACGGGTGTATATACTGTAAGGATGCTACACACCCAGCAGAAAATACCGCCCCATAACATTGGCTTGAATTTGCAGGCAGCTCCCGTGACAAAAGTGGGCATGCCATACAGCATCAGGAATAGCGGAGAAACATATTCGTAAAAATTAAACGATGCCTTTCTGCCGGTAATGTTTCTGAATTCATCAGCCCAGGAACCCCACTCACTGAAAATATTGTTACTGATATGGATCAATAAAAAAATAGAGATGCCAAAACCCAGCCACAGGTAATCCATATAAATATCATCGTATGATTTTACTTTCCTCTCCTTTTTTTCTTTTATAGTAATAAAAATCTGTGGAATGATGGCCGCTAGGGTAAGCAGGTAAATATCAAAAGGAAGTTTATAATGAAAATGGATTTCTGAAAGCCTGACCAGCGAACAGACAGCAATAACGGCGCCCCACATGATAGCGCCGAAACCTGTGTCGTGAAAAGATGATTTTGCCTTGTTGATCATCATAGTGATCAGTTCAAGACTTTCTTTTTCAGATAATTTTTTTTCTTTTTCCATAATCAGATTTTTTTCCGGAATGATTTAATTATTATTTGAAATGAATTGCGGAATTTGATCATTTGAATATCTTTTATCAGTCTTAATATCTTATTTAAAAATTAAGGCTGTCAAAAGTAATAAGTAACACGATGAACACTAAGAATACACAACGGACACAAAGGCGTCTTTATTTCTAATCTGTACTTTGTGTACTTCGTGCCCGCCCGTACCGGTACGGACGGGATTTCTTTGTGTTCGTTGTGATCCTTTTTTATAAACATAGGAGACAGCCTCTTTTTAAAAGTTACTGAATCTGCGAATGAAAATATTTTGTAGCCGGCAAACCCCAGGAGGGATGAATACTGGTTTCCGGTTTTGCTGATTCAAATTTTTTCATTGCTGTTTCAAACAAAACTTTAGCTGCTGATTTGCTTCCGCCAAATTGCTCAGGAGTAAAAAATTTATCCTGGCCTTCCAGCAGGTAGGTTCTTGGATTTTCCGGATCCAGTTTCCGTGCAGTTTGCAATGCCTGTTCAGCCAGCGGGCCATAGGTCATGTACCTGTTCATCGGATCTCCCATCATCCGCAGTGTGGCAATCATTTTTTTAACAACAAAAATTTCTGAGTTGTCTTTCATTAAGGCTTCAGCCTTATCCAGTAATTTTTCGGCTTTGTCAGCAATTGGATCTGTTTTTTCCGCATTGCCTGCCATAATATTACCGCCACCCATCATCAATCCGGCATTTGCATTACACAAGGCAGCATAATAATAAGCCAGCCATTGGGTTTTTTCTGCATCGGCAATTCGTTCAAATGCATTTGCCATTTCCATTAAACTATTTACATCCAGAGCGGTGTCAACCGATGGCACTTTTTGTTCCATTGCCATTACAAATTTTTCCGGCATTTGTGAAAAGGAACCGGCAGCAATTAAAATCATTGTGAATACAATTGTTATCTTTTTCATTTTATATGTTTTAGTATTTGTAAATTATTTATTCTGTTGTTTTTTAAGCTTCTCATATTCTTTTTCCACTGCATTCTCTTTCGGGAAAACATAAGCGCCAAGCCAGTGAAAAAAAATTCCTATTCCCCACCCAAGCATGGGCCATACCGGCCAGGGCCATCCTTCGTGTGTTTGATGCTGCCCGTTGAAATACCATAGTATCCAGAAAAAAGTATTTATTACCAGGTAGGTGATAAAATGATATTTAAATGATGCTCTTTTCTGAGCTATCTGCCATAACTGCGGATCTTTGTCCGGAGCTGTGGATTGTTGGTTATACCTGTTCATGATTTTTGTTTTATGTTTTTTTAAAATAACCTGTCGTTAACTGCATTCTCTGTTCTGTCAATTCCAAAACTGAAAAAGGCGCCTATATAAACAAACATCCGGGAGGGCGGCACAATCTGCTCTTTCCTGTTTCCGTTGGCCGCATACTGATAACCATACACCTGCTTAATATTGAAAATATTACTGACCTGGAAAACATAAACTATAAAGTTTTTTGAATTTGGTTTGCCCACTGTAGGAAGATAATTAAGTGCAAAACTGAAATTGTGATAATCCTGCACTTTTCCAATATCAGCAAACCGGTAACCCGATCCGTTTTTTACTATGTTATAATAGGGACGACTGCTGGCATAATTATACGACCCGTTGAATTGCATTTTAATTGCACTTACAAATTTTTTAATCACCAATGAGGCGGTGTGTTTTGCGGCAAAATTCGGAGCCGTGGCATAAGGAAAATTCAGAAAATCACGTTTGGTATCTAAATAGGAATAAGAGATCCAGTAGTCCACATTCTTTATCGTTTTTTTGTCTCTCCAGAAAAATTCAATTCCTTTTGCATCACCAAAACCATTGTTATTAATGGCCACCCCCTCTCTGCCGTTTGCTGCTCCTGTTTTTACCAGGTTATCATATTTTTTATAAAATATTTCTGTCCTGAAAGTTCGTACACTGGTGATCTTCTGGTATTGGGCTATATAATGTGTGGCTTTCATGAAAGTAAGTTCGTCAGGAGAAGGTAAATATCTTCTTTCCGGATTCTGATAAAATATGCCATATGCTAATGAGGCCTGTGCCTGTTTGCTTAATTTATAAGCCAGCGATAAACGGGGAGCCAGGTTGATTTCATTCAGCATGGAAGAATGTTCAAGCCTGGTTCCGGATTTTACCGCCATTCTGTTGGTAATATAAATATCTCCTTCAGCAAATAATGATTTGATATTTTCTTTCAGCCTGCCGGGAAATTTCTGGCCATCATATAAAGTAAAAACTGATTGCTCATCGCTGTTATTAAATTCACCTCCAAACCGGATGGCTGATAATCCTTTTAACCTTTTTTCCATGACCAGTTTTGCATTAAAATAATCAGCATCCAGATCAAGATTAAATTTTTTAAATTCAAGCCCGGTCAGCAATACATCATTTTTGTTGCTATCTTTCATGCCGGCAATAATATCATCCTTATTTTTTGTGTACGAAAAGCCAGCATACATTTTCCATTTTTTACCAATATTTTCTTTCCAGGCCAGGTTATGGTACATGTTGAAATTTTCAAGACTAAACCTGTCGAGATAACCAATAGAATCAATACTCCGGGTAGTAAAATCAAGCCGGCTGCTGTTTACATAGCCATAGTATTTCAACATCCCCGTCTTACCGGTTTTGAACCTGAAATTAATATCTCCGTTATGAAACTCCGGGTTTTGGGTATAATCCTGTTTTTGTTTTATCACTGCAAATGCAGGGGCCAGGTTTGTATAACTGTAGCTGGCACCCAGTGATGATTTATTATTTTCTGACAAATGCTGGTAACCGCCATTGGCGCCAATTACGGATACACCCAAACTGGCAGAAGATCTTTCCGGCAAATCAATTGATTCAAGGATCAAAGCCGAAGACAATGCCTGTCCGTATAAAGCAGAATAACCTCCGGTACTGAAAACTGTTCCTTTAAACAGAAACGGAGAGAACCGTCCTCTCGATGCAATATTGGGAACACTGGAACTGAAAAAATTATTTACCAGTGTGCCATCAATAAATATTTTGGATTCAGCTGCAGTGCCACCCCTTACAAATAAACCTTCACTTTCTCCCACCTGCTGGGCGCCGGGCAATGTTTTCAGTGCACCGGTAATATCTCCTTCAGCGCTGGCCGTGGTTACTATATCAATCGGACTTAAAACTGCCGCTGCTCTTTTTCTGTCGCTGGCTTCAAATGTACCTGCAGATAAAACCACGGCCTCTAATTCTGTAAATTCCTCTTTCAGAAGTACATCAACTGTAATTGGATCAGTGCCGATATTTATTTTCTGTTCAAAAGGTTTATATCCTGAAGCAGAGACTACCATATTAAATTCACCTTTCTCAAAAGTTTTAAAAGAAAATTTCCCGGAAGAATCGGAAGTGGCTCCATCGTAGCTGTTTTGTAAAATGATATTCACTCCCCGCAACGGGTGTTTCTTATCAGCCACTGTTCCGGAGATGATAACCTGGGCATGAGTAAATCCGGCGAAACCCGCCAGCAGCAAGAATGTCGTTATAATTTTCAACATGATCATTCTAATGATTTTTAAAATTCATACACAAACATAAAGTAGTTTATAATTTAAACCAAATTTATTTATTGGCCTTCCTTAAGAAGATTTACTTATACTCCCTTAAATTCTCTTTGTATATAACTGAATCAGCAGATGAAATATTTGTAAAGGCTTTATATCAAAAGCATCTTTACATCAGCAATCACAAATCCACCGAAAAACCGAAACCATTATCCGATATCCGATGAAAGCCTGACTATGAAAAACACTAACCTGCCGAACCTTTGAACCATTGCAAGTCATCATTATCCTTTGAAAAGACCCGTTTTTAAAATCCGACCTGTGAATGTTAAAGCATTCAATTAATCCCCTGCCAGCAGGGGTTTTTTTCGGAACCTTTCAGCTCATATAATCAGTAATACGAATCATGATTCATGAACATTCTGCATTAGTTTGCATGCTAAGTAACTTTTACTACCAGGCTTATGTGTATTGTTCATTTTTTGCTATTAAAATACTTTGGGATGCTATTTTCCCTTTTCCCTTTCGTTTATTGTAAACTCAATCCGTACCGGGTAAGATGATTTTTTTGTGGCCACGGTATGGAATTGTTTGATTGATCAACCCGTAAAATCCGAACCAATGAAAAAGAAAACAGGGATACCTTTTTTTGGCGACCTGCTGGCTGTATCTGCCATCATTGTTATTCTCGCTATACTCACTTTTACATTTCATTGGACTCAGGTAGTCACAGAATATTTTTACAAATACAGAGATTACCCGCTGAATGAATTACTGATTAATCTTACTGCTGCCAGTATATTATTATCTGTTTCTTTTTTATGGCGTACGGGTAAACATAATAAGTATATCATCGTACAACGGGAAATAGAAGAAAAATTGTCTGCATCCCAGCAGCAGATGGAAATGATCCTGAACAACAGCGCCACTATATTATATACCGCCACTCCTTTCACACATACTACCACCTATATCAGCGCCAATGTTACTTCCATTCTTGGTTATATGCCGGAAGATTTTTACCAGTCAGATTTCTGGCTGACTATTATTCATGAGGATGAAGTTCGGGAAATAGTGGCTGTTACACCTTCTTTTTATGAAAAAGGCTTATGGGAAAATGAGTTCCGTATAAAACATAAAAACGGGAACTGGATGTGGATAGTTAACAGGATACAGGTAGTGAGAGATGAAAACGGAGCCCCTAAAGAGCTGGTGGGCTCCTGGCTGGATATTACGGAACGGAAAGAAGCAAGAGAGAGTATCCGAAAAACCGAAGAACGTTTTCAACTGGCTTCCCGTGCAACCAAAGACATTATTTACGACTGGAACTTACAAACAAATAAT
Organism: Chitinophagaceae bacterium; assembly: GCA_035292525.1. Lineage (GTDB taxonomy): Bacteria > Bacteroidota > Bacteroidia > Chitinophagales > Chitinophagaceae > VBAS01. Next base: position 21,036 of record DATDPZ010000348.1, read on the forward strand.
ATATGGTTCAGCGATGAAATTTTTCAGTCGTTCGGATATAAAAAGGATCAGGATATCATTAACCTTGACTGGTGGGCAAAAAAAGTGCACCCGGAAGATCATGACCGGGCACTGTCTTCAGCCAGAGAAATACTGGAACAGAAACTGGATAGCAGAAGCAGTGAATACCGCTTTCAGAAAGCCGATGGCAGCTATGCTTTTATTTTCGACCGGGGGTTCATTGTATATTCCGAAAAAAACATCCCGCTTCGCTGGGTGGGAAGCATGTCAGATGTGTCGGTAATAAAAGAAATAGAATCTGAACTCCGGCAGGCCAAAGAAAAGGCAGAGGAATCCACACATGCTAAAAGCGAATTCCTGGCTAATATGAGTCATGAAATCCGCACCCCCTTAAATGGTATTGTGGGCATGACCGATATGGTTCTTGAATCAGAACTTACCATTGAGCAAAGACGTTCCCTAGAAATTATTGAATCCTCATCAGAAACCTTGCTTTTCATCATCAATGATATTCTTGATTTTTCCAAAATTGAGGCAGGTAAGCTGGAACTTTCACCCACTGCTTTTTCGATGCGTGATGAAATTCCGAAAGGACTTCAGGCCCTGGGGCTGAAGGCTTCGGAGAAAAACCTGGAATTTATTTTCCGCCTGCAGCAAAATGTGCCCGACCTTTTTATTGGCGACGTGCAACGCCTGCAGCAGATCATTACCAACCTGGCCGGCAATGCTATTAAGTTTACCGAAAAAGGAGAAGTGATATTGCGGGTACAATTGCAATCTTTATTAAACGATGAAGCCACATTGCATTTCACGGTCTCCGATAGCGGAATTGGTATTCCTGCGGGTAAACTCTCTGCTGTTTTCGAAGAGTTTACTCAGGCAGACAATTCTACCAGCCGCCGTTTCGGCGGCACAGGCCTGGGTCTTGCTATTTCAAAAAAACTGGTTGAACTCATGGGCGGAACTATTTGGGCAGAAAGTACAGAAGGCGAAGGAAGTTCTTTTCATTTCACCATCAAGCTTAAACTACAGGCAGAAAATAACCAGCCCCGCTTTGTACCAACACCAGTGCCGGATGGCATTCCTGTTCTGATTGTTCAGCATAATAAAACCGCCTGTCATCACCTGCAGGAGATACTTGTACATTTTGGCATGAAATGCACTGCCGTTAATACCGGCGAAGAAGCATTGGCCGAATTAAAAAGAGGCTTGCAGCGTCAACTGCCTTACCGGGTGCTGCTGCTCGATACGGATTTGCCCGGAGCCCTGGATGGTTTTGATGTGGCCAGCATCCTCTTTCAGCAGGAAGAAGTATATGATATCAACATCATCATTCTGAGCATGTCGCAAAAAGCCAGTGACCGTAAACGCTTTGCCCGCCTGGGTGTTACAAATTTTATTTCAAAGCCTTTCAGCCAGAGTGATTTACTGGACCGTATTGCAAGCACATTAAATGAAAACAACCCAACCCTCAGAGAGGAATACCGGGATATGAAAACATTGCAGCCGGACGCAAAACCTTTTTTGCAAAACGGTGCATTGAAAATATTATTAGCAGAAGATAACCGGGTAAATCAGGAAGTGGCAAAAAGCATGCTGGCTAAATTGGGACATACCGTTACCATTTCTTCCAATGGCGATGAAGCTATTGCTGCTGTACTCAAAGAATCATTTGACCTGGTACTGATGGATGTGCAGATGCCGCTGAAGAATGGATACGAAGCCACTCAGAAAATCCGCGAAACAGAAAAACAAAGTGGACTCCATACCACCATCATCGGGCTTACGGCCAATGCTATGAAGGGTGACAGGGAAAAATGCCTGCAGGCAGGAATGGACGATTATATGACCAAACCCCTGCGCCTTAAAGAACTGGCAAAAAAAATATCCGGTGTGAAGAGTGAACAAAAAATAACTGCATTTGCCAAAGCAGAGTATAGCCTTTCTTCCGAACCGGTAATTGACCTGGAAACCTTACAAGAAAAATTAGATCACGACAAAGAGCAATTGGCGATGATATCGGATTTATTTCAAACCGAATCATCCGGATTATTGCAAGCCCTGGAACAGGGATTCAACAATGAAAATCCGGAAAAAATAGAAGAAGCCTGTCATGTATTGAAGGGATCCTTTATTACACTTGAAATGCCTGTAGCCTTTACAATAACCAGGCAAATGGAAATCCTGGCCGGAGAGAGTAAATTTCAGGAAGCAAAGCATTTATTTCCTCTCCTGAAAAATAACATCATGCAGGCTTTAGACTGTCTGAAAAAATTATGTGCCTGATAGCTGCCGCCTGCTATAAATAATTACTTAGTGTCTCCTGAAATCTTTTGGTATTATGTAGAATCAGTGACCGGAATATTTGTTATAGCGTTCAGTCAATTCCATCTTTACATCAGCAATCACAAATCCACCGAAAAACCGAAACCATTATCCGATATCCGATGAAAGCCTGACTATGAAAAACACTAACCTGCTGAACCTTTGAACCATTGCAAGTCATCATTATCCTTTGAAAAGACCCGTTTTTAAAATCCGACCTGTGAATGCTAAACCTTTAAATCAATCCTCTGTTGCCCCAGGGGATTTTTTCTTGCAGATTCTTTAAGCGTTTGCGTGGGGTATGCCGGTAGCAACTTTGAGTGAAGCAAGCCCTCCCGGGGTCTATTGTATTTTTTTGCTTTGTTCAGGATTTTTTTGAGTGGGGGGTGCCGCCATACATAATGTCTTTGCCGTGGACACCCCATGCAGACGCTATCTATAAATTCCTTTTACGCCGTTGGTATGCGGCCTGGCTTTGTGGCCTGTGTACCAACAACCGGAATTATTTCATCCCCGGTTCTGTGTAACTGACTATCGTTTATCCATCGTGGTGAAGGTTTTATAAAGATGTAAAACTTATAGCTCCTTCATCTTCAAATCCACATTGGCTACCAGTTCGCTTTCTTTATTATTCTTATCGTAAAATCTTACATAAATATGGTAGGTTTCACCAACCTCCATTGGGTTACCGGTAGTAATACTTGCCTGCAGGGTTTTTGCCTCTTGTGTAGTAGTGCCATTTACTAAATCTGAAAAAGCATCGGGCAGGTTCAGGATTTCCTTTCCGGCTTTATCTGTAAGTATAATAGTGCATCCGGGATAAACTTTGCCATCTTTTACTTTAAAATTTTCAACACCCGTTGCCGTGATATAAATTTTTGAACCCATTGCAACTGAATTGTTACTGAGCCTTTGTTCTTCAGATGAGAGATAAATATCTTCAATAGAAAAACCGTTGTAAGAAGCAGACAAACCTGTACTTAAATCTTTTTTGACCCCTTTGCTGAAATTGCAGGAGAGGGTAATTAAACAGAAAAAAAATACAGAAAAAAATAATCGTTTGTTCATACTGTTCTTTTTAAAAATGAAAAACCAGGTTTGCTTAAAATATTTTTGAGTGTGGGGTGCCACCATACATATTGTTATTGCCGTGGACACCCCACGCAGACGCTTTCCTTATTTATAAAGCTTTATTGAATACCGCGAAAGGACAGAGAGAGAATCCTTACGCAGATTCAGTTGCTAAAGAAAGTGGCGCATGTGTAACAGCGCTTACGTCTTCCAAAATGTCAAACTGCTTAACGCTGAAATCACTCAAAGCAGGATGGCTTAATACACCTGCTGCTAATGGAGATGCCTTAAACTGCTCCACCGCTTTTTCATTTTCAAAAAGATAAATACCGCCGGCTTCCTTATCTTTTTCATTCATCAGCCAAACTTTCCATTGGCAGCCGGGCACTTTAGCAAAATCGTTTGCCAGCGAAGAACACATACTTTCATAATCATTTCTGGAAACGTTGAACTTAAAGTTCAGTTGTAAGATTTGTTGTGCCATAACTTTAAAATTTTTGGTTAAGAAATAAAAAAACCTGAGAAGGTAAGAATTAACGGAGATACGAAGGATATTTGGATTTTAAAAACCAGAACTAAAGTAACACTTTTTCTTTTCAAAACATCAATTGGAAATTGTCGCAGATCAGCAACATTTCTTTTGCCTGAAAAAACCGGTAAGATCAAAGTGGAGATTTTTTTACAGGTTCTTTAAACTTATAAATTATAACCAAAACGGGTGCATTTCTAATCCGATAGCTACCGGATGTCGTAACCTTAGTTTGTTTCAGCCCGCATCCCCTTGCCGAAGGCATCCCTTCGTGAAAAGGGGAGTATCAGCATTAAAGCCTGCCTGCCGGCAGGTTTATTATTCCCTGCATCATCTAGCCAGCCCTGCAAGATGGCGGCTGCACCCGCTGCTACAAAAAACTACTTAGCCTTCTTTAAATTCTCCCCCTATAATGCTGAATCATTTGCCCGATTATTTGCAATGCCCTTTTCTCTGCTGCATCTTTATGCCAGCAAAAAAAATCCTGTGAAATTCACCAGTGAAAAAATATATACCCCCGCCGAACCAATGAACCTTTTAACGCCATCATTATCCTTTGAAAAGACCCGTTTTTAAGATCCGACCTGTGAATGCTAAACCTTTAAATCAATCCTCTGTTGTCCAGGGGGATTTTATTACAAATTCTTTCAGCCAATATAAACAGTACCTGAAAAACACTATCATCCTATGTTAACCGCATTGACCATCCTGCTGATCCGCCAGTACCGGCTTTGTGGTAACCGCAAAGAGTTTTTTACATGGCTTACGCAACAAATCTCTTTGCATGTCTTCAGCGTTGTTCACATTGGCATGGTTTTCCTTCTTATTTCTGTTTTTCTGAAACCATAAAAATTAAAGCCTTCATTCTTTTTTGAATTGTTGTTTATTTTTTGCCTGCTACATAGAAGCCCTTAGCCATCCCTAAATTCATTCAGTATAAAGTATAAATACAATCCGGCTTCTTCAATTCTGCCGTAGTTCTTCATTAATTTCACCATTCACATTTTGGCAAAGCCAACAACAGTTCATCAACTAAATCCACCTTATGAAAAACAATCTACCCGTACAAATCTTTGCCGGAAGTAATAATAACAGCGCCACAAAGGATCTTTCCCTGTTAAAAAATAACAGCTTTGAAGCAACAAAACCGCAGGTACCTTACCAACCGGTCCTGGTGCAACAGTTTTTCTCTGCCCCCGAAAACAGCCGTTCGTTTTATCAGCCATTTACAAATACTTCAAACAGTTTGCTTACTTTGAAAACTGAAAAATTCCGGATGAAAATACCTGGAAACAAAAACATGATTGAGGAAGGCGACCAGCTAACTTTATTAAACAGATTTATGCAGCAGTCAGCAATTCGCTTGTCGGATGTTGAACTGGCCATAAACAATGAAGATTTGCAGCGGCTGGAATTTTCTACCCTTATTTTAAAAGATTTGTTTCTTGATATGAAAATACCAATGGCTTACCAGCTGGCCGAACAACTGGAAGAACTAGCCGGTAAAAACAAATTGACGGAAGCCGGTAATACCCTGCTTTCAATAAAAAAAATCATAGCCCGGGAAGTGCAAAGAATGCAAGAACTCAGCGACTGATGATTTTTATCCGGATTCCCTTCTTGAACATCCTTTCTCTTTTCAGACGAGTCTCCTCCCGATCTATAAAAAATTACAATCTGAAAGACTCTCAGGAGGGACTCGTCGGACATACTAAGCGACGAGTCCCTCCTGAGTGCTTTTAAATCCAACTTTCATTCAGTTTGAGAGGAGACTCGTCGGAGAAAGTAATAGTATATTAACAGCCCCATAACCCTGGCAGCATCTTACACTTTCCCGGGGATTATACCCATACGCTATAACAAACTACTTAGACCCCTCTAAATTCATTTGGTATTAATCAAATTCAAGGCTCCGTTTTTTTGGCAAGGCCCTTCCACTCCCCCCAACTTTACTTCCGTAAGAGAAAATCCCTGAAAACTAAAAATTAAATAACCAAAAAAAAACAATGACATGAAACCACAAACTAACAAACTGCCATTAAGAAAAATCAGCAAAACAGAAATGATCCAGCCTTCAGCCCCCGGGTTGAGTGACGAAGCGTTTTACTTAATTGCATTGGCCAATTTGCTGAAAAAAGAATTTGGTAAAAATTTGCCGGACCAATACCTGGTACCGGTTGAAATACCTGTTTATAAAGGCAGGGCTGGCAGATAAACGATCTCCGCCCGCCCTCCCTGTTCCGTCCTTTTGATTTTACTATCCGTACTCTACGAATTCCGCAACAACGTTTTTTAAATTTTTAAAAAAATAATGTATGAGTATGCGCCAGTTAAAAATCACCAACTCCATTACCAATCGTGAGTCTGAAAGTATTGATAAATATTTCCTGGAAATTAATAAAATACCATTGATCACTGTGGCGGAAGAAGTACGACTGGCTATTTTAATAAAGAATGGCGATGAGGCAGCGCTGAACAGCCTGGTGAAAGCAAACCTGCGGTTTGTGGTATCGGTTGCCAAGCAATACCAGCACCAGGGTACTTCACTTGCCGATCTGATCAACGAAGGAAATATCGGCCTGATGAAAGCAGCCCGCAGTTTTGATGCCAGCCGTGGTTTTAAATTTATTTCTTATGCAGTGTGGTGGATCCGCCAGCAAATAATTCTTGCCCTGGTTGAACAAAGCCGGTTGATCAGAATGCCTTTGAATAAAGTGGCTTTGAAAGGCCGCATTCAAAAAGCCGGTTCCTTGCTGGAACAAAAACTGGAAAGAACCGCTTCGGTGGAAGAACTGGCAGAAGAGTTAAATATGAATACAGAAGATATAGCGGATAGTCTTAGAATGAGTGAAAGGAGTCAAAGCCTTGATTCTCCACTTTCAGAAGATGGTGAAGAAAGTTTGCTCAATATGCTGGAAAATTCAAATGCTGAGAGTGCCGACAAGGAAATGTGTTATACCGGCTCATTAAAAGTGGAAATTGACCGCTCTCTTCAATCGCTGAATGAAAGGCAAAAGGAAACTATTTGCTGGTTTTTTGGAATTGGCATTGATCAACCCATGAGCCTGGATGATATTGCTATGAAATTAATGGTGACTCCCGAAAGAGTCAGGCAGATAAAAGATAAGGCAATTGAAAAACTAAGAACCAATGGAAATGTTCGTTTATTACAAAACTACCTGGCAGCATAAAACTGGATTGTTAAAAAAAACCGAGGATTAAAAAAATTCCATTATCAACGCTTTATAAAGAAAAGCAAGCTACTTATAAAATATAACCACTCACATCTTAGATTATGCAGATTATTAAATTTACCTTGAACAATACATTAACTGGTTTCAAAATAATTATCCATTAAATAAATTTTCAATAAGCCGGTTAAGCGCAAAAAATACTTCGAACTAAATTTCATTTGCAGCTTGTGCTCAGAATCAATTTATCAACAATGTTATTTTGCCAGGAAAAGCACTATATAGAATCAATAATTTAGATCGGTTAAATCTGACCAGTCAAAAACTCGCCTATCAAAATAAAGAGAAAGGAAAACGGGCTGCTGAGCTAATTATTGCTAATAAACAACTTGCACATCAAAACAAGGAAAAGGGAAAAAGGGCTGCTGAGTTAATCATCGCTAACAAAGAATTTATATTCCAACACAAAGAAAAAGGGAAACGGGCTGCCGAGCTAGTCATTGCTAATAAAGAACTTAGATTCCAAAACAAAGAGAAGGGAAAACGGGCTGCCGAGTTAGTCATCGCTAACAAAGAACTTATATTCCAAAACAAAGAAAAAGAAAAGAGGGCTGCCGAGTTAATCATTGCCAATAAAGAACTTGCACATCAAAACAAAGAAAAGGGAAAACGGGCTGCCGAGCTAATCATCGCTAACAAAGAACTAATATTCCAAAATACAGAAAAAGAAAAGCGGGCTGCCGAGCTAATCATTGCCAATAAAGAACTTGCTCTTCAAAATAAAGAGAAGGGTAAACGGGCTGCCGAGTTAGTCATCGCTAACAAAGAACTTATATTCCAAAACAAAGAAAAAGAAAAGAGGGCTGCTGAGCTAGTCATTGCTAATAAAGAACTTGCTCTTCAAAACAATGAGAAGGGAAAACGTGCCGTCGAGTTAGTCATCGCTAACAAAGAACTTAAATTCCAAAACAAGGAAAAAGAAAAGCGAGCTGCCGAGCTAGTCATCGCTAACAAAGAACTTATATTCCAAAACAAAGAAAAAGAAAAGCGGGCTGCCGAGTTAATCATTGCCAATAAAGAACTTGCACATCAAAACAAAGAAAAGGGAAAAAGGGCTGCTGAGCTAATCATTGCTAATAAAGAACTTAAATTCCAAAACAAGGAAAAAGAAAAGCGGGCTGCTGATCTGATAATTATTAACAAAGCACTTGAAAAAGCAGAAAAAGAGTTAAGGGAAAAAGAATTTTTCCTCATAGAATCGCAGAAAGCGGGGAGTATTGGTTCATATAAATTAAATTTTTTAACCGGAAAATGGAAATCATCAGAAACGCTTGACCACATATTCGGCATTGGCATAAACTATAACCGTAGTATCCGGGGATGGTTGGAAATTGTGCACCCTGACGACCGACTCAAAATGGATGAATACTTCCACCTGGAAGTTGTAGGTAATCGAAAATCATTTAACC
>DATDPZ010000349.1:0-5966 GCA_035292525.1 Chitinophagaceae bacterium
ACATGCTATTGATACGCTGATCTCAGACAGAACTTCCATTGTCATAGCTCACCGGCTTTCTACCATCCGGAAAGCAGATAAAATTATTGTGCTGGATAAAGGAGAAGTGAAAGAAACAGGAACACACGAAGAGCTGATAGCGAAAGGCGGATATTATCATAAACTTTACCAGCTTCAGTTTGTCCGGAAAGATGCTCCAAAGGAGTCTTTACGATCCTTTTGAGAAAAGCATAAGTCAATTGAGTGGGGGTTATTTTAAACTTTCTCATTTTTCTCAAAATGCTCAACCTGCTGAAGGCACGTTACTACCTGATGAGTATTAAGGTCAAATGCTAAAATTTGAAAGATAACCGTTACGTAAGTTTATTTAAATTGTAGCAGATATTATTTGTAAATTAGGAGTATGAAAGAGTACGAAAAACTATCCCCGGAAGAAAAAACAAAACTGCATAATAATTTCTTGCAGGATCCGGATTCCTTTTACAGAAAAGCAGAAGAAGATCAGATGAAAAGAAATCTGCAAAAGAGCTATAAAGAAAGGTTTCTGACAATGACACGTCTTATGAAGATGAACCTGATGTTTTCAAAAGCAAAAATTTTCTCCACCAGGTATCCCGCAAACCCCCATGACTAATGGACATTTTTGATGAAGAATTACTGAGTTTCTGGCGGCACCTCAATAAATTCAACGTGAGATATATTATGGTTGGCGGGGTAGCTACTAATCTTAACGGCTATCAGCGAACAACGGATGATTTGGATGTGTGGTTGGAAGACACCCTGCAAAACCGGGAAAATTTCAGGCAGGCATATAAGAAATATTCAGGTATCGATATAAAGATGATGAGCCGGTTGCAAATCATTCCGGGATGGACAAATTTTCATTTGAATAATGGCTTCAGATTGGATTTAATGTTATCTTTGAAAGGCCTGGAAAGTTTTTCATTTGACGAATGTTACAGGCATTCTGATAAAGCCGGAATTGATGATGTGGTCATCCCTTTCCTTCACATCAATCATTTGCTTGCAAATAAAAAGGCCGTTAACAGGCCAATAGATCAGGTGGATGTTATCGAACTGGAAAAAATAAAAAAATATATTGATGAAAATAAAAATAAAGGCTGAATACTTTACATGAAATGACTAACTATTATGTTTCAGTTAAAATTTATTTTATTTTTTATAAATACTTTTCTTTTTAAAATTGATGAAAATCCATTTCTGATTATTCTGGGTACCACTCAGGATGCCGGCTATCCGCAGATCGCCTGTCAAAAAGATTGCTGCAAAAAATTTAAGAACAAAAAAGTTCCCCGTCAGAAAGTGGTCAGCCTTGCCTTGTTCGATCCGGCCACTGATCAAAAATGGATTTTTGAAGCCACACCGGATCTTCCGGAACAATTGCAAGAAACCGATAAGTATATGGAGGGAAATTTATCCGGCATATTCCTCACGCATGCACATATCGGCCATTATACCGGGCTGATGTATTTAGGAAGAGAAGCAATGAATGCCCGGGAAGTACCGGTCTATGCCATGCCTGCCATGCAAAATTTTTTACAAAATAACGGCCCCTGGAATCAATTGATAAATCTGAAAAATATTTCTTTGCAGAAATTGAAAGCGGATAGTACCATCTGGTTAACGAAAAATATTTCAGTTACTCCCTTACTGGTTCCACACCGCGATGAATTTTCCGAAACTGTTGGATACTCAATCAGCCTGAACAATAAAAAACTGCTTTTTATTCCGGATATTGACAAATGGCAGCATTGGGAAAAAAATATCCGGCAAATGGTTAAAAATTATAATTATCTTTTTCTGGATGCCACCTTTTACAACGAAAAAGAATTACCGGGAAGAAATATGGCTGAGATTCCTCATCCCCTGGTTACTGAAAGTATGGAGCTGTTCAAAGATTTGTCAGCAGCAGACAGATCAAAGATCTCATTCATTCATTTCAATCATACTAACCCGCTGATAGATACTGCTTCGAAAGAATACAGGGAAGTGAAAAGCAATGGTTTTAAAGTGGCAGCGGAGAACACTAAAATCTTGTTTTAAACCACCTGTTTTAAGTCAGCTTGTTTTTTTATTCAGTCTCCTTCTATTTCAAGGTTTTTTACCCCTGCCCCCTTATCTTTGCGCCAAATTTAGGATGGGTATGATATTTGGACTAATGAAATCCTTTACTGTAGCGGCTTTCAGCTTATTTTTACTGGTCATTTGCCTGCCGGCTTTTGCCAGCGGAGGGGATGGGGAAAAGGGAGCTGAAAAAAAGAAAAAATTTGATGCCAAAGAAGTAATCTTCAGCCATATCCTGGATGGGCATGAATATCATTTTTTTGATATTACCACAAAAGATGGCAAAGTGATACCCATCGGCATTCCGCTTCCGGTTATTATTTATTCTCCCGAAAGAGGCCTGAATATTTTCATGTCTTCCAAATTTAACCACGGACATGATGCTTATAAAGGCTACAGGATAATAGATGAACATTATCTGCATGAACTGCAATTGCAGGGCATTGATACTAAAAAAGAAGGGTTATCAAAAGGCAAACTGATAGCAGTGAATGCGGAAGATAAAATGGATACTTCAGTTAAATTTTATGACATTTCAATTACCCGCAATGTAGTGCAGATGATCCTTGCGCTGGCTTTATTGGTTTGGTTGTTGATGACGATGGCTAAAAGATACGGGAAAGGAGAAGGAGTGAAAACTGCGCCTAAAGGAATGCAGAACCTGATCGAACCCATCATCACTTTTGTCCGTGACGAAGTGGTGAAGCCTAACCTGGGTCACAAGTGGGAAAAATATTTACCCTACATTCTTACCCTTTTCTTTTTCATACTTATTAATAACTTATTTGGATTAATACCCGGCTCGGCCAATGTTACCGGTAATATTGCCTTTACCCTGATTCTTGGTGTGCTTGCTTTTATTGTCATCCTGGCCAGCTCCAACAAACATTACTGGGGTCATATTTTCAATCCGCCCAATATGCCATTTGGAGTAAAACTCATTTTAGTGCCTGTTGAGTTTTTAAGTTTGTTCATAAAACCCATGGCCTTGATCATTCGTCTTTTTGCCAACATGGTGGCCGGGCATATAATTATTATCTGTCTTGTTTCACTCATTTTTATTTTTGCAGAGCTCAATAAATATGCAGGATGGGGAACTTCTGTATTTTCTGTAGGCTTTGTTGTATTTATATATTTTATAGAAATACTGGTTGCATTTATACAGGCTTTTATTTTTGCCATGCTCACAGCGGTTTTCGTAGGACAGGCATTTGAAGGAGAGCATCATGAAGAAGCAACCGCAGTGCATTAAGCTCCTGTCTCCTTACCAAAGGCATCCCTTTGGTAAAAGAGAATCAGGGAAAGATTTTTGAATAGATTAGTTAAAGTGTTTTCTCATTCGCCCCTCTCCATTTATGGAGAGAGGAAAGGGGATAAGGTCTTTTTTAATTACAATAAATCAACAATTATGGATTTAATGATGGTATTGTTAAGTGAGATCGCAAATGCAAATGCCGGAGGCGCTATTGGTGCAGGACTTGCAGCAATGGGTGCAGGCATTGGAGTGGGATTGATTGGTAAAGGAGCTGTGGAAGCTATTGCCCGTCAGCCTGAAGCATTGAACGATATCCGCAGCAACATGATCCTGACTGCCGCATTGGTAGAAGGAGCAGCGTTGTTTGCAATTATCGTAGGTTTCCTTGCAATGGTTCTTTAAGGAACGCATAACTGCATCCAAAGCACAGGGCGGTGGATGCAGTTTTAAAAAACAAAAAACAAAAAACAAATTCCAGGTCACAAATTGGAATTTGTGATTTTATAATCTGGAATTTTTTATACTATGGATCTGTTAACTCCCTCCTTTGGACTTTTATTATGGACGCTGCTGGCCTTCGGCATTGTCTATTTTATTTTAAAAAAATATGCCTGGCCCGCCATTGTAAAAGGGTTGAAAGACCGTGAACATTTTATTGCCGATGCATTATCCTCTGCAGAAAGAGTAAAAGGCGAAATGGCCCAGATGAAGAGTGAACATGAAGCCTTGCTCGCCCAGGCCCGTGAAGAAAGAGCACAGATGCTTAAAGAAGCAAGAGAAACCAAGGAAAAAATCATCAGCGACTCCAAAGAAGCAGCTAAAGTGGAAGCCTCTAAAATCATCGTTGAAGCAAGAGCCGCAATTGAAGCACAAAAAATGGCGGCCATCACAGATGTGAAAAATGAAGTGGGTAAAATGGTGATTGAAATCTCTGAAAAAATTTTAAGAAGAGAACTGAAAAATAAAGAAGAACAGGAAGCACATATCAAGGGGTTGGTGAATGAAGTGAAACTGAATTAATATGCCAATGTGCAAATTAGAAAATATGCAAATGAGGAGACATTTCGGTTTGGAATTTGCACATTTGCACATTGATAAATTTGCAAATTAGAACTATGTCCAACGTAAAAATAGCTACACGGTACGCCAAATCACTTCTTGATCTTTCTGTTGAAAGAAACGAAGTGGATACCGTCTTTACCGATATGGCATGGTTACAGTCAGTTTGTAAAAGCAACCGTGACTTTGTAAACCTGTTACGCAGCCCGGTTATAAAAACCGGTACAAAAGAAAAAATCGTAGAAGCTATATCCAAAGACAGGATCAGCAAACTGACAGATTCATTTATCCGCTTACTGATCCGGAAAGGAAGAGAAAGCGCCTTGCCGGAAATCACTCTGGCATTCATTGTACAATTCAAAGTGTATAAAAACATTTATCCGGTAAAACTAACCACCGCCACGGCGCTAAGCGAAGAATTGAAAAATGAAATTATCAGTCATATAAAATCCACCACGGAAATGCAGAATATAGAACTGGAAACGGTAGTGAAAGATGAAATCATTGGCGGATTTATATTACAGGCTGGCGATAAACTGGTAGATGCAAGTATTGCCTATGATCTGAAAGTGATTGCTAAGCAGTTTGAGAACAACGACTTTATTTATAAGATAAGATAGAACCACGATTTTCAGGATTAAAAAGAAAAGGCGATAAAAATTACTGAACAATGAAGAGTACGACTAGAAATAATTAAGGATAGTAATGGGGCCTGGCTCATAAAAAATAAAAAGTTTCTTACCCTGGAAACTTATTACGTAAAGCAAACTTTCAAAACCCCCTTTAGGGGATGGGGGTAAACGACTATATATGGTACAGATTAAACCGGAAGAAATCAGCGCCATTCTGCGGCAGCAGTTGAGCAACTTTAATGCGAATGCCGACCTGGAAGAAGTAGGAACAGTATTGCAGGTGGGAGATGGTATTGCCCGTGTGTACGGATTGGGTAATGTTCGCTATGGCGAACTGGTGGAATTTGAAAGCGGGGTTCGTGCAATTGCCCTGAACCTGGAAGAAGATAATGTGGGTGTGGTATTGATGGGAGAAACCGGCGGTATCCAGGAAGGATCGCAGGTACGCCGTACCGGGCAGATCGCTTCCATCAAAGTGGGTGAAGGAATGGTAGGCCGTGTGGTGAATACCCTGGGTGAACCAATTGATGGCAAAGGCCCGATCACCGGCGAACGATATGAAATGCCACTGGAAAGAAAAGCGCCGGGTGTCATCTTTCGTGAACCGGTAAAAGAACCATTGCAAACCGGTATCAAAGCCATTGATGCCATGATCCCGATTGGGCGTGGTCAGCGGGAACTGGTTATCGGTGACCGCCAAACCGGTAAGACGGCCATTTGTGTGGATACCATTATCAATCAAAAAGAATTTTTTGCAGCCGGTCAGCCGGTATATTGTATTTATGTAGCCATTGGACAAAAAGCATCTACCATTGCCGGTGTGATGCAGACTTTGAAAGATGCCGGCGCCATGGAATACACCACCATCGTTGCAGCTTCTGCAAGCGATCCGGCTCCGTTGCAGTTTTATGCACCGTTTGCCGGCGCTGCTATCG
>DATDPZ010000350.1:0-2299 GCA_035292525.1 Chitinophagaceae bacterium
ATTGAAAAATGCACCACACACACAATTATCAATTTCAAAATCAGAATGGGACAAACCTTATACGAGAGAACTGGCGGCTTTTCCTATGTACTATGTAATAAAAAATAAATTCTGGCCGGCTGTGGCAAGAATAAATAATACATACGGAGACCGGAATTTAATTTGTACCTGTGAGCCGGTAGAAAGTTATATGGAATCAGAAGCCTGATTTTTATTCCCGCTTTAAGATAAAACGAAGTAGCCCCGCAACTGCGGGGTTTTTCCTGAGTTCCGCACTGGGACACCCAGCTATCCCTATACATTAAACCATTTTAAAAGGCTTTGCTGCTCTTCTTTGGGTAAGTGCAATCGTGATTCTTTTGTTTTTGAGAATGGGCGGTTAATCGTTATCCGGTAAATGGTATTGGCAATATCAATTGCTTTTTCCGCACTTAATCCTGTTTGTTTTTCCTGTAGCTGCCGTTCCAGTTCTTTGTAAATTTTGTACGCACAAAACGCAATACAGATATGTGCTTCAATGCGGTGTTTTAACCGGTGATAGATTGGCCGTATCCTTAAATCTGTTTTTGATATGCGGAATGCTTTTTCAATTTTCCATAATTGTTTATAGTTTTCTATTATTTCATCTTTACTCAGTTGGGTATTGGTGATATATCCTTTCAATCCATCCCATTTTGCATCGGCCAGGTATTTGGCTTTATCAATCGTAATCTTTATTTCCCCTTCCAGTTTAAGATATTTATTATAACCCCGGTTGTTGATATTGTTTTTAGTAAGCTTTCCATTGGCAATGCTGCGTTCTAATTTCTCCAGTCCTTTCTTCCTGTTGGCTGCATCTTTTTTAGCCCTTGCCTCTGAGTAGCTCACAATTATTTTTGTGTGGTCATCTTTAATTAATTCGGCACTTTGTCCATTTTCAAGTTTAAGCGAAAGAATTTTATTTTTTAACAGCAGCGATTCATTTTTAATTCTTGCCCCCAGGATATACTCATACTGCCTGCCTTGCAGTTCAGTAATATTCTCATTGGACAGGAGTCCCGCATCTGCAATGACGACTAAACGGGTCAAGTGATATTTATGTTTAAATTTTTCAATCACCGGCAGCAGCGTATGTCCTTCGTATTTGCTGCCTTCAAATATTTCATAAGCCAAAGGGTAGCCCTCCACACTCACCAATAAGCCTAACACAATTTGCGGATGCTGATGTTTGCCCTCTTTAGAAAACCCAGTTTTGCGTAAATCATCCTCATCATCGATTTCAAAATATAACGTGGTAACGTCATAAAAAACCACACCAATGTTATTGTTCAGTATTTGTAAGGTATGGTTGTAGCTGATTTGCTGAACGGTTTCTTTTTGCTGGCTGCTAAGTTTGTCCAGGTAGCGGTAAATCTTGTCAACATCCACTCTTATCCCTTTATATTTAAACAGGTAATCACTCGTTTTTAATTTACTTACAGGGTAGGCCAGCCTTGCTATCACCAAATGCCGGAATAAATCTTCTTTTATCTTATTAAACCCAATTTCATCAAAGAGTTTTCCTAATATTAATTCGGGACCTGCTAATTGTATCTCCTCAAGACCATTAAAAAATAAATCCATCAGCATTTGCTCATTGGCAATTTCAAAATTCAACAAACCCTGACCCTGAATGGCAGGTATCATTTGCTTTGCCTGGATGAATAGAGAATCTATTGCTGCGGGATCAGCGGAACTGCCTACCGTCTTAACCAACCGGTAACGACCCCTGCTTTTATCAATTATTTGAATACTTACTACACCACTCTTGTTGGGCTTTTTTCTTACAAACATCCCCAAATTTAAACCCGGGACACCCAAAATCAAATCAACAACTCAATACCAGCCTGCATTGCAGAAGATTTTTTTTGATTTTTTGAAAAAGTGCGGAACTCAGGAAAAAATGTTTGCCCGCCAATTATCAAAACGTGGTGGCGACCTGGAATGCAAATGGTGGGGCGACAGGGTAACAATGGCCGGGCAGTGTGTATTTTATATGAAGGGGGAGATTGAGATTTAAGGCTGATAATTTCAGGTTTCTTTATTCGAGAAACCTTTTTTTTACATCGGGAGTTGGAATCATACATTCCTCTTTTTTACCAAACCATTTGTAGCGATTTCTTGCAATCAGATTATAAACAGCATCACGAACAAAATTCGGAACGAGCCAAAAAACTTTTACCCATTTCCATCCGCTTAGTTGCGAGAACATTTTTAAGGCCCCGGTTGATTTGGAAAAAATTTTACCATTCTGGTAAAGAATAAAGGAATTGAAGTTATC
>DATDPZ010000351.1:0-2730 GCA_035292525.1 Chitinophagaceae bacterium
GAAATCAATTTTGCAGTTTTCTGAGAAAATTTTTGGAGCATGATGAAGAATGGCTGATGTTTGATGTATGATGTCTGATGTATGGATTTCTGAAGCAGTAATGTTTTCATTTGCCAATTGCCTGTTGCCAATAGCAGATTGCGGCCTCTCTTTCAAAGTTCCTGCTGACAATCCTTCAACCGTCTTCACCAGCAACTGTGCCCCGATCTCTTTCATTTTATCATGCACTTCACCGGCAGTTTCATTTTCGCCAATTGGAAAACATTCCTGTAATAAAATATCTCCGGTATCAATTTCATGTTTCAATTTGAATGTTGTTATTCCGGTTTCTTTTTCTCCATTGATCACTGCCCAATTGATTGGTGCAGCGCCACGGTATTGTGGTAATAAAGATCCATGAAGGTTGATGGTACCCATGGGCGGCATATTCCAGACCGCTTCCGGCAACATGCGGAATGCAACTACAATAAATAAATCGGCATTTAAGGATTTTAATTCAGTAAGAAATTCGGTATTTTTTAATTTTTCAGGTTGCAAAATCTTTAATCCTTGTTCAACTGCATATTTTTTTACAGCACTTTCATTCAGTTTCATTCCCCGTCCTTCAGGTTTATCCGGCGCAGTAATTACTCCAACAATATGGCAACCCGCTTTTACCAATGCATCTAATGAGGCAACCGCAAATTCCGGCGTACCCATGAAAACGATTCGCAGCGATTGGAAAGGATTTTTCATTAATTAACTAATACAATTTGATCATTCAAAATCTTCATACAGCAAATATTTCTTTCTTATTTTTTTAAACTCACTCAGCTTCGGTTCCCAGCTTTTTCTTATCGCTTCTTCGCTCCAGCCGTCTTTTATTTGCTGCTTCAGTTCATCAGTACCTGCCCTTAGTTCAAATGAATTTCCTTTCAGGAAAAAACTGTCTTTGTTGGGGAAAAGTTTATACGCTTCCAACAGCCATTTCAGTTGAATTTTTCCATCCACTTGTTTCAATATTTCTTCCGGGCTGCCACTGATATACCAGCCATAACATTTTTTTCCAAAATTCTTTGAACTCTTTGAGGCTGCATTGGGATTAGGGGTAAAGGAATACAAATATTTTGGCAGATCAGGATGACCAAATACCTGGAACTGTTTATCAGTTCCTCTTCCTTCGCTCAAGGCTGTTCCTTCAAACAAACAGGTGGACGGATAAAGATAAACAGATTGTATATTGGGAAGGTTGGGTGAAGGCTTTACAGGTAACACATATTTACTTTTGTGTGTATAGTTTTCATTTTTGATAAACAGGACATGAAAAGGAGTGTCGGCTGTTGGGTTAGTGGTAATATTGTAAGCATGAATTTCATTTGCTTTTGGTGATAACCATTTTTCGCCCATCAGCATCCGGGCATATTCGGCCATCGTCATGCCATAATTAATGGGAATAGGCTGCATGCCGATAAAACTTTTATATTTTAAATCCAGCACCGGGCCATCAACATAAAACCCGTTAGGATTGGGACGGTCAAGTATTATGAGTGGCTTATGGTTTTCCAGTGCACATTCTAAAAACTCCTGCATGGAAGAAATGTAGGTATAAAACCTGGTGCCTACATCCTGAATATCAAATAGCAGTACATCCACATTTTTTATGTCTTCCGGTGCAGGTCTTCTCTTGCTACCATATAGTGAAACAACAGGAATACCTGTTTTCTCATCCTTATAATCCATAATTTTTACACCATCAGGTGCATCACCACGAAATCCATGTTCAGGACCGAAAGCCACCGTTATATTTACTCCAAGTTTTAATAAGGTATCAACTAAATGGCTGCTGCCAACTGTAGAAGTGTGATTAGCAAATATGCCAACCCGTTTTCCTTTTAAAAGCGGGAGGTATACATTCATACGTTCGGATGCCGGGATGATTTTAGATGGCAGATTTTGTGTTGCAGATTTTTGATCAGGCTGACCAAAGCAAACAATAAAGGTCAAAGTGGCAAAAACTGCAATGCGGTATTTTAAATATTTTGATATTAGCATATTTCAAATTTCAGGAAAATTATCAGTAAGACAGAAATAATTATTTAAATGGTTGCGTACAAAAATTTAGTTTATTTTGCGACTCATTTTTCCTTTGATCTTTTTTTGGCTGAGTATCATTCTGAACATTGAAATGTGCGACCTACTTTATCTTAGGCTTCGGACGGGCAGGCGTAACAGACTATGAAAAGAATTACGGAAGCTGACTAAAATATAAAAAAATGCAACAAGTAAAAACCGGTGACAAAGTAAAAGTTCATTATCATGGAAAATTAACAAGTGGGGAAACTTTTGATTCTTCTGCCGGCCGCGAACCACTGGAATTTGAAGTGGGCAGTGGTATGGTGATAAAAGGATTTGATGACGGAGTATCCGGGATGCAGGTAGGAGAGAAAAAAACAATTATTATACCGGTGGATGAAGCTTACGGACCCGTGAACCCCGATATGCTGTTTGAATATCCAAAAGCACAGTTTCCTCCCGAAATGCAACTTGAAACAGGCATGCAGTTGATGATGAGTAATGCATCCGGAGAACAGTTTGAAGTAA
The DNA here is from genome assembly GCA_035292525.1 of Chitinophagaceae bacterium. Lineage (GTDB taxonomy): Bacteria > Bacteroidota > Bacteroidia > Chitinophagales > Chitinophagaceae > VBAS01. The sequence continues at coordinate 2,581 of DATDPZ010000351.1, forward strand.
AAATAATTGAGATAAAAACAGAAATGGTGCTGCTCAATGCTAACCATCCGTTAGCAGGTGAAGAACTGATCTTTGATCTTGAACTTTTGGAAATCGTGGGCGGGAGCCCGTTGATCATAATACCGTAAGTAAGTAGATCATGGTTCATAG
>DATDPZ010000352.1:0-5296 GCA_035292525.1 Chitinophagaceae bacterium
TTCTATTCCTGAACTGCACAAACAGCTCAGAGAAAGTAAAGAACTGGAAAATAACCAGACTGCAGTTGAAATAGAAAACAAGTTAGCAGTTGCCAATAAAGTGGTTGACTCATTAAGAAAAGAATATAAAACAGTTATTAAGGAAGCCCTGCCCGGTGCCGATACAAATGATACTAATTATATTTTTCTCCGTTTTGTGGTGGATTATCTCCCTGTGGGATTGGTTGGTTTGCTTATCGCTATTATTTTTCTTGCATCCTGGGGCAGTATTGCTGCTGCATTAAATTCACTGGCATCAAGTACCATGGTAGATTTTCATAAAAGATTTTCGAAAAAAGAAGTTGTTCCGGAAAATGAATACAGGACATCAAAGCTGTACACCCTTGCCTGGGGTATCTTCTGTATCATTGTTGCCATGTTTGCCTATAATATTGGCAACAGCCTGATAGAAGCAGTGAATGTGCTGGGATCTTTATTTTATGGAGTAATACTTGGCGTATTCCTGGTGGCATTTTTTATAAAAAAAATAAAAAGCGGTACGGTAGTTTTTACGGCTGCCTTATTAGGAGAGTTATTAGTGTTGATTGTATTTACCTTGACAAAACTCGGTTATTTTAAAATTGGATTTCTCTGGCTCAATCCCATCGGTGCATTTTCTGTCATTCTGTTTGCTTTAATCCTGCAAATAGTTATGGGTAAAAAAGAAAACCCTGCCGGATAGCAGGGTTTAAGAAAATACATTTGAAAGTTTTATTTCAATGTAGCAAGTAATTTATCATTTAAAGCAACATAATCATCATTCTTTGCAGCAGTTGCCATTTCTTTTGATTTGTTAGCAGCAGCAATTGCTTCTTGTTTCTTTCCCAATTTTGCCAGGCAGTTAGCTTTTTGATGTACAACCCAGAATGCTGCAGGATTTGCTGCTTCTGCTTTTGTAAACCATTCTAATGCCTTGTTCAGATCTTTTCCATTATCCAGATAATACATTGCTGCAGCAAAATAAGGACGATTATCTTTATCCATAGCATCGCTGATCTGTTTCATGACTTTGCTTTCCACATCAGCGGTTACAGGGACAGGCACATAAACGTTGTCCCAAAGCAAACCAATGGTACAGCTGTTACTACTGATAGCATCTACACCTATATTGAATGTTTCAATAGAAAAAGGGAGAGATACCGGTGTAACAATTACACGAACTACATCCTGATCCTGCTTGTAAGCAGCAGGGCTGGTTACATCCGTTTGTTTTGAAATGATCACAGTCCAGGAGTCAGCTCCGGGAATGGTAAGCAGGCCATATTTGCCGGCAGGCACTTTCTTATCACCAATGGTTACATCTTCACCAAAAGTAACAGTGGTGGCACTGTTGGCGCCGGTTCTCCATACTTTACCATATGGAACCAGGTCTCCGAATATTTTTCTGCCCTTCATACCTGGACGTGAAAAGGACAATTCAATGTTGGATAAAGCGAATTCCTGTTTTACCGTAGTCGAAGGACTTGGTGCAGGAGTTTTTAACTGTTGTGCATTTCCATCATGCAGAAAGAATAAGGCGGTAGCGCCGAAAATTAATTTTTTTATCATATCGAATGGTTTTAGGAGATCAAAGATAGGGGAAAGAAAATTCAGAACCAGATCATTGTTTATGTTTCATGGCAGGCAGTTACACAAGACTGATACATGGTGCCAGCAAAGTAAAGAGTAGCAGGCTGTTCTTATTAATTTTTAAACGCCGGATGAAACTGCTCCAAAGTCTTTCTTAAAAATGCCCTGTCCAGATGTGTATAGATCTGGGTAGTTGTAATGCTTTCATGTCCCGGCATTTCCTGCACGGACCGCAGGTCGGCACCGCAAAAAAAATATTACCGGCAATTTACTGTTGGCTGTAGGGATTCTCTTTTGTACGTTTTGTTATCCGGTATTTTTTTCGGATTTGTTCCAGGCGTTTGCATCTCAACGCTGGGTTTTTTTCGTATTCCTTTTGCAGTTTTTCCCGTATGGAACGCATTTCTTTTACTGCGTCAAATTCTTTTTCCATTGTCTTATTTTTTATTTTAATATTTCTCTTGGGTTACGAATTTCAAGCATAGGATAACCGTTCATCAAATTTACTGCATTGTATTTTCTGATACGGTCAAGGTTTACAATATGTTTAAAGTTCCAACTTACCAATACATCAACTTTATTTACTGTTGCAATTGCAATGTACAAAGCATCCTCGTGAGATTTTTGGGTAACTGCCCGTTCTTTTATGTATTGGTTAGCAAGTTCTTCCGATTGCTCGTCCTTTAAAACATATTCTTTTAAGTCATTCGGAATAGTGTCAAGGTTAATGCGAACTTCTGTTCTTGAAAAAGAAAGTTTGTCAAGCGTTATATCAGAAATAACAGCAATTTTATTCCCTTTCCGAAAGTCATCAAATAATTTGTCCGACTACTCTTGAAATTCTTTGTCAAAGCAACCCCCAATTACTGAAGTGTCAATATAAATCCGTTGTTTCATAGCCAATATATCTGTCTGTAAATTTACAAATTTATCATTAGTCGTTCAATTCAGCATTGTTGTTTAATACTTACCGCCAACTTGTTTGCATCTTCGTATTTATTCCCTTTTTCCCATATCTAAGACCTGAACGCCGGATGAAACTGCTCCAAAGTCTTTCTTAAAAATGCCCTGTCCAGATGCGTATAGATCTGGGTAGTTGTAATGCTTTCATGTCCCAGCATTTCCTGCACGGCCCGCAGGTCGGCACCGCCTTCTACAAGATGCGTAGCAAAAGAATGCCGGAAAGTGTGGGGTGAAATTGTTTTTTTAATTCCTGCTTTTGCGGCAAGATCTTTTATGATCAGAAAGATCATTACTCTGGATAGTTTACTGCCCCGCCGGTTCAGGAAAACTATGTCTTCACTTCCGTGTTTTACAGGGATATGTACCCTGATATCTTTTAAATATATTTTCAGGTACCTGACGGCACTTCTGCCAATGGGCACTAATCTTTCTTTGTCTCCTTTCCCGATGATGCGGATAAAACCCACATCGAAATAAAGCTGGGAGATTTTCAGGTTAATAACTTCACTTACTCTTAAACCACAACTGTATAAAACTTCCAGAATGGCTTTATTTCTTCCCCCTTCCGGTTTGCTCATATCAATCTGTAAAATGATATTTTCAATTTCTTCAAAGCTCAGGGTGTCGGGTAAAAGTCGTTTTAGTTTTGGCGCTTCCAGCAGGCTGGTAGGATCAATAGTGCAAATACGTTCCACCAGGCAATATTTATAGAATGATTTGATGCCGGAAATGATGCGTGCCTGCGATGTGGAATTCATACCCAGCTCTGCCACCCATTTAAGGAAATGCTGCAGGTCTGTCAATTTTATTTCTTGCGGTGTTTTTAAGGAACCGCTGTGCAGAAGGTATTGGGTGAGTTTTTCAATATCCCGCAAGTAAGCAGCCACGGAATTATCGGAAAGAGATTTTTCCAGTTGCAGGTAAGCTTTAAATCCTTTTTTATAGGGTTCCCACATCAATAAAAATTATTCCAGGGTAATATTTTTCTCAAATATCTTCCATTCTTTTTTCACCATCACTTTTGCCCAAATCCTGCTGCTGCTGATATTCACAGAATCTATTACTTCATGCATGGCATCATAATCCATGTCCACCATTTCACCAAAGGTCATCATGGCCTTTTTACCGGTTATCATATCTTCCACAAAAATATTTCCACGGTCGGTATAAGCTACCATCTTCTGTGCAACTGAAAATTTAGGATAAAAATTATTCAGAGCACTTCCCCGCCTGGAGATATTTAATTTTTTATCAAAAGGAATTTTTGCAAAATAACCCCGTCCGGTTTCACAGTTATTAAACAGCAGCCATGCAAAACTGGTATCATTAAAAAAGCAACTGATATTATTTTTATCCAGTTTAAATTTTGAGCCGCCAATATCATCAAAACCCAATTTCCGGTTGGTTCCCATACCCGAATAACTCCAGATAATAGAGTCGGGGAGACAATCAGCAGCGCTGATGTAGAGGTAGGGTTTCAGTTCATGATCTTCATTCATGAATTTAATGGTATCTTTCTGGCAAGCTGTATCACAGGCAGCCAATCCTGTTTTACCTGATTTATTATTGCAGGAGATCATGGAAGCTATAATGAGAAAGAGAATGACTTGTTTCATTGTTATTGGTTTAGGTTGACAAAAATAACTATGCAATCAGTTTAGAAAAAATTTCTTATATCTTCGCCACTTTTTATAAATATGCCCACATTCACTTACCGTTCGTTTAAATTAAGAATACGCCATCGCAGAAAAGAATTTCTCAGTTTTCTTTCAAAAGTTAAAAGGAATCCTCCAAAGAACCTTGACCTGGTTGTTGCAAAAGTAGATAAAGATGTCTGGAAAGAAGTGGATTGCCTTGCTTGTGCCAATTGCTGTAAAGTGATGACGCCAACTTATACAGCTAAAGATATAAAACGGATTGCAGCTCACCTGGAGATGACCATACCACAGATGAAAGAGAAATGGCTTAAAAAAGAAAAAGGGACAGGAGACTGGATCAACCAGGCAACACCTTGCCAGTTTTTAGATCTCAAATCAAACAAGTGCAGTATTTATGAGGTCAGGCCGGTTGATTGTGCCGGGTTTCCGCATTTACCAAAGAAAAAAATGGTAGAGTATATACATGTACACAAGCAAAATATTGATTTGTGTCCGGCCACTTATAAGATGGTAGAAAAAATGACTTACCTGCTGAACAGGAAAGAAAAACTTCACTAAAGAAAAACGTCCTCAATTAAAAAGAAATCCGGCTCTTTATCTTTATGCAGGGTGATCGCCAGGATATCAAATTGTACATGCCGGTATTCAGGATGCTGAAATAAAAATTCATCAGCAGCATTTTTCAGGAAAGTGAATTTCTTTTTTGTTACGCTTTCCTCAGGAAAACTACCGGGAAAATAATTCCTGGATTTTACTTCTACAATATGAAGCAACTCATTTTTTTTTGCGATGATATCAATTTCAAACCGGGAGTATCGCCAGTTAGAATGCAGGATTTCAAACCCTTTTTTTCTCAGGTAACCCAGGGCCAGTTGTTCACCTTCTTTGCCTACTTCATTGTGTGACGCCATTTTATTTCTTTGCTTTAAGGTACATAAAGCCGGCAAGATTTATATATTAACAGGAGTGAATAAATAGAAAATCTGATTGGCTCAATTCCGTTATTTTTGCAAACTAACCATGTAGAATATGAAACTGACTAAATCAACTTATCTGGTATTGTTTAT
>DATDPZ010000353.1:0-3453 GCA_035292525.1 Chitinophagaceae bacterium
TGCTGGTAATCGGCGCCATTGCTTACATGGTTATCCAGGAAAACATCCGGTTCTGTGAGATGAAATATTTCAGCAAAAGCTTTTGCTTCTTTTGAATCTGATTTGATAAAATCGCGGTTGAGATCAAGATTCTGGCTGTTGCCACGGAATCCAAATTCTTCCGGGCCGTTTTGATCCACACGGTAATTGGCACTGCGGTTTAAGCAGCCACCAATATTATAAACCGGAATAATGGCAAGTACGATATTATCCTGCAATTTTATTTTATTAATTACAATATCCCGGGCTAATAACATTGTTGCATCAATACCGTCCGGTTCACCGGGATGAATACCATTATTAATAAGTATTACCCGTTTATTATTTTTATGAATGTTGTCAAAATTATAATCGCCATTATTGGCAACTACCACAAGATGCAAGGGAAATCCTGCATCGGTCATTCCCATGGTCAGCATTTTTACTTTGCCGGATCGGGTATCCAGTTTTTGCCACCAGTTGATGATTTCAGAATAAGCTGGTGTTTGTGTGCCATTGCTTTTTTCAAAAACGGTGCTGATATTTTGGGAAAAAAGAAAATTGCTGAAAAGAAATGAAAATCCTAAAATCAGATTTCTCATGATGGTGGTTTGTATGTTAAAAATAAAAAAGGCATCCCGGAATGGAATGCCTTTCAAGTAATATTATTCAAAAAATTATTTTGCGAGTTTGTTGATTCTTTTTACCAGTTTTCTTTTCAGGTTGGCCGCTTTGTTTTTATGGATGACACCTTTTTTAGCCAATTTGTCAATCATGGAGGAAGTAGCAGGAATTTTTCCGGCAGCTTCTTTTGCATCTTTAATTTCATCTAATTTACGAATGGCATTACGGGTTGTTTTGCCATAATATTTATTTCTTTCACGACGCTTTGCTGCTTGCCGGACGTCTTTTTTTGTTGCACTGTGATTAGCCATTTACTCTTGTTTTTAAGGAGGGCCCGTCCGAACGGGAGGACCAAATTTATTACTATTTTCCCTTTTATCCGGGCGGGCAAAGGTAGGGTTGCACAGGCTACTTGCCAAATTTTCAAGGTTTTAATTAGAAATAAGTTGTAGAGAAATTTTGGACGTACCCACGACATGAGTCGGAGTGCTGCTAAAAATTGCCGAAATTATTGATGCAGTACAAGAGTGCGACGCAACGACTGATGATCAAGGCTATGAAGCTGGAATCATAAGATCTCTAAGCCACTCAAAATAACAGCTTTTCGGTTTTTTAGCGGATATTTGCACTCCTCACCATCCTTACCCCCTCTCCATTTATGGAGAGGGGGAAAAGAAGAAACTAAGATTTTGAAATGAAAGACTTCCAGTATATCACCAGCCAGCATCCGGCATTTGTTGAAAATTTATACCAGGATTATTTAAAGGATCCCGGGAGTATAGATCCTGATTTCAAAAAATTTTTTGAAGGATTTGACTTTGCGATGGCCCACTTTAAAAAAACTTCTGCCCCAAACGGAACAGGAATGATAGAATCAATTCCTGCAATCGCAGAAACGGGTTCCGTTCTTTCAGTAACTGAACCCGCAGCTCCGGTTAGTAGCAGTAACGGCCTGGAAAAAGAATTTGCCGTATACAGGATGATACTTGATTACCGCAACAAAGGCCACCTGATAGCAAAGACCAATCCTATCCGGAAGCGGAAAGACCGGGGTGCTAACCTTCAAATTGATTTTTTTGGATTTACAGAAAAAGATCTGGATAAAACTTTTTATGCCGGTCATTTCATTGGCCTTGGCACAGCTTCATTAAAAAACATTATTTCTCATTTGGAAAAATGCTATGCGCAGCATGTGGGCATCGAATTTACCTATATCAGTAACCAGGAAAAAACAGACTGGTTGACCAGGGAAATTGAAAATAATTTTCATCAAAACCTTTCTCTTGAAAAGAGACGCCGGATACTGGAAAAACTGAACCAGGGTGTCATGTTCGAAAAATTTCTTCATACAAAATATGTGGGTCAGAAACGATTTTCATTAGAAGGAGGCGAAACGACGATTGCGGCTTTGGATGCGATTATCAATACCGCTGCTGCATATGAAGTACAGGAAATGGTGATCGGGATGGCCCATCGCGGAAGGCTGAATGTGCTGGCAAATATTATGGGTAAAACCTACGAGCAGATCTTCAGTGAATTTGAAGGCACGGCCAAACCTGACCAGACTATGGGTACCGGAGATGTAAAATATCATTTGGGTTTTGGAAGTGAAATTAGTACGGATAGCGGAAAAACCGTACACTTGAAACTGATGCCCAATCCCTCTCACCTGGAAGCAGTGGACCCTGTGGTGGTTGGATTTTCCAGGGCTAAAGCCGATATTATGTATGGAAGTGATTATGATAAAATTCTTCCGATCCTGATACATGGTGATGCTTCAGTAGCCGGACAAGGGATAGTGTACGAAGTATTACAGATGAGTTACCTGAAAGGTTATTATACCGGTGGCACCATTCATTTTGTGATTAATAACCAGATTGGATTCACCACCGATTTTGATGATGCCAGGAGTTCTGATTATTGTACTTCGCTGGCCGCAGCTATTCAGGCGCCGGTGCTGCATGTAAATGGTGATGACCCGGAGGCAGTGGTGAAATGCGTGGAGACAGCCACCCGGTTCCGTCAAAAATTTAATTCAGATATTTTTATTGATATGGTTTGCTATCGTCGTCATGGACATAATGAAGGAGATGATCCCAAATTTACACAACCACAACTTTATGCACTTATTGATAAGCACCCCAACCCAAGAGAAGTTTATATCAAATATTTATTGGAAAACGGGGAGCCCGAGGCTAAAGAACTGGCAAAAGAAATGGAAAAAAAATTCTGGGATGAATTGCAGGAACGCCTGGATGAAGTAAAACAAAATCCCCTGCCTTACCATTACCAGCCACCGGAACTGGAATGGAAAAAATTACGCAAGGCTACCGATGAAGATTTTGGATGGTCGCCTGACACGGCCGTAAGTGAAGAAAATTTCAAAACGGTTTTTGATGCTTTAATGAAATGGCCTGCTGATTTCAAACCCCTGAGAAAAGTGGAAAAGATACTGAAGGATAAAATAAAATTATATGAAACAGAAAGAAAGATAGACTGGGCTACGGGTGAGTTAATGGCATATGGTACACTTTTACTGGAAGGAAAAGATGTACGAATGAGTGGACAGGATGTAAAAAGAGGAACATTCAGCCACCGGCATGCGGTATTGCGTGATGAAAATACCAATAAGGCGTTTAACCGGTTAAGTAACCTGAACGGAGCTACCGGCAAATTCAGAATTTATAATTCTTTACTGAGCGAATTTGGCGTATTGGGATTTGAATATGGGTATGCACTGGCTAATCCTAATGCATTGGTATTATGGGAAGCGCAGTTTGGAGATTTTGGTAACGGAGCTCAGATAATGAT
>DATDPZ010000354.1:0-8883 GCA_035292525.1 Chitinophagaceae bacterium
ATTGCGGCCAATTCGCCGCCTGCAGAATGACCAGCCACTGAAATTTTTGAATCATCAAGATTATATTTTGCAGCATTTTTTCGTACCCAACGGATAACAGATTTAATATCAAAAACAGCTGCAGGATATAAAGCTTCGGTAGATAACCTGTATTCCGGAGTGAAACAAACATAACCGAGTGCAGCCAGCCGCTGCGCCATGGAATGATGAAATGTTTTGTTTCCGCTTCTCCACCCACCTCCATGCACAATTATGATGGCCGTTCTTTTGGTTGCTGCTTTTTCCTTTGGATAAAATACATCAGTCAGTAGCTTGCTGTTTCCCTGCGTGCAATACACAAGATTCCTTTCTTCTGCAACTGTTGCAGGTTTTAATTCATTTACAATTTTTGTTTGAGGATGTGTTTTTATAGTGCCGGAGTATGCAGTATAAAGAGAATAAGAAGTATCAGATTTGTTGGTGATGCCGGCTTTGGATTGAGCATGTCCAATGCATCCGTTCAGGAAAAAGAATATGGCCGGGAAATATTTTTTCATTTTACTTTGCCACAGGCTTTACAATTCTATCAGCAAGATCAGGAAATATTTTTTTTAGTTCTTCCAAAGCCAGCTGGGCCACCAGTCTTGCTCCCAGTTCATTAAAATGGGTATTGTCCTCGCGGCCATCAGGATAGTTTGGATGTTCGCCGGGCTTTAATTGCAGGAAAAGCCAGCGGGAATTTTCCTTACCAAATTGCCGGTAAAGATCCATCGTTTTTTTATCCAGGTCTATCATTGGTATTTTTTCAGTAACTGCCAGCTCACGAACCAGTGCTGAATATTCCTGGTGTGTTTCAATTGCATTCCCATCGGTATTGAATCTTCTGCGGCTGACAGGAGTGAATAAAACCGGTATCCCTTTTTTACCCCTGGTTTCAGCAATAAATTTTTTAATGTTCGTTTTATATTCTTCAGGAGTACTGTATCGCTCCATTTTGTCTTTTACTTCATCATTATGGCCAAACTGAATGAAGACATAGTCACCTTCTTTTACATGGCTGATAACCCCTTGCCATAGATTTTCAGAAATAAATGTTTTGGTACTGCGTCCGTTCTTTGCCCGGTTTACAACCGTAACACTTGAATCCCAGAAATGAACAAAGGACATTCCCCAACCGGTTTCGGGCCAGGCTTTCTTTTCCTTTATGCTCATGGTACTGTCACCGCACATCCAGATGCTGATCTTTTTTTTTCCGGGCATTACAAATGCCAGGAAAATAAAAATAAATGGTAACAAAAAAAGTTTTTTCATTTTATAAGTTGGTTTATATACACTTCAATATTTGTGTAAAAGGAATGTAAATTTCTTTTAGAAGCATCGGCGCTATCTGTCGGCTTTAATCCGTTTTTAAGTTCCCAATCATCCGGCATACCATCTTTATCGGTATCAACGGGAGCTGGCAAAGATTTTAAAGCCGGCCATGCATTCACCGTCATTTCAAAATCGGTGCCGTGAGGAAAGCCGCCCTGCACATCTATAAAATTACCGGTCCTGTTTATTACATCACGGATGATCCGTTCATCCAATGTGTCTCTTTTAAAACTTGCACCAGCTTTTTCTAAAATGGATTTATAGGCTTCTTCTGCGGTTTGTACAGGCAAGACAAGAGTGACAAATGCTTTGTTAACTACCGTCACCTTTTTATCATCAGCTGTTGCATCTTTTGGCATATCCACTCCCAGCCAGTTATTTTTAGAAATATCCATGGCGCCATCCACAAAATTTCCATTTACATACCATTTGCCAAAACCAATCGTTTCATTTCGTCCGGGATTGGCAATCCTGAATCGTACATTTTTATTGGTACCGGGTCCGTATTTATAATAATTATTAATGATGTTGTATTGACCCCCTTCGCCGGCATATACATTATTATGCCCCCAGTTATAAATTACGTTGTTTGCAAAATCAACAAGTTCAGTGGGAGTATGCCTTATTCCGTTGAATCGGGGAGTACGGCTAAGGCAGTGTGCAAATAAATTATGATGAGCTGATAAATGAAGTCCGCCCCAGATACCGCCAAAGCCATGATGTTCATAATCTTTATCGCCAGTTTCAAAATGATATGAATAATTAAGCGGTTCTGAAATTAAATTCCATTGCAGTGTAGTGCTGTCGCCGGCATACACACTGAATACTTCATCGGTGCTCCAACTCATACTGCAATGATCGATGATAATGTTTTTCCTTCTCACTCCGCCAAACGCATCATCCCCGCCATTTCCATCCACCATACCGCCTTTCTGGTATTTATCTCCCATGCGGATACGGAGATACCGGATAATAATATTATCGCCTGCAAGTGAAACAGCATTATCTGCCAGGCATATTCCATCGCCAGGAGCGGTTTGTCCGGCAATGGTTGCATTTCCCCGGATGGATAATTTTGTTTCAAGGCGAATAGTACCTGAAACAGTAAAGACAATCATTCTTTTTTCTTTTGCTTCTGCCGCTTCACGAAAACTACCCGGACCTTTATCATTTAAATTTGAAACAATAAAAATTTTTCCTCCCCGGCCACCAGTAGTGTATTTGCCAAAGCCTTCTGCGCCGGGAAAGGCAATTTCTTTTTCAGTTCCAGATAAAACCACATTGCTTTTTTGAGCACTGCAGGCCAGTACAGATAACAACGGTAAAAGGAGAAAATATTTTTTGATCAGTTTCATTTTTTAATCTTAAAAAGAAGGCTGCTGCAGAAGCAGCAGCCTGATTAAATTTTACAATGATTTTCTATCAAGAAAAAGAAAAAATTAATACCCGGGGTTCTGCTGTAACCTTCCCTGGTACGATGAAAGCGTACCCTGATCAAAAGGGAATAGTTCACTTTTGCCCGGAGTAAAATAAAAAGCCAGTGCTGTGTGTAATGGTCTTCCGTCAATCAAATTAGCTGTTAATCGTTGAGCCCAGTCAATTCTTACCCATTTGGTGGCAGGAACCTGTGAGCTTCCGGTTGTTCCGGATGGAGGTACCTGTGTTGGTTTCCAGAAAGGTTTGCCTGCACCCGTACTGTCTGTTGCTGTATAAAAAACAATTTCTTCACCAATATTTTTATAATAAATGTATTGAGGTACGTTATTATAAGGCGCTACTCTATCGCGGATCTGTTGAATTTTTGTTCTTGTTTCTTCAAGTTTTGATGCCAGAAGGTTCCAGCGAAGCAGGTCATACTTGCGAATACCTTCATGACCAAACTCCAGGTACCTTTCATTTACAATAGCATCAAAAAATGCTGATTTGGTTGTAGGAGTAATTCCAATCAACCCCGTATTACCACGATAACCTCTCTTTCTTACTTCTTCAAACGCTGCGATAGCTTCGGTAGTGGGGCCGCCATTTATTTCGTTCACCGCTTCTGCATACATTAACAATACATCAGAAAATCTTATTAAAGCCCAGTTGTATCCTACATTTAAAACTGTACCCGGAAGCAGAGGTACTCTCCAGTCACGGCGATATTTACCTGTGTTCATTTCTGGTAACCGAAGCTGGGATTTAATGTTTGTTGAATTGGTTACTTGATAATGTGTAATAGTTACATCCCTTCTTGTATCCGCAGAATCAAAAGCATAAAAATAATTAGGGAGCATAATGATACCACCACCACCTGCGCCATACCGGGAAGCATTGTTTAATCGGGGGCCATCATAATTTCCCATACGGCTGTCACTGTTTCCGTTTCCACCGCCGGCGCCCACTTCAAAAATTATTTCACCAAATGGATCATACACAAACGAGGTTACACTTCTCCATACGTTTTCAAAATTGGGGTTAAGAGTATGCTGGTTTCTGTTGGCCATCAATTCTTCACATTCCTGTTTGGCTATCTGGTAAAAGCTGAGGTAATCTGCCCTGCGTTCCATTTGTGCATTGCTGCGAAGAGAATATCCGCCTCTATGCAAGGCAATTCTTGCCCGCAAAGCTTTTGCCACTCCTTTGGTTATTCTTTCATTTCTTGGACCCGCCTCTGTTCTCCAGGGCAGCAGATCTTTGGCAATTGCCAGGTCTGCAATAATGCGGTCGTAAGTAGAGTCGCGGTTGGTTTGCGGAATAAATAATTCTGATTGTCTGTAAGAGGGGATCATTGGTGCCGGCACATCACCCCAATTAAGTATAAGCTGAAATAAAAACTGTGCCCTTAAAGTAAGCGCTTCGGCATATAAGCGTTTTACCTGTGCCTGTTCTGTTGCCGTACCATTGGTATATTGACTCATTAATGGAATCTGCTCAATACAAAGATTTGCCTTTTCAATTCCGCGGTATAGCTGACGGAATGGGTTCGCTATCTCTGAGTTAGTCAACAACAACTGGTAACGTCCAACGCCTCTTCTTCCATTATCAATGTTACCGCTTACAATACCCTCATCACTATCATAAGGATAATACATACTGATCCGGATGCCATAACCATTATCTCCCTGCAATTCATCATACACGCCGATGAGTGCATTGGTTGCATTGGAAACATCAGAAAATGCCTGTGAGATGCTGTATTGTGATACCGGTTGTACTTCCGTGTATTTCTTACATCCTGCAGAAATCATTAATGCTAACAGCACTGCTGTTCCTGAAAAAATTTGGAATAGTCTGTTTCTCATATACTAATTTTTTATTTTTTTAGAAATTAAGATTTACTCCAAAAACCCATGTTCTGGATCTTGGATAAGCTGCAAAATCAACACCGGGTGTCAGGGGATCTGATCTCCTTGCTGTAACATCGGGATCATATCCAGTGTAATTGGTGATGGTGCCAAGGTTGTTTACCGTAGCAAAAATTCTTAATGAAGAAATCTTGGCAACGCCGGTTATTTTCTTAGGGAGTGTGTACCCGAATGTGATGTTATTAAATCTTAAATAAGAACCATCTTCCACTGCCCATGAATGCAGCCACCAGCGTTGTACCCTTACCGGCGACCAGATGGTAGCGTTTTGATTTAATTTTGCCAGCTCGGTGGGATCAGTCACTCTTTGCCCGGATGCATTGATATTAGTAAACCTGTTTTTCATAATGTCCAGCATATTCAGATTTCCAAAGGCACCATCGGTCCATTCAATTTTATTGGCATTATAAATATCATTGCCCACCACGAAATTTACAAACACACTCATATCAAAGTTTTTATATGAGAATGAGTTGTTCCAGCCACCGGTAAAATCAGGATTGGCATTTCCAATTACTGTTCTGTCTCCGTCTGCTGTTATTACTCCATCTCCATTTAAATCTTTCCACTTCAGCATACCCGGCTGGGGTGTACCGTAAACGCCATTTACTGCAATTCCGGGTTTAATTGTATATGTTGCGGTAGAGGAGTTATAATTAAATTCATCAATTTTATAAAAACCATCTGTAATAAACCCATACATTAATCCTGCAGGCTGACCTACTTTTACCAGGTAGTCATCTACGCCATCACTTCCCTGCCATCCCGAGTTTCTTGTTAGCTGGTCAATACCGCCCAGGCTTTCTATCCTGTTTTTATTAAATGAAATATTGAAATTTGAATTCCAGATGAAATCTTTCTGCTGAACGGGTATGGCATTTATCTGAAATTCTACTCCGCGGTTGGAAGTTGACCCGATATTCTGAAGCTGGGTCGTATAACCTGTAGTAGGCGGAATGGCCACAGCAAGTAAAAGATCTTTAGAAGTATTCTTATAAATATCCATTGTAAACTGAACCCTGTTTCTAAACAAGGACAGATCTAACCCAAAATTCTTTGTAGTGTTTTGTTCCCAGCGCAAATTTGGATTGGCTAATGCGGTGGGTGCAAACCCGGGTAAAATAGAATGATTGAATGCATATTGTCCTGTAACGCCATACAATTGCAGGTAAAGCAAATTATCAATTCTGTTGTTGCCTACTGATCCAAATCCAAACCGTACTTTTCCATCGGACAACCAGTTTACATCATCAAAGAATTTTTCTTTTGAAAATCGCCATGCTACAGACCCGGAAGGAAATACCAGAGAGCCGTTATCTGAACTAAACTTTGAAGACCGGTCAGATCTCAGATTAAATGTTGCCAGGTACTTGTCATCAAACGCATAGGTTACTCTTCCAAATAAAGAAAAAATACGACTGGGGGGTTGTACAAATGAAAAGGGTAAGGGTTGAGAGGATCCGGATGGTGCTGAGCCAAGTCCCATATTGGCCAATGCTTTTTGCGGACTGATATCTGCAGGAAAAAACCTTGTTTCAAAGGTGGCTTGTTTTGACCGAAGTTCTACGGTTTCCTCTCCTACTAACACAGAAATGTCGTGATGATCTTTATAATTGTTCAAGGTGTACTGAAGCGTATTGGAGTTATTAAACGTATTGTTGTTTTGCTGGCCAATGGAAGCAACCGGTAAGGAAGCTGCATTACGGGCCGTGCCGGTTATTTTACTGTAAAATAAATCTGTTCTGATATCTGCATTATCAAATCCAAATGTAGATCTGAAGACAAGATTTTTAACAATGGTATAATTAGCATACCCGCTCAGGTAAATGGCCCTGGTGTTCTGGCGGCGATACTCTGCTCTTGTAAGTAAAATTGGATTAGTGGCGCCGGAAGAAGCAAGATAATAAGCTTCATCAAAATCATCGATACCTCCACCTGGAACCGGAATTTCAAAAGGGCGATAGTTAATTGTATGCCGTAAACGGTTGGTAGCTCTCGTTCCGCTATTGGTAGTACCTGCCCCTCTTATTTTCTGATCCAGGTACCTGACGGTCATTCCTGCTTTGAATTTATCAGAAACTTTATGATCTATTTTAAAATTGGCGAGGTAACGGTCGAAACCTGACTCCAGTAATAAACCTTCTTCTTTATTTGCCGTAAGACTGAGGTTGAATGTTGTAGCCTGTGTACCTCCGCTCATGGATATATTATGATTCTGGTATTGTGCTTTTCGGCCAAATACTTCTTCCTGCCAGTTAATTCCTGGAGTATTCTTATAAACGCTTAACGTGTCCCATGTGGTGCCATAAGTTTGAGCAAAACTGCTACTGTCTGCTATGCTTCCCCTGCTTCTTTCATATTGCCATAGTACAAAATCATAAGGGCTTAATACTTTCATAGTTTTAGGTAGTTCTCTCCATCCGAAAGAACCATTATAACTTAATTGTGTTTTTCCTGCTTTGCCTCCTTTAGTTGTAATAATTACAACTCCATTAGCCGCTCTTGCTCCATAAATAGAAGTAGTTGATGCATCTTTTAATACATCAATAGAAGCAATATCCTGTGGTGAAATAACAGAAAGTGCATTTTCTACCTGAATGCCATCTACAATGTACAGCGGTGAATTGTCCTGTGTAATAGAACCACCACCACGAACCCTGATAATGATATCTGCACCAGGTGCTCCATCTGATGATATAGCCTGTACACCGGCAAGTCTGCCCTGTAAGGCTTCTGCGGCTGAAGAAAGGGGAATATCTTTCAGATCTTTTGCTGTTACTGATGAAACTGATCCTGTCAGGTCTTTTCTTTTCAGTGTGGCATAACCTACTACAACCACATCTTCCAGTTCAGCTGTTTCTTTTTCAAGTTTAATTACCAATGCTGTTTGATCATTAGCGGTTACTACTGCAGATTTATAGCCTGAATAACTTATTACCAGGCGAATGGTACCGGTACCCGGTGCATTAATTGTAAAATTTCCGCTGGCATCAGATTGTGCTCCGGTTTTTGAACCGCTAAGCAAAATACTGGCACCACTTAAAGGGGTTCCGGTTTCATCGGTTACATTTCCTTTTATCTGTCTTGCCTGTGCAAATGACAATAAAGTAATGCTAAATGATAATAGAATTAAAGAGAGTTTCTTCATATAGCTTTTTTTAAAGTTTGAATCGAATACATTAAGTCTTCAGGCAGGATAAAAGAATTTTGGAAATTGTTTTTCAAAAATTCTACTCAATGCTAAACAGTATTTATGGATTAAAATCAATCTAATACAGGTTTATTTACGCAATCGTTCCCGATATCGTTATCATTTTATAAATGCGGATACCTTGTTTACAATATACTGTTCATTTTCTGATTTCCGGATGCAACTAAATCCGGAAGAATATGGAGGATCTGTCTTCAACCGGTGCATTTAACCAATCCTGATTGTTCAGTTTTCCGGATGAGCACATCGTAAAAAATGAGCAGATATTCCTAACTTTAAACACTATATTTTTTGTTTTACTAATTACCCGGAAACGATTGCCAATATGAAATTTGAAGCTGTTACCATAAAAGATATAGCTAAAGCGTTGGGATTTTCTACTTCTACCGTATCCCGGGCATTGCGTGACAGCCATGAAATAAGCCCGGAAACAAAAAAGCTGGTGCTGGAATATGCTGAGAAAATAAATTATCATCCCAATCCCATTGCGCTGAGCCTGAAAGAAAGAAGAAGCCGTTCCATTGGCGTTATTGTCTGCGAAATAGCAAACAGTTTTTTTTCGCAGACGATCAATGGCATTGAATCTATTGCCTATAATAATGGCTATAATGTTATCATTGCC
This sequence comes from Chitinophagaceae bacterium, assembly GCA_035292525.1. GTDB lineage: Bacteria > Bacteroidota > Bacteroidia > Chitinophagales > Chitinophagaceae > VBAS01. The sequence continues at coordinate 8,531 of DATDPZ010000354.1, forward strand.
CAAAGCCGTGAATCGTTTGACCGGGAATTGCTGAACCTTCAGTTTCTAACTTCCCGTTCCATAGACGGGTTGATAATTTCAGTATCAACAGAAACAAAAGACTTTAGTTTTTTCAAAGAATTAAATCAAAAAGGGCTTCCGATAGTTTTTTTTGACCGCATAGCAGATGAAATAAATACACATAAAGTAATTGCTGATAATTTTAAAGGCGCCTATGAAGCGACGGTGCACCTTATTAATAAAGGACACCGGCGTATTGCTGCCATTTCCAACCCGGAGATTCTCTCCATTACAAAAGAAAGACTGGGTGGATATAAATCAGCGCTGCTGGATAACGGAATAGAACCCGACGA
>DATDPZ010000355.1:0-10942 GCA_035292525.1 Chitinophagaceae bacterium
TCAAATAAAAAATTACCCGCTAAATTAAAATCAGTAAAACCTTCCGGTAAAAAGGATGAAAGTTTTTTTGAACTGGTTCATGAAGTGGCAAGACAAATACCAAGAGGAAGGGTAACCAGTTATGGCGCCATTGCGGCGGCGGTTGGTACCAAATCATCGGCCCGCATGGTGGGCTGGGCCATGAACGGTTCACATCTTGCAAAACCAAAAGTACCGGCACACCGTGTAGTAAACCGCAATGGGTTGCTTACCGGCAAATTTCATTTTGACAGTCCCACACAAATGGAAACCTTGTTGAAGAAGGAAGGTATCAAAGTGAAGAAAGATAAAGTAGTGGATTTTGAAAAACTGTTTTGGGATCCGGCTGATGAATGGAGTCTTTAAGAATAGTAAGGACTGATCATAAAATACACCAGCACCCCGGTCACCGCCACATAAAACCAGATAGGCCAGGTGATCTTCGCCAGTTTTTTATGCCGTGGCCATTCGCCTATCAAAGCCCGGTAAGCAGTAAATAAAATAAATGGAAGAACGATAGCTGCTAAAATAATATGCGTTACCAGAATGAAGTAATAGATATACCGGATGGTTCCTTCACCGCCGAATGTTGTTTCCCCGGAAAATAAATGATGACAGATATAACTGACCAGGAATAAGCAGGATAAACCCAAGGCCGAAAGCATGATCCTTTTATGCAGGATATATTTTTTATTTTTTACAGCCAGCAAACCTGCCAGCAATAAAAAAGAAACCGTGGAATTAATAGCTGCATTGATCTTTGCAAACAGGTGTTCATCAAAACCCAGTTCCACGTTTACTTTTACCCTGCCTAAAATAACTACCGCCACAAAAACCAGCACCGAAACGGTAAGTATAAAATTTCTTGCCTTTGCATCCTTCTTTTTCCAAACTGCTGTTAACATAAATAATTTGTTTAAGCTCCCCTCTCTATTTTGTGTACAGGGGCCGGAGCTGGTTTATTCTTTTCTTTTCCATCTTAAGGCAGTTAAAAACAAGCCAAGCCCCAGGATGGTCAATAAAAATACCACGCCGATTAATTCCAGTTTGCCATCAAAAAAACTTTTATCTTTTTTATTTTTTTCCAGTGATAATAATACGATGTCTTCGGAAAGTTTGAATATGGAAGCGGAGTCCAGTCCCTTGTAATATCCCCTGATCACCCGGTCTTTGTCAATGAGCACAAACCGGTCAGTGTGAATAAAAGACGTGTCCACGCCCTGTCCATCTACCAATCCCAGTTTCATTTCATTTATACACAGATCATAAATTTCTTTTTTATCGCCGGTCAGCAGCCACCAGTTTACGGGGTTTACCTGGAAACGGTCGGCCCATTTTTTTAATTCAGGCACTGAGTCCCGTTCAGGATCAATGCTGAAAGAAAGAAACCAGACATAGTCAGCCGTCAGGTCTCCCACCTTCTGTGATTTTTTTAAACCATCCTGAAGTTTTTTCATATTCAGGGTAAGGGTAGGACAAATGGTAGGACAATGCGTAAAGAAAAAATTGGCAACGATGATCTTACCTGAAGAATCTTTTTGTATATCCTTCCATCCTACTTTTTCTCCTAATTGATTGGTAAGCGATATATCGGGCAGCCGGTGCCATACCGTATCCGAAACGATTTTTCCTTTTTCGCTTTTTGTAATGACCGAATCGGCATAAAATCTTGGCGGAAGTATTACCGCTGTTTCACTAAGTTTCTTTACAAGAAAATAGGCGCCAAGCGGAAAAACCAGGGCGAGCAGGATAGCATATAGAGCCGTTTTATTCACAGGTTGTTTTTTTACCAAAAAACCATCCCTGGTACTTGGGATGGTTTCAGGTCTTTAACTATTTTATTTCTTTACACTAATGTCCACCGGCTTTTTTATCAATCGTAGTTCTTTCCTGAAAATGTTTATCGTACGTGTTCCGTAAATTTTTATAAGAATTCCCTTCGTATAAAAATGCAGCAATAAACCAGATAAATAACATCAATGGAACAATGATCGTCATTGTCATATTTCTGATTTCATCACCCAGGTGCATAAAGATAGATACAATATAAAAGGCTTTGGCCAGTGAAAGGATTACAATGGCTCCTTTAATACCCAGCACCAGGCCATGACTAAAGTTTGGGTCTTTGTGAATTAAATAAATACTAAAGCCCATACCCAATTCAATGATGGTAATAACCAGTAGCAACCAGAATGTTCTCCAGATTCTTTTTACATTTTCCGGACCCGGAACGTCATGATGAAAAGTAATTTCTGATGCTGTATGCTGCTCTTCCATAAACTCAGTAATTTTTTTATTTTAAAAATTTCTTTTTTTGTTTTTTAAAACCCTTATACCAGGTAAAAACACAAGAACACAAATACCCACACAAGATCTACAAAGTGCCAGTACAAGCCGGTCTTTTCAATCATCAGGTAATGCCCTCTCCTGTCAAAGGTTCCTCTCATGGTCATGATCAGCATAATAATATTGATCACTACGCCAGAAAATACATGGAAGCCATGAAATCCGGTTATTCCATAAAAATATCCGCCAAAAGCAATCGGGCCTTTTGTGCGAACATGCATCTCTGCTATATTCAGCATGCCTGTAAGTTTTTCATGAGAAAGTCCGGCAAGTTGTTGCTGTGTCATATCCGGGTGATGTTCATGCACCAGGTTTATAATAGTTTTATGATCTGTGTTTTTCAATGCATCCATTACGGTTGATTCATTTACCAGTTGGCCCCAGGGATTTCCACCCATTGTTTGTCCGATCATTTCAATTTTTCCGTCAGCAAGTACCGCATGGGCGCCGGTTATCAGGTGATGCCACTCCCAGGCCTGGCATAATAAAAATAAGATACCGCCCACAATGGTCCAGAACATCCATTTAGCCACTCCATTCCTGTTGCCCCGGTGTCCTTCATGTACGGCCAATACCATGGTAACAGAACTCATGATCAGGATAAATGTCATTACACTTACAAATGCCAGGGGAAGATTAGCATGACCTGCACCGGGAAATGCATTAAACACCACATTAGGATCCGGCCAGAAGTTTTGAGAAAAACGAATGGTGCCATAAGAAATCAAAAATGCACCAAACGTAAAAGCATCACTCATCAGGAAATACCACATCATCAGTTTTCCATATTCCATATTAAACGGGCTCTTACCTCCGCTCCACCATTTAGTTTGATCCGTTGTTGCTGTTGAAGACATATTGCTTGCTTATGTTTAACTTGTCAAATTATATTTGTTCAAAAAGTTTTAGTGGTTCCAAAAGTTCAAAAGTTAAATATCATCTTACCGGAATTATTGAACTTGCAAACATTCTAACCTTATCCTATCCATAGAAAAAATACCAGTAGATATATCCAAAGTATATCTACAAAATGCCAATAAGTGGCTGCCACTTCTATTCCAGTACTGCTATACGTTTTAACACGGCCAAAAAATGCTTTTACAAACATGACCAGGAGTGCAATCACCCCGCCAAGTACATGCAGAGCATGCAGTCCAAAAATCACATATAGAAACTGTCCGGCGCCTGCCACTCCTTTAAATTGAATACCGCTGTTCCAGAATTGCTGAAAGCCGATACTCTGTAAAACCACAAATGCGGCACCCAATAAAACTGTTACCGCCATTAACTGACGATAACGACTCATGTTTCTTTGTTTAAAAGAACGTAATGCCATCTGAATCGTCAGGCTGCTCAGTAATATAACTATTGTAGAATACCAGAATACTTTTGGTGTAGTGATTTCCTGCCAGGCCGCCTGCTGACTTTTTACAATATAGGCGCTGGTCAATCCGGCAAACATCATAATAATGCTGCCAATAGCCACCCACAAAGTGAACTTATGCGGATGTATTTTTCGATGCTGTTCTTTATTCACAATGTCAATTATCATAAATTATCATAAATCTCAAATAATAAAATTCCAAAATCCATACTACAATCCGGGTCTGATAATTTTAACCCAGTTTGTCTCCCAATAAGGCCAGTAATACTACCGGCAAATAAATATAGCTTCCAAACATGATTCTTCTTGCAGATTTCACTTTCATATCCCGGTATAATTGAACACAAAGTGCAACCATAAATAAATTGGCCCCCGTTACAATTATTAAACTCAGCAGGCCACTCATGCCGGTTAAATAAGGCAGAATTCCTACAGGTATCAGCAATAAAGAATAGATCACCGTTTGCAATGCCGTAAACTTTGTCGGTCCTTTTTCAGCTGGCAACAATTTAAAACCGGCTACTGTATAATCTTTATGCGCTATCCAGGCTATTGCCCAGAAATGCGGAAACTGCCAGAGAAATTGTAATGCAAACAATACCCATCCGCCGGTTCCCAGTTTTTCGTCGCCGGCAGCCCATCCTATCAAACATGGCAAGGCGCCGGGAAGAGCCCCCATCAACACAGCTATTGCACTTACTTTTTTCAGGGGTGTGTAAATAAATGCATACAGGAACAAACTGAGAGTAGCAAGACTTGCTGCTGTCCAGTTAAAAAAATATCCAAGCATAAACACACCCAAAGTGCCGGTAATAATAGCAAAAACCCAGGCTTCCTTTACACTCATCCTGCCGGCAGCTACCGGCCGGTTGGAGGTCCGTTTCATTACAGCATCTGTGTTTTTTTCTACTGCCTGGTTGATGGCATTGGCACTTCCTGTTACCAGCATACCGCCTATGGCAAGTAAGATGACCATTTGTAACGGGTTTACAAATTTTTCATCCAGGCCAGGTACCAGTAAAAAACTCAGCACACTGGAAAAAACAACCATGATGCTCAATGAAACCTTAATCAGTTTCAGGTAATCTTTGATCTTGTTTCCAATATGAAAAGAACTATTTTTTTCATTATTCATATAATGTACTCCTCTTTAAGTCCCCCCTTTGGGGGATTTAGGGGGCTAATGTTCTTTACTCTCATCAGGGCCCACCGGCTCTGTTTGTGGAATAAAATCTCTTCCATCTTTACTATAATCATAGGGCCAGCGATGAACCTCAGGAATTTCTCCGGGCCAGTTACCATGCCCCGGATTGATGGGGGTGGTCCACTCCAGTGTATTGGCCCCCCATGGATTTTGTGTTCGTACTTTTCTTCCTTTAAAAATTGAATAGAAAAAATTGAATATAAACATCAGTTGCATGGCAAATACAATGATGGAAACAATCGTAATCATTTTATTCAAACTATCAAATTGATTAAAATTATGCCAGCCACGCAGATCAAGATAACGACGGGGAACTCCTGCAAGGCCTTCATAATGCATGGGCCAGAAAATAAGATAGGCTCCTGCTATGGTTACCCAGAAATGTATATAACCCAATGTCATATTAAGATAACGGCCAAACATTTTCGGGAACCAGTGATAAATACCCGCAAACATGCCAAACATGGAAGCTACTCCCATCACTATATGAAAGTGGGCCACTACAAATTTTGTATCATGGAGATGAATGTCAATGGTGGAGTTCCCGAGGAACAAACCAGTTAACCCGCCTGATATAAATAAACTTACAAACCCAATTGCAAACAACATGGCTGGCGTAAACCGGATATTTCCTTTCCACAAAGTGGTGAGCCAGTTAAATACTTTAATAGCGGAAGGCACAGCAATCAACAAAGTAAGCAATACAAAGAAGGCCCCGAGGAAGGGGTTTAGTCCGGTAACAAACATATGGTGAGCCCACACTAAAAATGCAAGTATGGTGATGGCGAATAAAGAACCGATCATCGCCATATAACCAAAAATTGGTTTTCGTGAATTCACACTTAATATTTCTGACACCATACCCATGGCTGGCAATAGAATAATATAAACTTCCGGGTGGCCAAGGAACCAGAACAAGTGCTGAAATAAAATAGCACTGCCTCCTTCATTAGGCAGCACTTCCCCGTTAATGACAATATCGGCCAGGTAAAAACTTGTACCAAGATTTCTGTCGAACAACAAAAGAATAGCACCGGATAAAAGCACCGGGAAAGATAGAACGCCAAGCACCGCGGTAAACAAAATGGCCCACATCGTTAAAGGCAATCTTGTCATGCTCATTCCCTTGGTACGCATATTTAAAATGGTGGCTATATAATTCAACCCTCCTAAAAGCGAGGAGACAATAAACATCGCCATACTGATTAACCAGAGATCCATACCGATCTTGGATCCCTCAGCCGCCTGGTGCAGTGCACTTAATGGCGGGTAGATTGTCCATCCTCCTGAAGCAGGCCCGGTATGAACAAATAAGGAGGAAAACATAATCACACTGGCTATAAAGAAAAACCAGTAAGAGAGCATATTTAAAAATGGAGAAGCCATATCCCTGGCACCAATCTGAAGAGGAATCAGCAGGTTGGCAAAAGTTCCACTCAATCCTGCCGTTAACACAAAGAACACCAGAACGGTACCGTGAATAGTAACAAGGGAATAATAAAACTCAGGTTGTATCACTCCTCCTTTTGCAAAATTACCAAAAAAGACTTCAAGAATCGGGAAGGTTTGTTCAGGGAATCCTAATTGCAAACGGAATAAAACAGAAAACAATCCACCGATAACTCCCCAGATGATACCGGTAATTAAAAACTGCTTCCCGATTGTTTTATGATCCTGGCTGAAAATGTATTTTGAGACAAATGTCTCTTTGTGATGATGCACATGATGTTCATCATGATGAGTGATCACATCGGCGTGTCCGTGCAAAGTTGCTTCGTTACTCATAATCTCTTTTTTTAGACGACCTGCTGGTTATCAAAAATATTTTAGTTGCTTTCCGGCAATACCTGTGTTAATTGTTTCGTTGTATCGGCTGTTATTTTCACTGCATCCGGATCTTTATCCGGGAAGGCAGCAAAATATTTCGGTTTTTTAGTTGCCATCCACCTGTCAAATTCTTCCTGCGATTCCACGATGATCGTTCCCCTCATACTATAATGTCCTTTTCCACACATCTGGTCACAGGAAATTTCATAAACAAAATCCGGATCATTCAGTTCTTTTTTCATCTGGGCGGTTGTTTTGATGGGAGTAAACCACATAGTGGTTGGTGTACCTGGTACTGCGTCCATCTTCATCCGGAAATGCGCCAGCCCTACATCATGAATTACATCTTTTGCATTGATCACCAGTCTTACCGGTTTGTTTACCACCAGGTGCAGGTCCTCGCCACTGATATAGATATCGTCATGGTTTGCCGGATCTTCCCACAACTGGCCCAGCGGATTGTTTTCCGCTTCGTTTATTTGTTTATAAAATTTCTTACCTAAAATTTTGTCTTTGCCCGGATAACGGTATTCCCATTTAAACTGGCTGCCTACTATTTCTACTTCCATTGCATTCTTAGGTGCTTCGCCGGTTATTCTGAACCAGTAAAATAAACCAAATCCTACCATGACGGTTAAAACAATGGCAGGTATCACCGTCCAGATTACTTCCAGCCTGTTGTTATGCGGAAAGAAAAATGCTTTCCTTTTTTCAGATGCCTGGTATTTAAAAGAGAACCAGAATAATAATCCCTGTGTAATAAAAAATACGATGCCTGTAATAATGATTGTAATCTTGAGCATATTGTCCACATCCAGCCCATGATCAGAAGCAGAAGAGCCGAATTGAAGAATTTTTCCTGCTAATCTTTCATTACAATAATATACACCAATCATTCCCAGTATTAAAAATACCAGCAACAGGAAAGCATTGATCCGGTTGTTCTGCTTTCTTGATTTTTCTTCGCCACGCATCACTGATACATACTCGCTGGCTTTGGCAATCTGGAAAGTAATAAGAAAGCCTAGCAACAGGATCAGTATGATGAAAAAAGTTTGCATATATCGTAGTTCAGTTTATTGGCCTGCTCCCGGCCTCCTCTGAAGAAGAAAGCCATCATAATACAAGGCCAGCTTATTGATAAATATTTTTTATAAGAACTTTTTATTAATTCATGCCTCTCCAAAAGCTTCCTCTTTGGGAAGTGCTAGTCCCGACAATTCGGGATTGGAGAAGTTTTCTCTAAGTATGATGTATCACACTTTCTTTAAAGAAAGGATGATTTTTTGGTACCATGGGGTGCTTCGCCAATGTTCTTCCTGTTACCAACATGATCAACCCCACAAAACCCAAAGCAATTCCGAGGTCATACAGCATCATAGGTACATGATCTCTTGAAGGACCCGGATGTACCATCTGGAAAAAATCAAGCCAGTGACCAAAAATGATCATTACCGCCAGGATCGTTACTGTAGTATAATTTCTTTTTGCTCCTCTCTTCATTAATAACAATAAAGGTGTAATAAAATTGATAATAATATTTAAAAAGAAAATGCCGCGGTAGGGTCCTTCTACTCTTGGTTCAAAATATTTTGTTTCTTCCGGCTGGTTACTATACCAGATCAGCATGTACTGGCTAAACCAGAGGTAAGCCCAGAAAATAGAAAAGGCAAACATGAATTTTCCCAGATCATGAAGATGCTCATCGTTGGTATATTCCAGGTAACCTTTGTTTTTCAGATAAATGACAAACAGGGCAATCAGCGCCACGCCGGCTACAAAAGTGCTGGCAAAAGTGTACCAGCTGTACATGGTGCTGTACCAGTGTGCATCAATACTCATCAGCCACAACCAGGGACTGGTTGACATCACTGTTAATGCAAAAACAATCAAAAACAAAGCAGCCCACACGGTATTCTTCCAGATAAACTTCTTTCCTTCTTCCACACTCATCGTTCCTTTATCGGTATCGTATGAAAAATTTCTCATTTTTTTTCCAAGAAACCACCAGAGAAATACAGTAAGTATGGTCCATACTGTGAAGAAATTTTTATTTAAAAATCCTTTTTTCCAGTCAAGTATCGGATCATGTTTTACATGCTCTGTATCTGTCCAGTGGTAAATGGCATGGTCGCCACCAAAAACAATAGCCAGTAAAATAACTGTACAAATAACCCCGACTACCGGCACGGCTGATGAAATGGCTTCCGGCACTCTTCTGAAACTCATCGGCCATCCGCCCCATGCAAGTACTGTAGCACAGATAAAAAACATAGCCGCATTTACTACCAGCAAAAAGTAAACACTGTTCTGCAACAGGCTGGCCCAGAAACGGGCTCTTTCATGCTCATCATTACTTGCACCATAGGTAACATACAATAAAATAACAGATAGAATACCCACAGCCATCAGGCCAAATGACCACATCTTGTATCGCTGGGGTATTTCAAATTGTTCTCGGATTGACATCAGTTAACTTTTATAGTTCTTCAAAAATTCTTTTACTTACTTGTTGCTGCTGCTTCAACTGCCGGCTTAGCTGACAAAGCTTGTTTTTCTTTTATATAATGTATGATCATCCATCGTTGTTTGCTGGTTAATTGGGAAGCATAACTTCCCATGGCATTCTTTCCATAAGTTACAGAATGGAACATGGTTCCTTCAGGCATCGAAGTATACTTTACATCACTGATCAGGTTGGCCGGCTTAGCAATAAACGGACCATCGCCTCCTTTATATAATGGACCTTCTCCATCCAGTTTTTCACCATGACAAATACCGCAATTAACCAGGTATAATCTGGCTGCTTCCAGGTATTCTGTTGCTTTCAAAGCCGGCAATGGATTTTTTACAGAGGCTGAATTAACATATCCCAGCGAATCGTTTTCAAAAGGGTATGCTGCCATATCACCCCTGGCTACAGTGCCTGCTACAGGAGTAGCGTCATAATGAATTCCCTTTTCTTTTAAATTATCTGTAGCAGCATAGGTCTCGTAAGCACGGCTATGAGCCATATCCGGCATAAATTCTTTTCCCGGATCTCTTTTACCGTTTCTGCAACTGAGCATGACCACTCCTGCCATAAAAACACCTGATATAATTAAGAATTTTTTCATCCTGAAATTTTTTTCCGTTTTATCCGGTTACGTCTTTCTTTTTATTTTCAAAAATTTTAGCGTCTTTATCATAGCGGCCCAGCCACCAGCGGGTTTCTTTAAAATCCACTTTTACATCTTTAGCGCCCAGGCCTTGCAGGAAAGCTACCGCTTCGGCTTCGTTAGTTTTATCTGTACATTCAAAAGCCATTACAAAAAGATCGTCGGTAGATCTTAAATTAAAATGATCTTTCTTAACGAAGGGCGCCAGCTGGCACAGGTAACAAAAGGTTAGCACCATCCCTACTGCGGAAAAAAGAACCGTCAGTTCAAAAGTGATCGGTATCCATGCTGGTAAAGAGAAAAAGGGTTTGCCGCCAAAGTTCAGCGGCCAGTCGTAGGTCAACGCCCAGGAAATAAATCCTACGGCAGTGGCTGTTCCGGTAATGCCGTAAATGAATCCGGCTGTGTGCAGGCTGGTGTCCCGAAGCCCCATTGTTTTATCCAATCCATGAATCGGGAATGGCGTAAACACATCGTGAATTTTATACCCTGCTTTGCGTACGTCCTTTACTGCAGGAAATAAAACGGCTTCATCATCAAAACTGCCCACTATAAATTTTTTTACTGCCATATTTTTTAGCTTTTAGCTATGAGTTTCAGGCTGTGAGCAAGAAACTCTTAATTTTAAACTTCTCTATTTATAAAACTGCCGACTCGTAACTTTTTCTCTATGCTCCATGATCATGAGCATGCTCTTTAGCAAACTCTTCGGCCTTTTGTTTTTCCAGTTCATCCATTTTTGTTTTATAATTATCACCGCTTCTTTTTAAAATATGCTTGATCTCTGCCAACGCAATAACCGGGAAGAATTTTACAAACAGGAAATAACAGGTAAAGAACAAACCAAAGGTACCCAGGTAAAACCCAACCTCCCAGATGGTGGGACGATAATACGTACTCCAGGATGAAGGCAGGTAATCACGATAAACAGAAGTAACGATGATCACAAAACGCTCAAACCACATACCGATATTTACCAGGATTGACATAAAGAACGTAACCAAT
>DATDPZ010000356.1:0-7596 GCA_035292525.1 Chitinophagaceae bacterium
AATCAACAACAGGATTTAACCTGGTGGCTGCCTGGGAGCAGGTTCGGGTTATATTGCCAATCAGTTTATAATTATAAAAGCAAATATGAAGACCTTTTTTTTAATCATCAGTTCGGTATTTATTTTTACCGGCTGTAAGCAAGAAGAAAAGAAAACAGATTCTTATTCCTCCCCGGTTACAAATGATACCATGATGGCAACGGTTCCTGTTGTATCTAATTTCACCGCTCCGGACCTGTCTCCCATGGATATGATTTATTGCACTTCCGATTATCCATTTAAAAAAATGACAGGTGAAGCAGCTGAACTTCCCTATGCAAGAATTATTTACAGCCGTCCGCAAACCCAGAAAAGAAAAATATTTGGTGAACTTGTGAAGTATGATCAACCCTGGCGCATGGGTGCCAATGAAGCCACAGAATTAGAGTTGTTTTCTGCTGCTACCATCCAGGGTAAAATTATCCAGCCGGGCCGTTATATCATGTTTTGTATTCCATCGGAAACCAGCTGGACAATTATACTCAATTCAAATATTTACAGCTGGGGACTCAGCCCGGATAAGAAAAAAAATATCATGCACTTTTCCGTACCGGTAGAAAAAAATAATATGATCACAGAATATTTTACTATGGCTTTTCAAAATTCCGGATCTCAGGCTACCCTGGCAATACTTTGGGATGATGTCAAAGTCTATCTTCCAATGATGTTTTAAAATCCAGGTGATTTTTTATTTGGTTTACTCCTTTCAGGATTTTCTTTTTTAATCAGTATTCGTAAAGTTTTCTTCTAAAAAATACTCCGGTATTCAAAGCAGTTGACAAAGTATCGGGGTGTTTATTTTAGCGAAGCCTGCATTTAAACCATAAAAAATGCTGATGGCAGTCCGAAGTAATTTAGAGTAAGCAAAGTTCAGAAATTGTTTCGGATGATTGTAGTCTTGAGCTTTCAGTTCCATATTGAGCAATTAATTTCCTTACTTTACACTTATGTGTGGTATTACAGGCATTTTGTCTCCAAACTCATCGCTGGTAACTATTGAGCAGTTAAAAAAAATGACCCATGCACTTGCTCACCGCGGGCCGGATGGCGAAGGGCTTTGGATCAATGATCAGGGAAATGTTTCACTGGGTCACCGAAGGTTGTCAATACTTGATCTGACCGGGTCTGGTCATCAACCCATGCACTATCTCAACCGCTATACTATTGTTCATAATGGAGAAATCTATAATTACCTTGAACTGAAAGAGGAGCTGTCAAAAAAAGGATACAGTTTTAAAACAAAAACAGATACTGAAGTAATGGCTGCCGCTTTTGATTGCTGGCAGGAAACCTGTGTGGATTATTTTGACGGGATGTTTGCCTTTGCTATCTGGGATGAAAAAGAAAAAGAATTATTTGTGTCCCGTGATCGCTTTGGCGAAAAACCTTTTTATTATTACTTTAATAACAACCAGTTTGTTTTTGCAAGCGAAATAAAAGCTCTCTGTGCCGCCGGAATTACAAGAACAATTAACAGGAAAATGCTGTTTAATTTCATTACAATAGGTTACACAGATAATCCTCAAAATCCGGGTGAAACTTTTTTTGAAAATATATACAAACTGCCAGCGGCACATTCCCTTGTTTACACTGCCCAAAATCATGAACTGGAAACCTGGCAATATTGGGACATGCAGGTAGATAAGGGGAAAAATAAAATAAAGGATGAAGAAGTGATAGAAAAATTTACCGATCTTTTCCAAACCGCTGTTAAAAGAAGATTGAGAAGCGATGTAGAAATAGGTACCAGCCTCAGCGGGGGACTGGACAGTTCTTCGATAATAGCCACCGCCCTTCCGCTAACAGCAGCAGGTTCTCTCTTCCGGTCTTTTACGGCTCTGTTTCCCGGGTTTGAAAAAGATGAATCAGTTTATGCAAAACAGGTGGCGGACAAATTTCATCTTCAGCAACATCACATTCAGATTACTGAAAAAGATCTGGTGGCGGACCTGGAAAAACTTTCTTTTCACCAGGAAGAACCCATCAGCAGTTCAAGTGTTTTAGCACAGTACAAAGTTTATGAGCAGGCAAAACAACAGGGTGTGAAAGTATTATTAGACGGACAGGGTGCCGATGAAACACTGGCAGGTTATCCTAAATACTTTAAATGGTATTGGCAGGAGTTATTTATGAAAAGAAAATTAATCAACAGTGGAGAAATAAAAGCAGCAAGGGAAAAAGGAATAAAGGAATCTTTTGGACTCAGGAATATCATTGCTGCATTATTTCCTGATTTTGCATCCATTTTTTTAGAAAAAAAATATCTGATACACATGTTGGGGCACGAAGACCTTACTCCTGAATTTATAAAAATCCATAGCAGGAATGCTTATTACGTCCTGCCTGCTCATCAACAGCTCAATGACGTCTTATATTTTAACGCTATGCAGCATGGCCTGGAAGAACTTCTTCGTTTTGCAGACAGGAATTCGATGGCACATGGAACTGAGATCCGCCTGCCTTTTTTAAGCCATGAACTGGTAGAATTTTTATTTACCCTTCCATCAAATTTTAAAATAAGAAATGGATGGGGCAAATGGCTGCTGAGAGAAAGTATAAAAGACAAACTACCAGAAAATATTGCCTGGCGAAAGGAAAAAACCGGGTTTGAACCTCCGCAAAAAAAATGGATGCAGGATAAAGCCGTACAGCAAATGATCAAAGAAGCTAAATGCAAACTGGTAAATGAAAAAATTCTGAAGCCGGAAGTGGTCAATAAAAATATTCTCCCGCTGGCAGCATATGATGCAGATAATTATGACTGGCGATACCTGTCCGCTTCTTTCCTTTTTAACCCCATCACCTGATGGGGAATAAAAATCATTTACTTTGCAGATATTTTTTAATTATCAACTACTGAAATGAAAGCAGCTACAAAATATATCCATGCGGGTATGACCCCCGATCCTTCTACCGGCGCCATTATTCCTCCAATTTACCAGACAAGCACCTATGTACAGGAAGCACCGGGAGTAAATAAAGGATATGAATATGCCAGAAGCCAGAACCCCACACGTAAAGCACTGGAAGATGCTTATGCATTAATTGAAAATGGGAAATATGGACTGGCATTCAGCAGCGGAGTAGCGGCAACAGATGCTGTTATAAAATTATTAGAACCCGGAAATGAAGTGATCTGCGCCAACGATATGTACGGAGGCACTTACCGGCTTTTTACTAAAGTATTTGAAAAATTCGGGATAAAATTTATTTATGTTGATACAACAATTACTGACAATATTAAAAACGCAGTAACCGGTAACACTAAACTTATCTGGATTGAAACGCCGACAAATCCACTGATGAATATAACGGACATTGCTGCAATAGCCGGAATTGCAAAATTAAAAAACATTTTACTGGCAGTTGATAACACCTTTGCCTCACCAGCTTTACAAAACCCAATAGACCTTGGAGCTGATCTTGTCATGCACTCAGCCACTAAATATCTGAGTGGACATAGTGATGTGATACAGGGAGCATTAATGATGAATGATAAAGACCTGAGAGAAAAATTATATTTTATCCAGAAAAGCTGTGGCGCTGTGCCGGGCCCCATGGATTGTTTTTTAGTACTGCGTGGAATAAAAACTCTGGGGTTGCGAATGAAAGCACATAGTGAAAATGGTGCTAAGATTGCATTCTGGTTAAAAACACATAAGAAAGTGGCGAAAGTTTATTGGCCGGGCTTTACTGATCATTCTGGTTATGCTGTGGCAAAAAAACAAATGAAGGATTTTGGCGGCATGATTTCTTTTGAACTAAAAAATGATAGTGTGGAAGAGGCCAAACGGGTTTTATCCTCCACGCATTTATTTTCCCTGGCTGAAAGTTTAGGGGGCGTGGAGAGCCTGATCAATCATCCGGCAACGATGACGCATGCAAGCATTCCAAGAGAAGAACGAATAAAAAACGGGTTGAGTGATTCTTTAATACGATTAAGCGTTGGTATTGAAGATGCGGATGACCTGGTTGAAGATTTGAATAATGCAATCGGATGATTGTGGAAAGAAATATAAAATTACTATTAGATAAGAAGGTTGATGAATATAATCAACCTTCTTTCATTAAGAAAGACCCGGTCTCTATTCCACACCAGTTTACAAAAAAGCAGGATATTGAAATTGCCGGTTTCTTTGCTGCAATTTTTTCCTGGGGAAACAGAACCACGATTATTAATAAAAGTAAAGAGTTGCTGCAAAGAATGGATAAAGATCCTTACCGGTTCATTCTTCATTGTACAACTGCTGATTTAAAAAAACTGAAAGGTTTCAGACACCGTACGTTTAATGAGGATGATCTTTTTTATTTTGTGAATTTCTTTAAACTTCATTATAGTAAGTACCCTTCTTTAGAAACAGCTTTCTTTCCTGAAAATATTTTCACGGCAGAACATGGGTTAAATTATTTCAGAAAATATGTGTTTTCTTCGGCGCATTTAAAGCGGTCTGAAAAACATATTGCCTCTCCGTTGCAAAAATCTTCCTGCAAAAGATTAAATATGTTTTTACGCTGGATGGTGAGAAATGATGATAAAGGAGTTGATTTCGGTATCTGGAAAAATATTTCCCCTGCTCAGTTGATCTGCCCGCTGGATGTGCATGTGGCCAGGGTGGCAAGGAAATTGAATTTACTGCAAAGAAAACAGAATGACTGGCTGGCAGCTATTGAATTGACAAAAGCTTTACGTAAATTAGACAGGAAGGATCCGGTGAAATATGATTTTGCATTATTCAACCTCGGTGTAAATGAAAATTATTAAACGATGAGTAATTTTTTCAAAAAAATCATTTATTGGTACAGGAGTCAAAAGAAGCTTACTAAATTACTAATCAGTTTAAGTGCAAACTTTTTACTTTGGGTTGCAGCAACTATCAGTGTTGAAAATTTCTTTAAGGATGAGCCGCCAATGTCTTTTTTACAGATCTTTTCGAATAGTATTTTGTTCGCCATTTTAATTACAATCATATTTGATTTTAACCTGGTTAAGTCATTATTTTCTAAAAAGCAAAATGAGTAATAGTGATTTGATAAAATCAATTAATGAAAGTCTTTCCCTTTCCCTTTCACTTTCTGCTTCCTGTTCAAAAGAAAAGCTGAAAGAAAATCTATCCATTGAAATCAACCGGCTGATTACCGAAGACTTTAATCGTCTTGTTATTTTATTATACAGAATAGATGTAAATGAAGAAAAACTGAAATACCTGTTGCAGGAAAATACAGGTAAAGATGCCTCTTTAATTATCGCTGAACTGATTATTGAGCGGCAATTGCAAAAATTAAAATCCCGGCAGCAGTATAGCCGGTGGGATGAAAATACGGAGGATGCGGAAAGATGGTGAATAGCGATAAGAACCCTGAACGGAGCGTCGGGCCGAAGGCTCCCCTTTGGGGCAACGAAAGTTCTATAGAATTACTGCAGCCGGCTACATCATTGTTCCTTTTCAAACATCAATGCTTTCACTTTCTCTTTGTCTTCTTTTTCATTTTTCAGATCGAACATGGTGCCGAACACATGATCCCAGAAGGTGGAACTAACACCATACCCGTTGTGTTCATTTTTATAATGGTGCAGGTGGTGATTTCTCCAGAGGGGTTTCATCCATTTAAAAGGAGGGTTCCAGGCATGAATGGCATAATGCATAGTGCCGTACATCAGGTAGCCAAAAATAAACCCCGGGAAAAACATAAATGTATAACTACGTATGAACAGGTACATAATTCCGAAAATAGCAGAAGCAAGTATTAAACTTGGAACCGGCGGCATAAATAAGCGTTGCTTATCCCGCGGATAATGATGATGATTGCCGTGCAAAGTATAAGCAAATTTTTGCAGGCTTTTTTTCTCACTTACTAGATGAAACAGAAAGCGATGAGCGATGTATTCAAAAAAGCTCCAGAAAAAAATGCCCCCTAAAAAAGTAAGCACTAATCTTGTTGTGGAATAATCCATCTCAATGCTGCTGTAATATAACATATACCCCATGACAGGAATATACATACCCCAGATCACCAGCGGATGGGTTTTGGTGAGCATTTCAAGGTAGGGGTTTTCAAACAAACGGGCCTGTCCCTTATTGTGAATTTTTTCGAATTGCATGCTTCAAAGATAATGAAAGGTAAATAGTCAACTGTAATTGGTTATAAGGATTTTTTTCATGATTTTAATCAGTTTCCAATAGCTGTTCAACCGTTTGAAACTGATAGCCTTTTCCTCTTAAATATTTTATTAATTGGGGCAGGCGAGTATAAAATTTATCTGTTCTGCCTGGCCCGGCGCCAATGTGCATCAATAATATAAACCCGTTCAGCCCGGCCGTTTTTGTGCTTTCATAACGGGTAATGGAATGAAAGATCGTTTCACTGTTACAATAATTTTTATCCTTTGGAGTGCTGTAGTCAGCATGACTGAGCGTACCGGGAGTATAATTGATCAGCTCAAACCCGTGTTCTTTTGTCCATGTTGAAATGGAATCATTGTACCACTCATAAGGAGGTAAAAAAAACTTTGCTGCTTGTTTTTGAATTCCATGAACAGACATCCACTCATAATTTGCCAGCAGATCGTCTGTAAATTGTTTTTTGGATACCAGCAGGCTGTCTCTTTTATTCCAGTCGCAATACAAAAGATGCTCATTGCTGTGTGCTCCCAGGTAATTGCCCTGCGAACTTAATTCCTGAATGATTTTTTTAAAATCAGGGTTCCTGTAAAAGCTGCCGGTAAAAAAGAAGGAAGCTTTTATTTTTTGTTGTTGCAAAGTTTGTGAAATGAATTCACCGCCTTCAGCAAATTCATGACCGGTAAAAACGAGTGCAATGTTTTTCTTAGTCGAATCACCTCTGATAATAGCCCCGTGAAGCCTCCCCAACCCCTCCGAAGGAGGGGCTGAGCTATGCTGCAAAGCCTCGCTTTTCGAAGTATATTTTTTATTTGAAACATCATCGATAATCGAGGGCTGTGTTTGGGGTCCTTCCCCTTTGGGGGAGTTAGAGGATGCCTCTTTGGCTGCTAATAAATAAATCAAAGACGCTGTTCCATCCATAGTAGGTTCATTGGTACTGTAATCGCCGTAGTCATCATGGTAAACGGCCAGCTCACTCTGAAAAGCTGCATACTCATCGGGCTGGTACAACGTAATACCGATAAGATTTTTGTAAATACTTGTATAAACAGGACCATCCACCAGTCCGCCATCTATGGGATAATTTTTTAAATGTGTAAAAGCGGAATGTGGATCTTCCGGTGTATCTCCCCAGGATGGTAAACCATATACCATGCTGGTGCCCCAGGGATTGCAGCCAAAAAGCCAGTCAAAATTGGCTTGTTCCAGTTCATCAAATGTTTTATCGCCGGTAAGTTGTTTGTACCAGTAACATTGAATGGCAAAGGAAGCAGTTAAATTATTACTGCACCAGATAAAAGGAATACCTCGGTAAAATGCATTTTGACTGGCCTTGCTCCAAACTTTCTCAATTCCCTCTTTATAATATCCTATGATCGTATCCCGTCTTTTATCTTTTAGCTGTTTGGCTAATTCATAATGTCCAATATTAATA
>DATDPZ010000357.1:0-3500 GCA_035292525.1 Chitinophagaceae bacterium
ATATAAAAAAATAACCAGGCTACAATGCTGATGGCCCATTGTAATACCAGGGGCGCCGATTGGCGGAATACAAGTGATGCCAACGAAATATTATACCGTAGATAAGCGAATAACGAAAATTGTTTGTTTAATTTTTTATAGAAAAAAACAGCAAACACCACCGTCATGGCAATCAACTCTGCGCCGATAGATGCGTATGCTGCTCCGTTAAAACCCAGTTCCGGGAATCCCCACTTGCCAAAAATTAAAAGATAATCAAATAAAATATTGCACCCGGCTTCCGTCATGAATGCATATTTCATGAACCGGGTATTATTGGTGCCAATAAGCAAACCGTTTCCTAATTGAAACAGGTACAGGAAGGGTAGCCCCCAGATCCTGATCTTCATAAAATCAATAGCCTGCTTTTCCACTGCTGCGGATTGAAGACTAACCGCTAAAAAATATGGAGCAAAAAGATAAGTAAGCAGGATGGCGCCGGCGGCAAAAAACATGGCAATCCAGATGGCCTGTGCAAATGTTTTCCCTATCTCCGCCGGCCTGTTTTCTCCGGCTCTCCTGGAAATGATGGCCTGCAAACCACTGCTTAGCCCGTTACCGATTAATGCAGGCACCATATAAAAAACACCGGTAATGCCGGCTACTCCCAGTTCGGTTTCACCCAGCCAGCCCAGAAAAACATTGTTGGTTAAATAATTTAATTGCGGAACCACCATCGCCAGTGCAATGGGTAAAGCAATTTTCATTATCTGCCTGTTACTGATCTCTACCTTCAAATCAGAAGGAACCGGTGCTTGTGCCATTTTTTAAAAGAGTTGCAAGATAGGAGAGAGTTATGAGTTACAGGTTATGAGTCAATTCGTTTTTGCAAATTAATATAATCATTGTCTGGCTAATTAATATCCGATAGCTTTTGGATTTGATGTGCCGGATGGGAATTAACCTGAAGGGTTACCTTGCTTAACTGTTATCAGTTAATGATCGGATTTGAACCACAACTTGTCCTCTGAAGGAGTACTTTGGACCGATAATTTCAGAATAAGAATCATTTGAGCATTGGCATACGCTCAACTTGTTCTCCGAAAGAGTCCTTTGGGCCGCCAATGGCGTGCTTAGATTTTATAAGTTTGATTAGAAGGGTCTTTCTTTGAATTTCTATTTGAAACCCTATGAGTCTGTCTGGTGAGAAGAAATTCATGGTTGTTTCATCCGGCCGGCCAAATTCTTTAATTAAGCAAAGCAGCCGGTTAAAATTTACCCGGCGTTTAATTTCTTTTGTGTCAATTAATTTCTGGCTAAATTCTTAAAATCCAGACAGCTTCTGATATCTCAAATTAAAGCAGGGTGCTCATGGTTCAGGGTTTTGGTTACAATTTATAAGTTGAAACAACCAGCAAAAAGATATCCACTTTGATCTTGCCGTTTTTTTCCGGCAAAAGAAATGTTGCTGATCTGCGACAATTTCCCAAATGATGTTATGATAATAAAAAGTGTTACTTTGGTTCTGGATTTTAAAATCCAGGTATCCTTCGTATCTCCTCTTTAGTTTTTACCCTCCCGGTTTTTTTTTCTTAATCAAAAAATTTCCTGTTATGTCACAACAAATCCTTCAACTGAATTTCAAGTTCAATGTTTACAGGAAAGTCTATAAGGACACAGTTTCTCCTTTGGCAAAGGATTTTGCCAAAGTAACCTGCTGCCAGTGGAAAATTTGCTTGATGAATGAAAAAGATAAGGATAAGGTGGAATTTTGATTTTTTTCTTCACTTAAAAAATAAGTGTATATGAAACATATCCTTTTTTCTCTGCTGGCCTGCGGGATGTTTGCCGGCGCTTTTGCACAAATAGAAATTTCAAAAAAAACTACCGGCGAAGTTTCGGATAAGTGGGTGATTACTCCCATACCAACTATGAAAGGTGTTCTTGGCAGGCTTGATATAAATTTTCCGGCGGATGTTGACAGGGATATACTTATATACCGGCCGGCAGATAATAAATTCCTCACAAGTGTTTCCGATAACGATAAAACTTACACTATTGCGCCGGGTCAGTATCGTTTTACACTTACCAATGTTCCGGTAGATAACGTGCCCATACAAAAAGGTCATGAAACAAGATTGAAGGCCGGTTTTTTAAACATTGTTTCTGAAGGCAAGTGGTATCTATATGATGAAACCAAAGAAAAGGCCTATAAATCCGGTAACAAGCCGAAAAAATTACCATTGCCGGTTGGGAGTTACCAGATAAAACTGGGCGGACAGTTTTACCCGGTCATAATAAAAGATGGAGAGACGGTGGAGGACTATAGCCCGGTTGAAGTTAAAGATGAGATCATTAGTCAGCAGCCAGCAAACATGATGCAGGGAAAAGTTTCTGATGAGGTTATGGAGCTGATTACTCGTCCGCAAAGAATAATGATAGATTTAGACGGAAATGGACTTACTATAGATAGTGCGATAGTAACGCCATCATTAAACGGAAAAAATACACTATTTCGCTGGACACGTTCTAATACAGATGATGCTTTCCTTATAATCAAAACGTTTATGTTTTCTTCCTCTGTTAATAGCGGCTACAGTCAACACATTACCATTTATGATAACGAAGGTCATGATTTGACATCATGGGGTTCCCCTATTGAATACATATTTTTTCAGAAGGGATTAACAGTGCAACTTTCGAACATCGGCAACAAAATAAAGACAACCAGTGCATGGCATATGTTGAAACTCTTTGATGAAAATGCAGATGGAAGAATTGATGCTAAAGATAGGATTTGGACGGTACTTGCCTTATGGTGGGATAAGAAAGCTGATGGAGTAATTTCCCAAGGCGATGGTTACTATGAGCTAAATGGTTACTATAATGGGGATAGAGAAGTGGAGTATATCTCTCTTTCAGAATTTTCTTCAAATGCTTATGATGGGGCCGGTAATTTACGAACTGATGGAGTATTCTATTACAAGAACGGGAAAAAAGGCCTGATCAGTAATATTTATTTTAAGGAATTAGATTCTGCAACGATAAAAACTTCTAAATACGAAACTTTTACAAATAAATGGGTAATTACTCCTGTAACCAACATGAAGGGTGTATTGGGAAAATTAAATACTAAATTTTCTGAAGGTGTATATTGGAGTATCGATATAAGAACTGCAGCAGAAAATAAATTCATCACCAACAGGAGCAGCCATAGCAAACACGGTCCTCTGCAGGATATTGCTCCCGGAACTTACAATTTTCAGCTAAATTCCATCCTGGTCGAAAATGTTCCGATTGAAAAGGGAAAAGAAACAAGACTAAAAGCGGGTATTCTCAATATTGTTTCTGAAGGCAGATGGGAAATTCGAAGTGAAAACAAAGAAAAATTTCATACATCGGGTAGTAAGCCTAAAAAAATTGTTTTACCGGTTGGCAACTACCAGGTAAAATTAGGAACACAGTTTTATCCCGTGGTAATAAAGGATAAAGAAACGGTGGAGTATTAATTTTTGTTTTTC
>DATDPZ010000358.1:0-36151 GCA_035292525.1 Chitinophagaceae bacterium
GTTTCATAAAATAAATATTCTTCTGCCTGGCCGGTCAATGTCCCGTATAGACTGTATATAAATGCGGCTGTGGCGCCAAGAGAAATCAGCACATCCATATTGGGCAATCTGTTACGCAAACTCTTTATAGCACTTCGTCCAAAAAAACGCATTCCAACTACATAAACCGGAATAGTGAGTCCTAACTGAAGCCATGGATTCATTAACCAATGAATATGAACGCCGGGGATCATGTGCAGCAGCAGCGGTAGCGTAAATGGAAGACAGAAGAGAAAACGTTGCAGCTGTGTTGACAGAAAAGGTTTTTTAGTTGAGGATTGCTGATGGAGGTTGGCTACTTCATAACCGAGAGATTTAATACCTTTTGCCAGTTTTTCTACAGAGATATCATTTTTCATTTCAAAACTCACATCACCCCCGATAGGGTTTACTTTTACATTTTTCAGTCCTTCTTTTTCCAGGTATTTGTGAATGCTGAGTGCACAATTAGAGCAGGTCATTCCTTCTACTTTCCAATTTATATTTTCCATGTATTTATTTCCATTGCAATTTTTTTGTTTCTTCAAAAGCTGCTCCGAAGGGATAGTTTTATCAGGGACGTTGCAAATATTGTTGCAAAAATAAGCACTTATTTGGTTTGCCGGCAAATAACCGGGCTTTTATCTTCTACACTATGTTGCAAATCCACCCAATATCTTTGCCCCGTGAAAACTGAATTTACATTAAACAGTATAAAAGAAACCGCCGGAAAATTGCTGGACATATCCGGGGACAGAAAAGTTATTGCATTTCATGGTAGCCTTGGGGCAGGTAAAACGACTTTAATACATGCTATCTGTGAAATAAAAAAAGTGAAGGATGTTGTTAGCAGTCCCACTTTTTCTATTATTAATGAATATCAGTTTACAGAAAATGGCAGGCAACAATTGATCTACCATATTGATCTCTACCGGCTGAAAGATGAACAGGAAGCTGCGAGGGCTGGTGTGGAAGATTGTTTGTACAGCGACCATTATTGCTTTATAGAATGGCCGGACAAGGCGACCGGTTTGTTACCTTCAGATACCTTACATGTTTATATTGAAGTTCTTGATACAGAAACCCACCGGCTTACTATACAGGATAAATAGTTATTTTTGGTAACCGGCTGTAGTGATACGATCAGGCTACTGTTGCAACTGCCACTGAAAACAGGTTGCAGCCAATAGCTATCGGATCCTGTACTTCAAAAAAATTATACTCATCAAAATACAGATCCTGAAAAGCTGAGTGGCGGTACAGGTGTACAAGGGAGTGACACAACAGGAGGTGATTAGAATTACAGTGGCCGGCAATATAATTACCGGCTACAATTAAGCAGCAACCTACAAATGAGTCAACAAAAACCAAATATCAGCACTTCTTTCAGTTATGAAACATTGGAAGAAACACTTGATGTAAAACCAAAAGTTTCCAGGTTATTTATTGGTATTCCAAAAGAAATTGCTTTTCAGGAAAACAGGATTGCCCTGACACCTGATGCGGTGAGTGTGCTGGTCAGTAACGGGCATGAAGTGGTGATTGAACATAATGCAGGTGAAGCGGCACATTTCAGGGACAAAGATTATAGTGAAGCAGGAGCAAGGATCGTTTATGACCGGGCTGAAGTATTTAAAGCATCCATATTGGTTAAAAGTGCACCGGTGATTGATGAGGATATTCCATTGCTACAATTGAACCAGGTGATCATTTCCCCTATTCATCTTACATTAATGAAAGCCGAGCTGTTGCAAAAGATGATGGATAAAAGAATCACAGCGATCTCTTTTGAGAACCTGAGAGATGATAGCGGTACTTATCCTATTGTTCATAGCATGAGTGAAATTGCAGGTAGTGCTGTCTTGCTGATTGCTGCACAATACCTGGGATCTGCCAATCATGGCAAAGGAGTGTTGCTGGGTGGAATTTCCGGTATCGCCCCTACCAAGGTAATAATCATTGGCTCTGGTATTGTAGGCGAATATGCTGCAAGGGCTGCGTTGGCATTAGGTGCATCTGTAAAAGTTTTTGATAATGATGTTTACCGGTTGAAAAGACTTCAGAATAATATCGGGCACCGTTTATGGACATCGGTGATAGAGCCCCGGATGCTGGCCAAGCAGTTAAAATCCTGCGAAGTGGCAGTGGGAGCTTTGCGCAGCGAAACAGGAAGAACACCAATGGTTGTTACAGAAGAAATGGTAAGCAATATGCGGCCGGGTTCGGTGATCATTGATGTGAGTATAGATCGGGGTGGTTGTTTTGAAACGTCTGAATTAACGAGTCATGAGCATCCTGTTTTTTTAAAATATGGAGTCATTCATTATTGTGTTCCCAATATTCCATCGGGTTTTGCAAGAACAGCTTCTCAGGCTATCAGCAATGTACTGATGCCTTTATTACTGGAAGCAGGAGAGGAAGGTGGTTTTGAAAACCTGGTATGGCATCATATCCATCTGCGTGGCGGCATTTACCTGTTCAAAGGATCGCTGACAAATTTTTATCTCAGCCAGCGGTTTGATTTAAAATATACAGATCTGAATCTGCTGATTGCAAGCCAGCGTTAAAAATTATTTGATTTCGGAAACGATAATAGTTATCTTAGAACATCCTCTTTCCCTTTGATCCTGTTTATTCCATTCCCTTTTTATTAATAAACTTTAAAACAAACCAACATGAAAAAAATGCTGATCATTGTGGCATGCTTATTTGTAATTGCCTGTAACAACGAAAGCAAATCAGAAAGTAAAGTCACCTGGAGCGATCTGGTATCTGAAAACCTCAAAGGAGATATTGCTTCTTATGAGCAAACCCCCTATAAAGTAGATAGTATGGGCAAGATGGGCGAAGTGGATTCCTGTTGTATCAATGTAACAGAGTATGATGAAAACGGAAACACAATTAAAACTATTTCCAAACTAATAGATGGAACTATAAGCAGTGAATCAATTTTTACCCGCCACCCGAATGGTCAGTTTAAAAGCGTAGAATCTACAGAAAAGGGGAAAAGTACCGGTGGATTCAGAGTTGATCTGGATGCAGATGGAAAAATTATATTAGCTGTGGCAATTGACTCTAATGGCAAAGATGGTGATTATTATAAAGATATTAATATGAATGAAGTAGGAGAAGTGACCGGATGGAAACAATTTGATAAGGATAGTGTTTTCAGAGCGCAGGGTGAAGGTACTTATGACAAGCATATGTTTTTAAGCTTCACAGTAAAGGACAGCGTTGGTAAAGTAAAGAGCAGTTCTAATGCAAAGTATAATGACAAAGGAGAACAGATTGAAATATCAAATACAAATATTGGAAAAGACTCTACAACCACAACTGTGACAAAATATACTTATGAATCACACGATGAGATGGGTAATTGGACACACCGCACTACCTGGAATGAAAAGGGAATGGCAACAAAGATGGTGACAAGAAAATATACTTATAGAAATAGCACTACTAAGAAATAAGATTATTTCCAGTCAGTAATATTTAATTTATTACTACAAAATTTATATTCATGGTAATCGTTAGAGCTAACGATCACCATTCTTTTTTTGCAAAAGTCATTGACCAACTGGTCATATAGTTCATATCCTGCAGTATCAAAATTTGTGCAAGGTTCATCCAGCAATACCAACGGCACATCTGAGAAAATAGCCTGCGCCAGTTTTACTCTTTGCTTCATACCACTGGAATAGTTGCGTATTTGTTTATTGATCGCTCCCTCCAGGTCAATGATCCTGATGATGTCTTTTATTCTTATCGAAGAAATGAAAGGCTTGAAATGAGAATGAAATTCCAGGAATTCCAATAAAGTCATTTCTTCCACCAACTCTAAATAAGGCGCACAGATAGAAACCTGGTTGTAAACTTCTTCAGTTGAGTGTTGAGTGTTGAATGTTGAATGTTGAATGTTTCCCTCATTTAACTGCATTGATCCGCTCAGCACTTGTAGCAAAGTACTTTTCCCCGATCCATTCGGTCCGATGATTGCATAAGATTGTCCGTCTGAAAATTCGTAAGTGAGATGGCGGAAGATCCAGTCGCGGTTGAAACGTTTACCTGCATCAGTCAGCGATATCTTCATCCACATTGTTTTTGGTGAAGCGTTTTATAACCCCGCGGTTTGATTCACGGATAAAAGTCACAATTTCATCCCGCTCGTCTGTAGCATCAAATTCTTCTTCAAGATAGGCAATGGCTTGCGTGGTGTTTAAACCCTTGTTATAAATGACACGATAAATATCAAGGATGTGATTAATTTTTTCTACACCAAACCCACGTCTTTTTAACCCAATTGAATTCACACCTGCATACGACAGCGGCGTTCTTGCCGCTTTGATATAAGGAGGCACATCCTTTCCTACTAATGAGCCACCACTAAGAAAAGAATGCTGACCAATCCGTACAAACTGATGAACGGCTGTCATCCCACCTAAAATAACCCAATCACCAATTGTAACATGACCAGCCACCTGAGTATTATTACTCATAATACAATTATTTCCCACAAAGCAGTCATGTGCAAAATGGCAATAAGCCATGATCAGACAATTTTTTCCGATCACTGTTTTTTCCCTGTCAACCGTACCACGGTTTATAGTTACAAACTCACGGATGGTGGTGTTATCACCAATAATAACCTGGGAATATTCGCCCTGGAATTTAAGATCCTGTGGTATGGCGGCAATAACTGCCCCGGGGAAAATGCGGCAATTTTTTCCAATCCTTGCTCCTTCCATGATGGTGACATTAGAGCCCACCCAGGTACCATCTCCGATTTCAACATCCTGGTGAATGACCGTAAAAGGATCAACTTTTACATTCGTTGCCAGCTTAGCATTTGGGTGAATATAAGTATGGGGGTGAATCATTTATAAAAATTGTCCCTTTTCGGGACGGGGCAAAGTTAATTTTTAATGACAAACAGTAAAGTTTTTTTAAACATTAACTTTTATCGTTTTTAATCTACTTGATCTATGTTAAGGCAAATTGCTTTTTGTAGTGTAAATTTGCAGGTTCAATGCATAATCCTCCAGACATATTAACCCTTGCCTACAGGCAATCAAGGCTCCAGGAAGAATTTGTTCTTTTACAGGAAAAAGTAAGACAAATTCCGGGTTCCGTTCAATACACAATAAAACGATACCACCAGGCTGGTAACTGGGATATGGAAGATATTGGAATGCTGGTCTATCACTATGAAAAAAAAGATACAGCAAATAATTTTCTGGAACTCAAATTCTGTATTTCGGGAAATGTGTATTGCCGCCAGAAAGACATTGAATGCAATATGTGTAAATACAGTGCATCTAAAACATGTGTGGAAAGAGTGGAGAGTGTAGACGTAATGAGTTTCAGGTTTTCACCGGCTCATTTAAGCCAGTTTATTAAGTCAAGAGAAGGAAATGAAATTCTTTCTGATGAAGTGATGAATTTTAAGCATCGCTCTTCTTTTACCAAAATCCTTCCGCTTTGTGGCAAAACAAGAATGGTGCTGGAAGGCTTGCTGAACCATACTTATACCGATAGTTTCGAGAATATCTATATCAATGCCCAGACTCAAATGCTGTTACTGTATAGCCTGGATTGTATGCTGGGTGAAAAAGAAATGGATGTCATCAATTGTAAATTCCTGGCGAATGAAGCCGACCGGGAAAAAATTATTAAGTCAAGAGAAATCCTGATTCAGCATATTGGTGATCCCATTACCATCCGGGAACTTAGCCGTAAAGTGGCCATTAATGAGTGTTACCTGAAAAAAGGATTTAAAGAGATGTTTGGTACTACCATTTTTGAGTTTTACCAAAATCAAAGAATGGAACATGCCAAATACCTGTTATATGAAAAAGGATTAAGTGTTACGGAAGTATCTATACTGCTGGGTTATTCTTCCATTTCTCATTTCTCTACTGCATTTAAAAAACATACAGGGCTGAAGCCTTGTGAACTGTTACTCAGAGCTTAAATGATGAAAGTATTTTCTTTCATATTAACCGCTTATTTGGTTTTTCTTATTGTTGTTCCCTGTTGTGAAACTGATAATTGTGCTGATGAATTAACGGGGACTGAGCAGTCTGACAATCATGAATCAGATAATAATAACGATTGTGGTAACTGCTCTCCATTTTTTACCTGTACAGGTTGTGCCGGTTTTTCCACTTCGATAACACATTTAGATTTCGAAGCCTTTGATCTTTTCGCCAGTATTCATTTTGCCCGCTATGTTTTATCTTCAATAACTGATGTGCATTACGATTTCTGGCAACCACCGCGATTAGCCTGATATTTCACTTACTCAGGCACAATTTTTTTAAGGTAAACTTAAATCAATATGCAACGGTTTTTTTTAGTTGCAGCTATACTTATATCCGCTTTAGCTGCCACTGCACAACATACATTCAAAGCGAAAATTGTAAACAAAGAAACTGGCGAACCGATAAGTGGAGCAACAGTAACAATCAAAGCTGTAAAAAAAATTACTGCTGCTGATTCTGCGGGTTTTGTTGTTATTAATAATATTCCTGAAGGAAAATACCTGGTAAAAATTACTTCTGTAGGTTTTGCAATAAAAGAAGAAACTTTTCAATTACCACTATCAGATGATTGGTTGACAATTGAAATGGAAGCCGAGCATGAAGAGGAGGATGAAGTAATAATAGAATCTACCCGCAGTACACGTACTATCCGCGATATTCCAACAAGGGTAGAATTTGTTGCCGGTGAAGAGCTGGATGAAAAAGCAAATATGAAACCGGGTGATATAAGAATGGTATTGAACGAAAGTACAGGTATTACTACGCAACAGACTTCTGCATTATCAGCCAATGCATCTATAAGAATACAGGGATTGGATGGACGATATACCCAGATATTACGGGATGGATTTCCATTATTTGCGGGCTTTAGCGGAGGATTGGGTTTATTGCAAACACCTCCGCTCGATTTAAAACAGTTTGAAGTTATCAAAGGTTCTACTTCCACTTTATATGGAGGCGGTGCCATTGCAGGTTTGGTAAACCTGATTTCAAAAACACCAACTGAAGAAAGAGAATTAAAATTTCACATTGACCTTACAAGTGCTGGTGGAATTAATACCAGCGTTTTTTATGGAAAAAAATTTAATAAAACCGGACTTACATTATTTGCATCACGGAATAGTAATAAAGCTTTTGACCCTGCAGATATTGGTTTAACTGCCATCCCAAAATTTGAGCGTTACACAGTGAATCCCCAATTTTACTGGTACATTAACGATCAAACAGATTTGCAACTTGGAGCAAATATTACTACCGAAGACAGAACCGGCGGCGATATTGAATTTATCAAAAGAAATAAAGCCTCAGGTTATACTGAAGTCAACAATACAGACAGAATAAGTGCCCGGTTTTCTTTTGAACGCAGGTTCAGAAAGAACAGCAGTATTAAAATCAAAAACAGCATTAATCATTTTAAAAGATTATTGATTGTAACTGCTGATGATGATTTTAACGGTATTCAAATTTCAAGTTTTACTGAGGTGACCTATGCCAACCATGACGAAAAATCGGAATGGATTGCTGGCATTAATTTGATGACAGATAATTTTGATGAAAGACTTCCTTTAACATCAAGTTTCTCCGGACGGGATTATAAACAACTCACAACAGGAGCATTCGTGCAAAATAATTTTGAGGCAAACGAAAAATTTACGATAGAAACAGGTTTGCGTGGTGATTATGTAAAAAATTATGGCTTCGCATTGCTGCCGCGGATTTCAATGCTGTTTAAATTTTCTTCTAAGCTTTCTTCCCGTATTGGTGGCGGGTTTGGGTATAAAATGCCTGATTTTTTTACCGAAGAAAGCGAAAGGCTGCAATACAAAAATATTTTACCGGTAGATGAGAATGTAAATACAATGGAGCGGAGTTATGGAGTAAATGCCGACATTAATTACCGTACAAAATTTGCTGATGATAAAATAAGTTTAGGCATCAATCATCTCTTCTTTTATACACGCATACATGATCCCCTGGTATTACGGCAGCAGAGTTCTATGCTTTACCAGTTTACCAACGCCAATGGACATTTCGACAGCCGCGGGATGGAGACAAATATAAAACTTGGGTACTGCGATTTTAAATTATTTATCGGTTATACAAATACAAAAGCCTACATGCATGAGGGAAATATTGAAACTGAAAATTATCTTACCTCACGCCATCGTTTAAATTCTGTATTGCTGTATGAAGTGGAAGAAAAATGGAAGGTTGGACTGGAAGCTTATTATTTCAGCAAACAACAGTTAAGTGATAATACAACAGGCAGGGCTTACTGGATTACCGGATTTATGGTTGAAAAGCTCTGGGAGAAAATTTCACTATATATCAATTTTGAAAATTTTACAGATACACGACAAACAAAGTTTGATTCCATTTATACCGGTTCAATCAGCAATCCTGTTTTCAAAGACATTTATGCACCACTGGACGGCTTTGTGGTGAATGGCGGGATTAAATTAAGATTGTAAAAAATATTTTTTTCATTATTCAGGGAAATTCATTCGCTTTATTAAATCCTTATACCGGGGTTCATTTTTCAATGTATCAAACCATGGCCATGCTTTGAGTTCTTTCATCCATACATCCCGTTGTTCATAACCTTTTTGAAGCTGGCTAAGCGCTTTTTCCGTATCACCTAAAGCAAGGTAAACAGCTGCCATATTAAATCCTGAGAAAGACCCGGAATCAGACCTGTTCAGCAATTCTTTCAGTATCGCCATTACTTCATCTTTCCTGTTAACCATAGCATAAGCATAAGCGAGTATTGCCTTGTAATGTGCCGATGCTGATAATTCGGATGATTGTTTCAGAGGCGCAATGGCTTCTGTATATCGTCCTTGTGCAGCATAAAGCTCTCCGATATTATGAAGTATTAATGGATGATTGGGATGAACCTTCAATGCATCATGCAATACTACTTCTGCTTTATTATACTGTTTTGCATATATCTGAACCTGTCCTATATAGGCAACAATGACGGGTGAAAGAGGATCAAGCTCTTTTGCTTTTTCAAGCAGTTTAATTGCTTCGTCATAACGGCCAATAAAACCCAGTGTCCTTCCATACCATTGATAAGTTATAGCATAACCCGGGTTTAAATCAATTGCCTTTTTAAATGCTTTTTCCGATTCTGCCCAGTTCCATTCATAAGATAATTTCCATACACCCAGCGATGAATAGGCTTCAGCCAGTTTATCGTTTAGTAACAATGCTTTTTGTATAGAATTATTGGCCTGTAACCCAGCTTCCTGTTGCGGCATACCGCCTTGTTCACCTAATAAAATATAACAATCAGCCAATGCTGCATAAGCCTGTGCATAGCTGCTATCTTCTTCAATTGCTTTTTTAAAGTTTTCAATTGCTTGTTTGTAGCTGTTGATTGTTCTTTGATTCCAATAATGACGACCCGTTAAATAGAATTCATATGCCCGGGGATTAATAGCCTTAGTAGAAACAAGTCTTATTTTATCCTGAGGGGTAAGTTCTAATTTAATTGCTTCAGCAATTTTCTGTGCTACTTCGCTGTGCAAAGCAAGAATTCCCCGCAATTCCCTGTCAAATTTTTCTGCCCATAAATGTTTGTCAGTTGTGCCATCTATTAGTTGTACAGTTATTCGTACAATATCTCCTTCCCGTATTACCGAGCCTTCAATAATAGCTTTAACATCCAGTTCTTTTGCTATTTCGGGCATCGTTTTTTTTGTGTCTTTGTATTGCAGGGTAGAAGTTCGGGAAATGACTTTCAGTGAACTGATTTTGGAAAGTTCGCTGATGAGTGTTTCGTGCATACCGGAAACAAAATATTCCTGTTCAGTATTGCCGGATAAATTTTCCAGCGGAAGAACTGCAATGGAGTCAATGACGGAAGAACTCTTGCCGGTTGTGAGGTAAAACAAAGCGATTGCCAAAGTAATGAAAGCAGCCAATACAACCAGCACAATCCATCTCACTTTTCTTTTTTTCAGCATTGATGATAAGGAAAAACTATCCTGGCTGAGTTTGCCCGTGATATGAGCAGGTGAGGGAATAACCATTCCATCATTTGCAGCAGCATATACTTCTAATGGTTTTTTTACATTTTTAAAATGAAATTTTCCCAGTGAATGTGTTTGTATATCTCGTTGATTTTTTATTTCATCATATACTTTGCCTGAAAAAAGAACAGCGCCGGGAACTGAAAGAGATTCAATACGGGATGCGAGGTTTACACAATCTCCATATATTCCTTCTTTATCATACACCACATCACCTGAGTGTATGCCGATTCTTAATTTAACGCTGGGTTCTTTTTGCAATTCATGCTGGATGGCTATGCCGCACCGTACCGCATCTGCAGAACTGTCAAACATGCTCAATGTACCATCACCAAAAAACTGTATGATAGTTCCGTTGTGTTCGGGAATAAGTGTTTCAAGTGTTTTCTTTTGGCGGTTTCTCAGCAGTTTTGCCCCGGCTTCATCTTCCTGCATCAAAGCAGTATAGCCCATCATGTCGGCAAACATTATAGCGGCCAGTTTTCGTTGTTCCTGAGAAGCTGAGTTTGTATCCGTAGTCTGTTGCATGGCTGGGTGTACTTTTAAAAGAGAGGATCCTCTGAATTTTACCCAATGAAAAATTACAACTATTTCAAACATCACCGGATGAGTCCGGTATAAATATTGATTATTTATTATTTTCAGAATGTTTTCTTCAAATCAGGATTGGTGATTATTACATAATCACCCAGGTTACTGAATTTTTCCCATGGCGGATCATTGAATGAAGCATCACTAAAACAACTGATGTTTAAAATTTTCATCTTTGGATTTCTTTTTTGCAGTTGCGCTGCAACACCCAGCTTTTCATCGCAGTGAAAGCGACCCACACAATGAAAAACCTTTTTGTCCTTGTTTTTCTTCCAGAATTTAAAGATGCTGTAACTCATTCCTGCATCCCATAAACTCTGGCTGTAATAAATGTTAGAACTTGCAGAACCCGGGCTTCCTTTCATGATATCCATAAATTTTTCGCGGTAGGATCCGCTAAGTGTATCATATGGTAATGGGGGTAAATATCTTTTTGCCTCTTTGGATAAGCTATCCAGCGATTTCATTCCACGCCGGCTCACCATACTTACATACCGTCGGGGAGGATTGGCAGCAATGACCGGAATATTATTTTGTTTGGCATATTCAATCATCGGGCGGTAGTCTTTGTAATTATTCCAAAGCCTCACATCTTTAGAAAAACGACTCTCATCTATTTTTCCTGCTAAATATTCATTCAATCCCAGTTGACCATCTGTTTCAAACATCTCCAGGCTAAGGGCAAGCTTTTCTCCATACCGGGCATGTAATGCCATCAATATTTTATTTTCAAGATAATGCCCGGCGCTGTCATTATGTTCTTCGCCAAAAAAAAGAACGTCGGCACGGGCCATGTCTGTCACAATATTGTCAAAAGAAACGAACTGCCTAGACCGGGTATCATAAATTTTAAAATGATTTTCCATATTATCCTGGGAAAGAACTGGCAAAGACAACAAAAGAAAGTATAAACCCGCAAACAATTTCATAACCAAACTTTTATTGAAAATACGTTTTTATTAATCATGACAATCGCTGATTAATATCATTTCATTTGTCAGCTCTGTTTTCCACTTTGCGTAAACTCATTTACTTATTCCGTAAATGATTCTAAGTTATGTAAGTGACATTTGCCCCTCAATATAAATTATATGAAGATTAAATTTTTAAGCTTTACACTTGTTTCCATTATTTCCCTGGCAGGATTTGCACAACCTGTTGAGGAAAAAATATTTCATGATGACTCTACCAAACCTGTACATAAATATTTACCTGATATAACTGTTGTTGGCCGTAACAGCAAAAGTGATTACCAGCAAATGCCGGAAGTGGTAGGCACTTCCATTTATGCCGGTAAAAAGAATGCACTGATTGTATTGGATAACGTACAGGGTAATGTAGTCACTAATACCATGCGGCAGGTATTGGCAAAAGTGCCGGGTATCCATATCTGGGAAAGCGACCCCAGTGGTATTCAGATTGGAATTGCCGCAAGGGGATTAAGTCCCAACCGTAGTTGGGAATTTAATGTTCGCCAAAATGGTTATGACATTGCAGCCGACCCATTCGGATACCCGGAAGCTTATTATAATCCGCAATTGCAGGCGGTGCAAAGAATAGAAATAGTAAGAGGACAGGGCTCACTACAATACGGTCCTCAGTTTGGCGGACTGGTAAATTATATTTTAAGAAATGGTAGCGAAATAAAAAAGTCGGTAGAATTTGAAACTCAACAGACGATTGGCAGTAATGGCTTATTCAATAGTTATAATGCCATAGGCGGCAAAAAAGGAAAACTTCATTATTACTCTTTCTTCGATCACCGCAATGCTGATGGCTGGAGACAGAACGCTGAATATTTTACGAATGCAGGTTACACCACACTGACTTATTATATTAATCCAAGGCTGTCATTAACTACAGAATTGATGCATTCACATATTCGCAGTCAGCAACCAGGCGGATTAACAGATGCACAGATTAAAGATGATGCTCAGCAAAGTTTCCGCAGCCGAAACTGGTTTGATATTAAATGGACAACACCTGCCCTGATCCTGAATTATAATCTTCATGAAAAAACCAGGTGGAATACAAAACTGTTTGCTACACTGGGTGATCGCAGCAGTGTAGGATTTCTGCAAAACATTACTACAAGGGACAGCATCAACCCATTCACATTGGATTATAATAACAGGGCATTACAGATTGATCAGTACAGAAATTACGGAATGGAAAGCCGCATCATTACAGATTATCATTTTGGAAAAATGGAGAACACTTTATCCGGCGGCATTCGCCTGTACACCGGCACCACGCACCGCAGGGCAGATGGTAAAGGAACCACTGGCAGCAATTATGATGTTGCTGTGATTGGTGATTACCCGAGGGATATTGAATTTGATTCAAGAAATGCAGCAGCCTTTGTAGAAAATATTTTCCGTATCAGTGAAAAATTCATCATCATACCCGGCATTCGTTACGAATGGCTTGAAGGCGCTGCATCAGGCCGCAATGGTTATACCGGTGGCGGAGCAGAAATATTATTACAGAACATCAACCGCAGCAGAAGCTTTTTGCTGGCTGGAATCGGTACCGAATTACATATTACTCCCAATACCGAATTTTATGGAAATATTTCCCAGGCTTACCGCCCGATACAATTTGCCAACCTGCAGGCACCGCCAACCACCGATGTAGTGGACCAATATCTGAAAGATTCAAAAGGGTATAATATTGACTTTGGCTATCGCGGCAAAGTGAAAGACTTTTTACAATTTGATGTTAGCGGTTATTACCTGCAATACAATAACCGCATCGGCACAGTTACTGTAAGCGGCACGCCATCCTACCGTCTCATCACCAATGTAGGCAACAGTGTCAGCAAGGGAATTGAGAGCTATGTTGAGTTCAATCCTGTTCGTGCATTCACAAAAAACACAAAAGCCGATCTGATAATTTTTGGTTCGTATGGTTACACAGATGCCCGCTACAGCAGCGATCATAAAGATGCTGCTACAAAAGGGAAGAAAGTAGAGAATGCACCGGAGCATATTTTCCGGGGTGGTATAACAGGTGGCTATAAAGGATTTTTGCTGACAGCACAGTTAAGTCATGCAGGAGAAACTTACAGTGATGCCAACAACACGGTTACTCCCACAGCCAATGGTAACAATGGATTAATTCCATCTTATACCATAACCGATTTAACGGCTACTTATAAATTTTCAAAGGGCTTAAATATAAAAGCAGGCATCAACAACCTGTTTGATGAAAGATACTTTACCCGTCGTGCCGGTGGTTATCCGGGTCCCGGCGCATTGCCTGCTGACGGAAGAACATTCTTTGTAAGTGTGGGGGCGAAGTTGTAAGGATTATATTGGTTTGATTCATTTTCTCTCAGAGTACTGTCATACCTAGCGGTCTTATAAAAGAATCTGCAACCTGAATGAATTTAAGCGAGGTATCTCAAAAACGTTAGTTTTTGAGATACCTCGTCTATTTTCCGTAAGATGAAAGAGTTTTAAACTCGCCGTCTCGGTATTGTCAAGAGCATGATGGGCTGGAAAGAAATTATTCGTCATCCATCAAAACCACCAAGCCACTGAACTCAGAAAACTTATATTTTTACTCTTCGGTATGTTGTCTTTGATAAAAATATTATCCGGTGAATCAAATATCCTCAGTTCATTTCTCCAAAGCAGATTTTTAATAATCTTCCAGTCAATATTAATTGTAAGTCCATTCAGCCGCAAACCATTTAAAGATAAAGGAGCAACGATAACACCGGCTTTGTCTTTGTAGTATTCATACCGGAACGCTGAACTCAGTTTATCCGAAATACCCCATTGCATTTTAGCAACTAACCCCATCCAGTTATTTGTTCCGCTGCTGTTTTGTTTTTCCTCCACCCCTAAATCAATAAAAACAGATGCAGATACTTTTTTACTCAAATTATAGAGGGTATAAAAGTTATGAAAGAAACGAAGCTGAGCTGCCAGCGAATCCGGTTTTTCATTTCCCAGGAAAGTGC
This sequence comes from Chitinophagaceae bacterium, assembly GCA_035292525.1. Taxonomy (GTDB): domain Bacteria; phylum Bacteroidota; class Bacteroidia; order Chitinophagales; family Chitinophagaceae; genus VBAS01. The sequence goes on from DATDPZ010000358.1 coordinate 14,658, forward strand.
TGGAGTTAAAAAACCATTTGTCATTTGGCCTGAACTGAACCATTGTGCCCATCGCCAGATCTGAGTTATTGTCTTTGATATGCTGCCAGCCATTTAAACCCAGCAAAGCGAAATTCCATTTTTCGTTGGGTGTGTAATTCAGTCTTACACCTGTTTCATAATATGGAGAGTTTTCTGCCAGCAGGCTGCGGCTCAGCGTCCAGTTGTCTTTACTGATTGCAGACTCAGATCCGATATGTGAAGGCAACACACCTGCATCCACAGAAAATTTATTAGTAAATGTATAGCCAATATTTGCTTCGTAAATTACTCTTGTCCATTTTGGTTCGGCAGCCAAATTATATTTTGCATAATCACCAACCATTAATCCCAGGTTGGCTTTCCAATTATTTTTTTGAAAGGATACTTTAGCCAGGCCAAGGTTTAAACTGCCATTATGGTGCCTTTTGTGATTGTATAAATAATCAGGACGAAGTTTATTTCCGGGTTTGTCAAAATCGTAGCAATAATAAGCATCAACAAAGCAGGAAACTGTGAAATTCTTTTTTGCAGCAGAATCAATATGCTGCGCCTGCAATAGCGAAAATCCGGTAAATATAAAAAGAATCAAACAGGCCACTTTCATTCGCTGAATATAAAAAAATCCCGGAAAATTGAGGAATAGTTTTATAATTCCATCAAGCTCTCTTTTGTAGCCTGAATCGTTCTGTCAATATCGGCATACGAAAGCGCATTGTTCAGAAACCAGCTTTCAAAAGCAGAAGGAGGAAGATAAACGCCACGTTTAAGCATGGCATGAAAATATTTTTTGAATAAATCATTATTGGCTGATGAAGCTGTTGCAAAATCAATAACAGGATGATCACTAAAATGTACGCTGATCATGGAGCCAAACTGATTAATGACATAAGGTTGTCCCCATGCTTTCAATACTTCATCCAGGCCATTTTTCAGGTAAACGGTTTTTTCTTCCAACTCAATATAAATGGACGGATTGCTTTTTAATTCCTTCAGCATGGTATAACCGGCAATCATAGCGATAGGATTGCCGCTTAATGTTCCTGCCTGGTACACATTACCAAGTGGTGCAATATGCTGCATAATTTCTTTCTTGCCACCAAAAGCACCTACAGGCATGCCGCCACCAATTATTTTTCCATAGGTTACCAGATCAGCATTGATGTTTAATTTTTCCTGAGCGCCACCCGGTGCCAGGCGAAAACCTGTCATCACTTCATCAAAGATGAAAATAATCCCCTCTTCATCACACAACTTTCTTAATCCTTCATGAAATCCGGGCTGAGGTAAAATACAACCCATATTTCCTGCCACTGGTTCAACAATGATGGCTGCAATTTCTCCCTTATGATTTGCAACTAATTTCTTCACGGCATCCGGATCATTGTATGCGGCTGTCAATGTATCATTCGCTACGCCGGCAGTAACGCCAGGCACAGTTTGTATATTCAAAGCAGCCATACCACTTCCGGCTTTCACTAAAAATGAATCAGCATGACCATGATAATGCCCTTCGAATTTGATAATCTTGTTTCTGCCGGTATAACCTCTTGCCAGGCGAATGGCACTCATACATGCTTCTGTTCCGCTGCTTACCATTCTTATCAGATCAACATTTGGCACCATACTGATGATGAGTTCTGCCATTTCAATTTCCAGTTCTGTTGGGGCGCCAAAAGAAGTTGAACCCAGTGCTTTTTCCCGGATGGCTTTTACTACCGGTTCGTATGCATGACCCAAAATCATTGGTCCCCACGATGCTATGTAATCAATGTATTTGTTTCCGTCGGTATCGTATAAGTAGGCGCCTTTTGCACTTTTCATAAACACCGGTGTTCCTCCTACGCTTTTAAATGCTCTCACCGGTGAGTTTACTCCGCCGGGAATAGTTTTTTGTGCTCTTTCAAATAATGCTTTGCTTCTTTCTATTGACATACTCTTATAATCGTTTGAATTGAATCAACACTTTTCCAAATCAGCTAATCAACCTTACTGCATCTTTCGCAAAGTAAGTTGCGATCAAATCAGCCCCGGCTCTTTTAATAGAAGTTAATACTTCCAGTATCGCCTTGTCTTCATCCAGCCAGCCCATTTTAGCTGCTGATTTAATCATGGCATATTCACCGCTGATGTTGTAGGCGCTTACCGGTACATTCACCGCATTCTTTACTTCGCGAATGATATCTAAATAACTCAGTGCAGGTTTCACCATAACTATATCTGCTCCTTCTTCCACATCCATTAATGTTTCTTTCACTGCTTCGATTCGGTTGGAATAATCCATCTGGTATGTTTTCTTATCGCCAAAACCAGGAGCACTATCTAATGCATCACGAAAAGGGCCATAAAAACAGGAAGCATACTTGGCGCTGTAACTCATAATACCTGTTTTGGTAAATCCGTTTTCTTCCAATCCTTTCCTGATAGCGCCGATGCGGCCGTCCATCATATCGCTGGGAGCTACCATATCAGCGCCGGCTGCTGCATGGCTTATACTCATCTTTACCAAAGCTTCAACTGTTTCATCATTTATAATTTCTCCATCTTTTACAATACCGTCATGGCCGTATGAAGAATATGGATCCAGTGCCACATCTGTCATCACATACATTTCCGGCACAGCATTTTTAATTGCTTTAATGCTCCGCTGCATCAGTCCGTCTTTGTTCCATGCTTCTTTTCCTGTATTATCTTTTAATTCGTCTTTTGATTTTACAAATAACAATACACTCTTCAATCCCATAGCATAGAGTTCTTTTACTTCTTTTACTGTTATATCAAGGCTGTTCCGGTAATAACCGGGCATGGAAGCTATTTCAATTTTAATATTTTCTCCTTCATCAATAAATAGCGGAACGATAAAGTCGTTGGGTGTAAGCTTAGTTTCAGTTACCATTGAGCGGATGACAGATGACTGTCTTAGTATCCTGTTTCTTCTTTGTAAATACATAATTAATGTCTGATTTAAGATGTCTGATGTCTGATTTATTTAAATCTGACAGGACAATTATTTATAAATAAAATCTGATTTATGATGCAGATACCAAATTTCCAAATATTCATACATCCTGCATTGGATATCGGATATTTATTTCTTCGGTTTATTCCATTTTGCTTTATTTGTTTTATCGGTAGCAGCAAAAATGGCCGTCAATTCATTGGCTTCTTTTATCAGTCTTTCCAGTTCTTCTCCCTTTTGTAACATTGCATCTTTTACTACTTCAAGCCAGTAATGACTTTCATCAGCTTCTTCCAAAACAATCTCAATTTTATAAATAAAATCATTAGTTGATTTTGCCCTAACCGACGCCCTGTAATTCGCCCCGACAGAACCTGCTGACCTGATTAATTGTTTGGCAGTTTCAAAACCAGCAGCATTTTTAGGAAACGCTTCACAAAGTTTTATTATATCAACATGAAATTTTTTAGTTCTTGCTTGTAATTCTTTCCTGGTCATAATTTAAGTTTTCAATCATTGAACAAATTTATATTTGCATAAATCAGACATCCTAAATCAGGCATCAAATCCATTCCCTGGGTCGTAAACAGGCTTGTAACAGTTTATCCTCTTCACTTCCAGGCGCCGGCTGATCATTATATTCGAAGCGAACGGCTGGCGGAAGACTCATCAATATACTTTCAACCCGTCCATTTGTTTTTAATCCAAACAAAGTACCACGGTCGTGAACTAAATTAAATTCGACATACCGACCTCTTCTTATTTCCTGCCAGTGTTTATGTTCTGTTCTATAGGCTGTATTCTTTCTTTTTTCTACGATCGGGATGTAAGCTGTAGTGAATGCATTGCCGCAACTTTTTCCGAAGTTCATCCAAAAATCAACATCCTGAAGTTCTGCCGGACGTTGATAGTCATAAAATATACCGCCGATTCCCCTGCGTTCTGCATTACGGTGCCAGTTCACAAAATAATTATCACATTCTTTCATAAATTTTGGATAGAAAGAAAGATCATATACATCGCATATATCTTTATAAGTCTGATGAAAGTGCCTGGCATCTTCTTCTAATAGATAATAAGGAGTGAGATCAGTACCGCCGCCAAACCATCTGTCATTCACTTCTTCATTTTCATTGTACAATTCAAACATGCGGTAATTGCAATGTATTGTGGGAACAAAAGGATTTACAGGATGAATCACAAGACTTAATCCGCAGGCAAACCAACGATCACCATTAATTTTTAATTGCGACCGCATGACATCAGTTACATCACCAAACACAATGGAAGTATTTACGCCGCCTTTCTCAAAAACTTTTCCGTTTGCTATCACTCTTGTTTTGCCGCCACCGCCTTCTGCTCTTTGCCACACATCTTCAACAAACTTCGCTTTACCATCAACCTGTTCCAATACAGCACATATCCTGTTTTGAAGATCATGAACGTAATGTATCCAGTTTTCCTTTATGCTCATATGTTAAATGCTCATGAAGTTACCAATGAATATTCCTTCACTGCCTCTACAAATGCTTTTGCATGATCAACAGGAACATTGGGGGTAATACCATGTCCAAGGTTGGCAATATATTTTTGTGTGCCAAAACCATCAATCATTTCTTTTACCCATTTTTTAATTTGCGGAACAGGTGACAGCAATTTTGCAGGATCAAAATTTCCCTGCAAAGTGGTTTTATTTCCTGTCATTTCTCTTGCCAACTCAGGCGTTATACACCAGTCAATACCAATTCCGGCTGCGCTGCTGTTACTTAAATCTTTCAAAGCATACCAGCTTCCTTTAGGAAATAAAATAACCGGGGCATCCTCTTTCAATGCATCGGCTATTTGTAGTAAATAGGGTTGTGCGAAATCTTTAAAATCTGCAGGACTTAATGAACCCGACCAACTGTCAAATACCTGCAAAGCATCAGCGCCGGCTTTTACCTGTGCTTTTAAATAGACAATAGTAATGTCTGTGATCTTTTGTAACAGTTGATGAGCTAATGGTGTTTCGGTGTAAGCAAATTGTTTGGCTTTATCCCATGTTTTACTTCCCTTCCCTTCTACCATATAGCAAAGAATGGTCCAGGGTGCTCCCGCAAAACCAATCAAAGGAACCCTGCCGTTCAATTCTTTTTTTGTGAGTGACAATGCATCAAAAACATATTTGAGACTTTCCTCTGTACCGGTGGTGATCAAAGCTTCAATATCTTTTTGGGTCGTAATTGTTTTTGGAAGCGAAGGTCCTTTTCCCTCTTCCATCAATACCTCAACTCCCATTGCTTGCGGGATCACTAAAATATCACTGAAGATGATCGCCGCATCCACGCCAACCAGGTCAACCGGTTGTAAGGTAATTTCCGTTGCAAGTTCCGGTGTCTGCACACGGGTAAAGAAATCATATTTATCTCTCAGCTTAATGTAGTCAGGTAAATATCTTCCTGCCTGACGCATCATCCATACCGGCGGACGTTCTACGGGTTCTCCGCGAAGTGCTTTTAATAATAAATCGTTTTTAAGCATAAATTTTATTTCTTATGTCCCATGCCTGATTTATGGTTGATGTTTGATTAATATTGATAATCTGACATCTTAAACTCTAAATCAGCTATCTCCAAAATATTCCATCATCTTTCTCAGCAGGTTTTCTTTTCCGGGCTGGTCGCTGATAAGGATCTTATTTTTACTGTATTTTTTTATTTCATTTGCTGTTGTGTTACCAATAGCAAATAAAATCGTTTCACTGTTTATTTTATTAACACTGAAAAAACTTTGTACGGCACCGGGACTGAAAAATAAAATGCCGGCATATTTTTTTTTAATATGGTGCGGCATGGTGATCGTTTGATAAACATTGATTTCATTTACTTCTATACCATTGCTACAGAGAATTTCAGGTAATTCATCCCTTCGCTGGTCGCCACAGAAAAAAATCACTTCATCTGTTTGTCCGTTTTCAATCATCACTGCAGCTAATTCAGCAGCCGATGATGCGGTACCGGCAATGCTTTCTTCGCCAAAAGAATTTTTCACCAATTCTTTTGTTGCAAACCCGATGCAGTATATTTTCCAGTCAGGTTGTTGCCCATCCATCCAGTTAGCAACGGCTGCTGCGGCATTCATACTTGTAAAAACAACTGTTGCAGATAAGATCAATGCCTGTTCTACTTCCTGCTGTACTTCAATGGATACAATCGGTTCTGTTTCTATAAAAGATAGCTGATCAATGATGATGCCCATCGCTTTTGCTTCCGCTACCCATTCATCCTGCAATGGTCTTGTTGATAATATATTTATAGGATTATCCTGCATAGCGGATACTGTCTGCGATGGATTGTCCTCCATTTTTTAATAAACCTTCTGCTGCCCTTACTCCTAAATCATCGGCCATCATAACCGGCTCAATGGCATTAAATCCTGCTATCTGCTTTCCATCCGGGGATAAAATATTTCCTTTGAGATGAATTTTATCTTCCACTATTTCTGCCAATGCACTGATGGGAGTGGAACATCCACCCAATAATATTTTTAAAAAATCTCTTTCGATCTTCGTACACAAGGCAGTGCCTGCATCATTAAAATTTGAACAGGCATCCAGACAATGATCATCAGCATCCCGGCAAACAACCATAATGGCACCTTGTGCAGGAGCAGGTAACATCCAATCCAATTCAATACTATTTTTGGGGAGAAGATCAATACGCTCAAGTCCGGCAGCGGCAAAAATAGCTCCGTGCCAGTTACTTTCTTTCAGTTTATGTAAACGGGTATTCACATTTCCCCGCAGCGTTTCTACTTTATGATGCGGATAGCGGTTTAACCATTGCGCTTTTCTGCGGATAGAGCTTGTAGCAATTACTGCATTTACCGGTTCACCGGTATTGATGTAATCAGTATGTGCCTGTTCTTCTTTTTTGGATCCTGATGTTGTAACAGAAATATTTTTTTCTTCAATCACTCCACGTCCAAAAATTGTATGTACATCACTTAAATCCGGGTGAGGCACAAAAACATCTTTGTATGAACCTCTCTTCAGCACCGCTGCCTGTACAATACCTTTTGCTGATTGCGTGGGCACATCTTTCATAGAGTGAACAGCGAGATCAATCTTATCATTCAAAAGAGCGATATCCAAACTTCTGGTAAACACGCCCTGCACACCCATTTCATATAATGGAGTTTTCAGATCAAGATCGCCTTCGCTTTTAATATAAACGAGTTCGGCATCAAAATCAAATTGTGCAAGTAATGTCTTTACTTGTGTGGCCTGCCATACGGCCAACTGACTTTCTCTTGTTCCAATCCGGATAATTTTTCCCATGGTTGTTAATTCGTGCCGGTAGCAATAAACTCATTGATGGCTTCAATATACTGGCAACCTTTCTGGTTCTGTGTTCTCATTTTCGATGCCAGGCCATTGATCACCCGCTGAATTTTTTCATCAGCGCTGACCGGGGAGATGCCGTAATTGTATAAAGGTATAAATAACGCGGAAGTATGAATTTCTTTGAGTTTTGTTTTTACTGCTTTCAGCACCGGCACATTTTGACGCATCTGGTACCAATCCATAAATTCAGTGATGTGTTCAGCAATAATGGCTTTCACTTTAGGAACTTCAGCCATTCGCCTGGCCAGTGTTTCATCTTTCATCTTTGAAAGTTCGTCCACATTAACCAGCATAACATTGGGTAACTGCTGAGCGGCAATTTCTATATTGCTGGGAACTGAAAGATCAATAATGAGTTTTTGGCCACGATTCTGCAGGTAGGATGCTAAAATTACCGGCTCAGTTGAATTAGTTGCCGTTAAAATAATGTCTGAAGCTGCAATGAATTGTGGCAATTCTTCCAGCGGTGCCGATTGTAGTCCTAATTCTTCAGCAAGGTTGATTGCCTTTTCTTCTGTCCGGTTAATAAGCGTAATATTTTTTGTGCCGACATAATCTACCAGGTTCTTGCTGGTGTTGCGTCCGATTTTACCTGTTCCCAGTAAAAGAATCTTTTTGTCTTTTATTGATTTTACATTTTCACGTATATACTGTATGGCGGCAAATGATACGGAAACAGTACCGTCGCTTAACCCTGTTTGGTTTTTGATGGCTTTGGAAGATTGCAGGATGGCGTTGATCAACCTTTCAGTAAAAGCATTTATAGATCCATAATCTTTAGCCAGCTTTGCTGCCTTTTTAATCTGCCCTACAATTTCGTAGTCGCCCAGAATCTGCGAATCAAGACCAGCACCCACTTCAAAAAGATGTTCAATGGCTTCTGTGCCTTGTTTAAAATAAGAAAGATTTTTAAAAGTTTCAACAGACCCTTCCGTTTGTGTACAAAGAAGATTAATCAATTGATCAGGATTATCTGTAGACCCATAAATTTCAGTCCGGTTGCAGGTAGAAAGTATAAAGAATTCATTCAGTCCAAAGGAAGGAGCCTGTTCAAGTATAGCAGCATATTGACCCTGGTTGATTGCAAACTGACCTCTGATGGCAGCATCTGTTTTCCTGTAGTTGAGTCCGGCAATGTAAAACCTGTCTATATCTTTTGATCCTGTGACGTACATAATCTGTTTTCTTAATTCTTGATCACAAAAGTACTTTCCGTAATTTCAAGTGCCTAAAATCTCTGTCATTGCTCTGTCATTTTAGCAATTGATTCTCCTCATGGCAATAACTGTTCGTAATCATGTTAAGACGTTACCCAGTCATTATTTTATTTAATCCGTAAACAGCATGCCTTAATCAAAATAAATTTGGTTTTGATGATTTGTTTCTTATTGCAGTTACATTTACAAACTATTTTAAATAATATGCTGACACAGATTAAAAGAGGAATTGTTTTGATGAATCTAGGTTCACCGGATTCTACAGAAGTAAAAGACGTCCGGAAATACCTGAACGAATTTTTAATGGATGGCAGAGTTATAGACATTTCATACTTCTTTCGGCTTTTATTGGTAAAAGGGATCATTGTTCCTTTTCGTGCTGCAAAAAGTGCGGAGGCTTATAAAACAATTTGGTGGAAAGAGGGTTCCCCGTTAATTGAACTGACGAGGCAATTGCAAAATGCCGTTCAGCAGCAATTAGATGAACCCATAACAATTGCCATGCGTTATGGCAACCCTTCACCAAAAGCTGCCTATGAAGAATTGATGCAAAAGGTGGAAGGATTGGAAGAAGTGATTTTATTTCCACTTTATCCTCATTATGCTATGAGTAGTTATGAAACGGCTGTTGAGTATATGAAGGAAGTACATGCAAGGGAGAAATATAAATTTAAGCTGATTACGATTAAGCCTTATTATAACCATCCGGATTATATTAATGCCATGGCAGAAAATATGAAACCTTATCTCAGCCGGGATTATGATCATATTTTATTCAGCTATCATGGCGTACCGGCAAGGCATATTAAAAAAAGTGATATTACGGGCCGTCATTGTTTGCAGCTGGAAAATTGTTGTGAGGTCAATTCGCCGGCACATGATTTTTGTTACCGGCACCAGTGTTTTACCACTACTATACTTATCACTTCGCAATTGAATATTGCAGCGGATAAGTATAGTATTTCATTTCAATCAAGACTGGGTAAAGGTTGGCTGGAGCCTTTTACAGATATACGCTTAGAACAAATGCCAAAAGAGGGGATTAAGAAATTGCTGATCATTTGTCCGGCCTTTGTAAGTGATTGTTTGGAAACCCTGGAAGAAATTTCAGAAAGGGGGAAAGAAACCTTTATTCAATCCGGTGGAGAAAGTTATACTTTTATACCCTGCCTGAATGTACATCCATTGTGGGTGAGTACTATTTCAAAATGGATGAATGATTATACAAGCGGAAATCAACAAATGTTATTAGCATAGCAGCCTTATGTATCTCTATTTAAAAGCCCTTCATATTATTTTTATTGTTACCTGGTTTGCCGGCCTGTTTTATTTGCCAAGGCTGTTTATTTACAATACAGAAGCCAATGATAAACCAGTGGCTGTGAAAGAAGCCTTGCAGGAACAGTTTGCCATCATGATGAAACGTTTGTGGTATGGTATTACCTGGCCTTCGGCAGTACTTACACTTATCTTCGGGTTGTTGGTATTATTTAAAGGTGGTTGGGATATGATTTTATTTAAACCCGCAGGCAGTTTCATGCTGGTAAAATTAATTTTTGTTTTCTTTCTTTATCTCTATCATTTCTCTCTTCATAAAATTTACAAACAACAGGTAAAAGGAAATTTTCTTTACACTTCACAGCAACTGCGAATCTGGAATGAAGTGGCTACCATTTTCCTCATTGCTATTGTGATGCTCGTAGTGGTAAAACAAAACATCAGCGTGGTATGGGGAATAGTTGGCTTAATCTTATTTATAGTGCTGCTGATGAGTGCTGTCAAAATATATAAGATAGTAAGAGAAAAAAGCACTAAGAAATAACCGTTTCAATAAAAGTCAGATAGCTTTACTGAACTGGGATTTGGTACTTTCTTTTTTATTCCTGATAAGATGAAGATCGAATGCACTGCAGATATTACGGATAAAATGCCGGCCCAATATTGTTACGGTTAACCCTGATTCATTCCATTCAATAAGTTGATCCTTTTCCAGTTCTCTCAGTTCAGGGAAAGTAAATTGATTTAATAGATCCAGGTGTGCCGGGACAAATTTTGTTTTTCCCTGGCAACTGATATTAAGAATATATTTCCGGAAAGCGATGTCTTCTTCATTTAAGAAATAACCCCTGAAAGCCGGAATCTCATTGTTGCTGATGCTTTCATAATATTCATGCAGCGATTTTTTATTTTGGGCAAAGGCTGTTCCGGTATCGCTGATGCTGGAAACACCAAGCCCCAGCAGGATAGAAGTATGCTGCGTGGTATAACCCATAAAATTTCTGTGTAAAGTGCCTTCCTTCCACGCATCATAAAGTGTATCCGTGGGTAATGCAAAATGATCCATGCCAATATCCGTATAACCCTTATTTATCAATATTTCTTTCCCTTTCAGGTAGAGTTGCAATTTTTCTTCGGGTGACGGCAGATCATTTTCATCAAACAATCGTTGGCCACGGCTGGTCCATGGTACATGAGCATAACTATAAAAAGCAATCCGCTCTGGTCTTAATTTGAGTACCTGCTCAAGAGTTCTTGTGATGCTTTGCAACGATTGTTTGGGTAAGCCATAAATAAGATCGAAGTTCACTGATTCAAAACCGATCTCTCTTGCTATTTCTGTTGCATTTTTTACATTTTCCAGTGGTTGAATACGATTGATGATACGCTGCACTTCCGGATCATTATCCTGTACGCCGTAACTGATGCGGCGAAAACCAAGATCATACAGGGACTGTAAATGCTCCCTTGTTGTATTGTTAGGATGGCCTTCAATACTGAATTCATACAGCGGATGTACGATTGATTTTAGTTTTATATAGTTGATTAATCTTTCCAGGTTCGCAGGCGAAAAAAAAGTAGGTGTGCCACCCCCCAGGTGTATTTCCCTGATCACTGGTTTTTCTTTCAGCAAATCCAGGTACAGCGAAAACTCTTTTTCAATCATCAGCAGGTATTCTTCTTCCACACTATGATTAGTAGTAATTTTTTTATTACATCCGCAGTAGGTGCAGAGCGACTCGCAAAAGGGCAAATGAATATATAGGCTGATGCCATTCTTTGTATTGTGTAAAGAAAACTGCTGCTGTAATAATTGTTGCCACAGGTTTATATCAAGACCGTTTTTCCATACAGGAACGGTAGGATAACTCGTATAGCGGGGGATGGGCGGGTTATATTTTTTTACCAGCTTAGCAAACGTAGCTTTCGTTGTCATCTGGCGAAGTTGAACAAAGGAAGAAAAAATTAAGTTGATAACTATAGGGGCAGCGACTGATTTTGATCAGGAACTAATGGGTTGGCCGGAGATTTAAGTAATTAAAACCTTAAAAAAGCCTTTCGATTCCCATACCTTTGCAGGCATTTTCAGGGATATAATATGAGTGGTAAATACAAAGAATTTTCCGGATTGAATCTACCCTCCATTGAGCAGGAAATCCTTGCCCAATGGCAGGAGAAAAATGCATTTGAGAAAAGTGTTTCTTTAAGAGAAGGAGCCACTCCATTTGTATTTTATGAAGGGCCACCCAGCGCCAATGGCATGCCCGGCATTCATCATGTTATTTCAAGAACATTGAAAGACCTGGTATGCCGTTACAAAACTATGAAGGGTTTCCAGGTAAAACGCAAAGGCGGATGGGATACTCATGGATTGCCGATTGAATTGGGAGTAGAAAAAGAATTAGGAATCACCAAAGAGGATATTGGTAAGAAAATTTCTGTTGAAGAATATAACCTGAAATGCCGTGAAGCGGTATTGCGATACAAAGACAAATGGGATGACCTCACCAGGAAAATGGGTTACTGGGTTGACCTGAATGATCCCTATATCACCTTTAAGAATGAGTATATAGAAACGCTTTGGTGGTTGCTGAGTGAGTTGTATAAAAAAGGATTGTTGTATGAGAGTGTAAGTATACAGCCTTATTCGCCGGCAGCAGGAACAGGATTAAGTTCGCATGAATTGAACCAACCCGGAACATATAAAGATGTAAAGGATACTTCTGCTGTTGCAATGTTTAAAGCGGCCCCTCTAAATCTCCCCGAAGAGAATACTTTAGCTGCTCCACATTACCAGATACACAATCTTCAAAAAAATAATGAAGAGGTCTTCTTTTTGGCATGGACAACAACTCCCTGGACATTACCCAGCAATCTTGGACTGACTGTCGGGGCGAATATAGATTATGTTCTGGTAAAAACATTTAATCCCTACCTGCACAATCCAATTAATGTTGTTTTAGCAAAAGCATTATTGAATAAATACTTCAAACCAGAAAGTGAAAATGGAGATTTCGAAAGTTACAATGAGAAAGTAAAAATTATTCCTTGGAAAATACTCGGTGAGTTCAAAGGAAGTGAATTAGAAGGCCTTTCTTATCAGCAATTACTTCCTTATGATGCAAATTCATTAGAACGAATAAGGGAGATCACCCCTGATGCTGATCCATTCAGAGTTTTAGTTGGAGATTTTGTAACTACAGAAGATGGCACAGGCATCGTTCATACTGCTCCGGCATTCGGTGCAGATGACTTTAGAGTTGGCAAAAAATACAATATCGGTATTCTTACTATGGTTGACCGCGAAGGAAAATTTGTAGATGGGTTGGGAGAATTCAGCAATCGCTATGTAAAAAATTATAAAGACCAGAAAGATTATATAGATGTAAATATTGACATTGCCGTAAAACTTAAAAAAGAAAACCGTGCTTTTAAAGTTGAAAAAATTGAGCACAGTTACCCGCATTGCTGGCGTACTGATAAACCCATTCTTTATTATCCGCTGGATGCCTGGTTTATCAAAACCACTGCTATTAAAGACAGGATGGTGGAGTTAAACAAAACCATCAACTGGAAACCCAAGTCTACCGGCGAAGGCAGATTTGGAAACTGGCTGGAGAATATGGTGGACTGGAACCTTAGCCGGTCAAGATTCTGGGGCACACCGCTACCTATTTGGAAAACGGAAGACGGAGAAGAAGAAATTTGTATTGGTAGTATTGAAGAGTTGGTTAATGAATCTGAAAAATCCGTAAGTGCCGGAGTAATGCAAAGTCTCCCCTTTAGGGGAGATTTAAAGGGGCTCGATCTACACAAACCATTTGTTGATGATATTATTCTGGTAAGCAAATCAGGCAAACCCATGAAACGGGTTCCTGATTTAATTGATGTGTGGTTCGACAGTGGTGCCATGCCTTATGCACAATGGCATTTTCCTTTTGAGAATAAAGAAACATTCAAGCAATCTTTCCCTGCAGATTTTATTGCAGAAGGGGTTGATCAGACAAGAGGTTGGTTTTATACCTTGCATGCCATCGCAGCTTTGGTTTTTGATTCGGTAGCTTACAAGACTTGCATTTCCAATGGGCTTGTGCTCGATAAGAAAGGAAATAAAATGAGCAAGCGGTTAGGCAATATGGTGGATCCTTTCAAAACCATTGAAACCTACGGTGCGGATGCAACAAGGTGGTATCTTATTACCAATGCTTCTCCCTGGGAGAATATGAAATTTGACCTGGACGGCATTAAAGAAGTGCAAAGAAAATTTTTTGGAACACTTTATAATACCTACCAGTTTTTTGCACTTTATGCCAACGTGGATGGTTTTACATTTAAGGAAAAATATATACCACTAAATGAAAGACCGGAGATTGATCGCTGGATTCTTTCTTCACTGAATTCATTGGTGAAAAGAGTTAATGAATACATGGACGATTATGAACCCACCCATGCAGGACGGGCAGTTGAAGATTTTGCAGACGAACATCTTAGTAACTGGTATGTTCGTTTGTGCAGAAGAAGGTTCTGGAAGGGAGAATATGAGCAGGATAAAATCTGTGCCTACCAGACTTTATACGAATGTCTGGAAACCGTATTGAGGCTGATAGCTCCGATATCTCCGTTTTTCAGCGACGCAATTTTTCAAAACCTGAATAATATAACCGGAAGATTCAATACAGAATCTATACACCACATTAGCTTTCCTTCAATTGAAGTTGAGGCTTCACAAATCCCCCCATTGGCGGGTAGGGAGGCTATAGATACCTCTTTGGAAGAAAGAATGATGCTGGCCCAGGATATTTCATCACTTATCTTATCCTTACGTAAAAAACAAAACATAAAAGTTCGCCAACCATTGCAAAAAGTGCTGATACCAGTAATGAATCCTTCCATGAAATCACAAATTCAGAAAGTGGAAGACCTTATTAAAGCGGAAGTGAACATTAAGGAAATTGAGTATTTAAATCCTGACAACACATTTATACAGAAAAAAGCAAAAGCAAACTTTGTCGCATTAGGTAAAAAACTGGGATCAAAAATGAAAACTGTTTCACAATTGATAAGCCAGTTTACGGGAGAACAGATTGCAATGTTGGAAAATGCAGGACAAATTAATTTGTCGATTGACGGTGAAGATTTAATATTACTTGCTTCCGAAGTGGAAATAACCAGCGAAGACATTCCAGGCTGGCTGGTGGCAAATAAAGGTTCATTATCTGTAGCACTTGATGTAAATATCACCACTGCATTACAGCAGGAAGGGAATGCCAGGGAGTTTGTGAACAGGATTCAGAAAATCAGGAAGGATAGCGGATTGGAGCTAACAGATAAAATAGAAGTTAAAGTGTCGGCTGAAAATGGATTAAAAAATTCATTAGCTCAGTTTAAAGACTATATTTGCGCCGAAATTCTTGCGGACAACTTAGAAATTTTGTCAGAATTAGATAGCGGTACAGAAATAGAAGTGAATGATTTTCAATTAAAAGTGATCATTTTAAAAAAAGCTTAAACCTATGGCTACAAAGAAAAAGCCAGCCCGTCCAGCAGGCAGGCCTGTACCAAAAAAAACAGTAAAGCCCGCCAAAAAAAAGACGGCCAAAAAACCAGCTTCAATTAAGCCGGTTAAGAAAACAGTTTCTAAAAAAGCTGTGAAAGTTACTGCAAAAAAAACAGGACTAAAAAAAGCAGCCAAACCTGCTAAAAAAGTTGTTGCAAAAAAACCGGTAGCCAAACCTGCCGCTAAAAAAATTGTTGCAAAACCGGTAAAGGCTGCAGCAAAAAAATCAAATTTGGATATTGCCCGTTCCTTAGTATCCGTAAAACCCGTAATAAAATCAACCGTGAAAAAAGAACCTGCAAAACCCACGAAAATTGTGATTCCTAAAACGAGCACAAAGTCAGTAAAAAAGTACGAACCTGATTTCACCAAATCTGTGCTGGATACCCAGCGGCAGGATCCGGGAATGCCCTCTCAGCGGTATTCCGATTCAGATTTAAATGAATTCAGAGAGCTTATTCAGAAAAAACTGGATGCGGCAAAAAAAGAATTGGCATACCTGCAGGGTCTCATTACCCGTAAAGATGAAAGTGGCGATATGGATGAAGGTCGTTACATGACTATGGAAGATGGCAGTGTGAGTATGGAAAGAGAACAACTCAGTCAGATGGCCAGCCGCCAGATCACTTTCATTGATCACCTGGAAAAAGCCATGATGCGTATTGAAAATAAAACTTACGGTATTTGCCGTGTTACCGGCAGATTAATTGACAAAGCAAGATTAAGAGCAGTGCCACATGCTACACTCAGCATCGAAGCAAAACATTTGATGAATAAATAAATTTTGAAAAATTCAAAATAGGGAAGCCTTCCATCCGGGAGGCTTTTTGTTTATTATCCTTTGTAAATAAAATCAGCTTCCGGCACTTATCTTTACCATCCAAAAATCCGGGAAATGAATAAGCGGTTAATAATAATTGGGGTGTTATTTTTTTCAATTTCTTCCTTTTCACAAAAAAAAGAAATCATTGCAGGTCCTATGCTTGGACCCGTTGAATTACGGGATGCAAAAGTCTGGCTGGAAGTATCAGCAGAGGTGAAATCAGTATTGCTGCAATACAGGAAAAAGGGGAATGCAGAAAGCCTGATCATCCCTTATAAAGATCAATTGGGAAAAACGTTTAATCCCATTCAGTTTGCAATTGGCGGGTTGGATATGAATACAACCTACGAATATCAGTTTTTAATTAATGGTAACTCCTCCGATGCAAAAGGAGAGTTTATCACAAAAGAGCTGTGGCAGTACAGAAAACCTGCACCGGACTTTTCATTCCTTGCCGGCAGCTGTTCTTATATGAACCAACCAATGTATGACCGCCCGGGAAAACCCTATGGTGGAGATTCATCCATTTTTGAAACAATGGCAAAAGAAACAAGCCTGCCTGGCGGAAAAAAAACCGCATTTATGCTTTGGCTGGGTGATAACTGGTACACAAGAGAAGTGGATTATTTCAGCGAATGGGGTCTCTGGAACCGTGCATCATGGGAACGGTCAAGACCGGTACTTCAGAATTTTCTCAAAGCAATGCCACAGCTGGCCATTTGGGATGATCATGATTTTGGCCCCAATGATATAGGCAAAAGTTTTATCCTGAAAAATACCAGCCGGGAAATCTGGAAAAATTACTGGATGAATCCATCCTACGGAGAAAATAATGAAGGAATTTACACAATGAATTCATGGGGCGATGTGGACATTTTTATGCTGGATGACCGTTGGTGGCGTAGTACAGACAAAATGAAAGACAGCATTAATGGCAAGCCCAACCCCGATAAAAAAATGTTGGGCCGGCAACAAATGGAATGGTTGAAAAATGCATTACTGCATAGCGCAGCTGCATTTAAGATCATTGCAAACGGCAGCCAGGTATTAAACCCGGTTTCCCCCTTTGATAAATTAAGAAGGTTTCCTGCTGAATATGATGAGCTGATGAATTTTTTAAATGACAATACGATTAACGGAGTCTTGTTTCTTACAGGCGACAGGCATCATAGCGAAGTAATCAGGCTGGAAAGGCCGGGTAATTATCCGCTTTATGATATCACCATTTCGCCACTGACAGCCAGCACCCATACATTTGGTTATGCAGAAAAAAATAATCCGTACAGGGTTTTTGGTTTGGACGAAAAACAGAATTACGGACGATTCAGTATTTCCGGGAAAAGAGACGAAAGACAACTTCTTCTTGAATTTATCGGAGTGAAAGGCGAAAAGCTTGGCCAGTGGAGTATCAATGAAAAGGAACTGAAACAACCCCCCAAAAGAAATTGACTATTGAATTTTCATACGAAAAAGGCAAGGTAATACAAGGCTTGCGATATCATTTTATCACCCGGCCCGAGTTAAAATTAATGATCATCCTGGTCAATGTATTTGCGTTGATCTCGGCAGCTTTGTTTTATTATAAAATTGTTACGGCACTTGCATTTTTAATCGGTTCTGCTTTGTGGTTTATAATGATGATCAGTGTTTGGTTCCTTTTACCCAACTTTATTTACAAAAGAACAGCCACTTTTAAAGATCATTTTCAAATGAGTTTTAATGATGAAAATTTTTCATTGGGAAATGAAAGAGGTTCCCGCTCATGGCCCTGGAAAACGCTGGCCACTTTTTCAGAAAGTCCACATTTTTTTCACTTGTATTTTGATAGCCGGTCTTTTTTCCTGGTTCCCAAAAATGGTTGCAAAACATCTGAGGATGTTTTGCAATTAAGAAAAATTCTGAAAGAAAAAATTAATAAGAAGTGAATGACGAATAAAGTGTAGTGATAAAAACATGTCCGGGAATTGAATAATAGGGTAATACTAACTGACATTTTATTACAACTCTTTTTCCATTTCCACATGGGGAATGGTTAATTCAATAAACTCATCACTGGTAACCTGGTAGCCCATTTTTTCAAAAAAAGGAACGGTATTTTTCCTGGCATGCATACTGATGATCTTATAACCATGATCACGGGCAAGATTTTCTGCAAAAAGAACCAAGGCACGTCCAATACCCTTTCCCTGTAAATCATTTAATACGGCTATTTGTCTTAAACGGGCAATTGTGGGATCTTTTTCAACAATCATACAACAGCCAAGTATTTCATCATCTTCAAATGCACCCACCAGGATATAGTTTTTTTCTTTCTCCAGTTCTGATTCGGAGAAACTGAGGCCAAGGGGCTTTCGCAGAATTTCGTCCCGTAATTTTATCATTTGCCTGTATTCAGGCGTACCAAAATCTAATATTTTCAGAGCCATGGGTTGATTTTAAGATCACAATGTAGAAATTCAATTTACAACATATATTAATACTATCAATTGTTTGAAAATATAATTTTAATTGGTACCAGGCAGTCATTGCCTTAATTACCAGCTCTTTTCAGATAATAAAAAATATCTGCTTTAATGCTGTGATTAATTCAAAAATTCTATTTTTGCAGCCATATTAAACTAAACTATCTCATCATGTCAGACATCGCATCAAGAGTAAAGAAAATTATTGTAGACAAATTAGGTGTAGACGAAGCCGAAGTTACCAACGAAGCTTCCTTTACGAATGATCTGGGTGCCGATTCATTGGACACCGTAGAACTGATCATGGAATTTGAAAAAGAATTCAACATCTCCATTCCTGATGAGCAGGCTGAAACCATTACGACAGTGGGTCAGGCTATTGCTTACCTGGACGAAAACGCAAAGTAATATTTCATTCCGCTTCTGGCGGAAAAGGAATACCTGCTTCTAAGTAGCCCTTCGAACTGGTAAGCAGGGAATAAATGCACTCCGCCTTCTGACTGATTTACAGGGAAGGCGGTTTTACTTGCAGTACATGTCTGCTATCTGTATCTTTAATCAAAATTTAGGCTGGTTATATGAAATTGAAAAGAGTAGTAATTACCGGATTAGGCGCCATCACACCCATTGGTAATACCCTGAATGATTATTGGGATGGACTGATCAATGGCACTCCCGGTGCCGGCATGATTACTCTTTTTGATGCTTCTAAATTTAAAACCAGGTTTGCCTGTGAAATTAAAGGCTTTGAACCGACCAGTTTTCTGGAAAAAAAAGAAGCCCGTAAAATTGATCGTTTCTCACAAACGGCTCTTGTTGTCAGTGATCAGGCGGTACAGGACGCAGGTATTTCAAAAGAAAATGTGAACCCTGACAGGGTGGGAGTTGTATTTGCCAGCGGCATTGGCGGTCTTATTACTTTTCAGGAAGAAGTTATCAATTTTGCAAAAGGGGACGGAACCCCCCGGTTTAATCCATTCTTTATCCCCAAAATGATTTTGGATATAGCCGCAGGACATATTTCCATGCGACACGGTTTCCGCGGGCCAAATTTTGCAGTGGTCAGTGCTTGTGCATCTTCCACAAATGCCATGATGGAGGCTTATAATTTAATACGACTCGGAATGTCAGATATTATTTTAACCGGAGGTGCCGAAAGTGTAATCAGCGAAGCCGGCGTAGGTGGATTTAATGCTATGAAAGCGTTAAGCGAAAGAAATGATGATCCACAATCAGCCAGCAGGCCTTACGATAAAGACAGGGACGGGTTTGTGATGGGCGAAGGAGCCGGAATGATTGTCCTGGAAGACCTGGAGCATGCACTGGCTAGAGGAGCAAAAATTTATTGTGAACTGGCGGGCTGTGGCGCCACAGCAGATGCACATCATATCACAGCCCCTCATCCGGACGGACTTGGCGCCAAAAATGTAATGCATGCAGCCTTACAGGATGCCGGCATGACAGCAGCTGACATTGATTATATCAATACACATGGCACTTCTACCCCATTGGGTGATGTAGCTGAAGTAAAAGCTATCATGGACGTATTTGGGGAGCATGCTTTTAATTTAAATATCAGTTCCACCAAATCAATGACTGGCCACTGCTTGGGTGCGGCTGGTGTAATAGAAGCAATTGCCTGTATTAAAAGTGTGGTTGAAGATATCGTACCGCCTACTATTAATCATTTTACAGATGACCCGGAGCTTGATCCAAAACTGAATTTTACATTTCATAAAGCACAAAAGCGAACAGTGAGGGCAGCTTTAAGCAATACATTCGGGTTTGGCGGCCACAATGCCTGTGTGATTGTGAAGAAGTACGCATTGTAAATTTCCGGATTGAAATTCCAAATCTCAATTTTCAAAAAGTAAACATTTTTAATGAATAAAAAACTCACCGAAATTTGTAATTTGTAATTTGAAATTTGGGATTTATAATATTAGCATCTTCGTCCGCATCATTGGTTAAAATTTTGTAGCTTTCTGCCTGTGGATTTTTTCAAAACTATTTTTAAAAGAAAAAAAGTAGCTTCATTTAAGAAGCAATTAAAAAATGTGCTGGGTTTTAGCCCGGGTAATCTTGCATTATATAAAGCAGCGCTTACGCATCGGTCAGTAAGAGAAAATGCAGATGAAAACAATGAAAGGCTGGAATATTTGGGAGATGCTGTGCTCAGCGCCATGGTGGCCGATTATCTGTTCAAACGTTATCCATACCGGGAAGAGGGGTTTCTGACCGAGATGCGGAGTAAAATGGTAAACCGTCAGCAATTGAATGATATTGCTATCCGCATGGGATTAAAGAAGATCACTCTTTTTAATAAATCGGATGGCTCTTTAAAAGCAAGCCACATTTTTGGCAATACACTCGAGGCCTTGGTTGGTGCGGTTTTCCTTGACCTGGGCTATAAAAAAACCAGTAAGTGGGTGGCAGAGAGAATTATTTTTCCACATATGTTTATTGATGACCTGGAGATATTGGAGATCAACCATAAAAACAGATTATATGGCTGGGCCAATAAAAACGGGAAAGTACTTGAGTTTGAAACCGTGGAAGAAAAGATTGAGAATGGCCGGAGACTATTTACAATAGCCGCTGTGATAAATGGGAAAAAAATTACGGAAGGGAAAGCATTTAATAAGAAAGATGCATCTCAGATAGCTGCTCAGTCTGCTGTTGAAAAACTGGGGATTATTAATTCCGATTCCATATCAGAAGAAGCAGAGTAAGGATTTATTTTTATTATAATTCCTCCGAAGGAGTCCTTACGGACATACAAAGTTCAATCAATAC
>DATDPZ010000359.1:0-11691 GCA_035292525.1 Chitinophagaceae bacterium
AAAATTCCTGCAGCCATTTACTTAGGTAATGCGTTTGGTAAACTGGCCGGCTATACACAGGTAAAAGAACTGGGCAACATCGAATCACCAATTGTTTTAACCAATACTTTAAATGTAGCCACCGGAATAAATGCTATTGTAAAATATACACTGGCGCAAAAAGGAAATGAAAACGTACAATCCGTGAATGCCGTAGTGGGAGAAACCAATGATGGTTTTCTGAATGATATCCGGGGCAGCCATGTATCAGAGGCCGATGTGCTGAATGCAATCAATACGGCGAAACCAGGACCCGTTGCCGAAGGAAATGTGGGCGCCGGTACCGGTACCGTTTGTTTTGGTTTTAAAGGAGGAATAGGTACTGCCTCCCGTGTGTTACCCGAAAAACTGGGAGGTTATACAATAGGCGTGTTAGTACAAACAAATTTTGGCGGCGTGTTGAATATTGATGGCGTACCGGTTGGTGAAGAATTAAATAAATATTATCTCCGCGATCAGCTGAATGAAAATCCCGATGGCAGTTGCATGATCGTGGTGGCAACAGATGCGCCACTGGATGCCCGCAACCTGGAACGGTTGGCAAAAAGAGCCTTTATGGGTTTGGCAAAAACGGGCGGCATTGCCAGCAACGGCAGCGGCGATTACGTAATTGCTTTTTCCACCGACAGCCTTTTGAGAGTTTCATTTAATGCTCCTGATATTTTACAGCAAAAAATTTTAAGTAATGATGCCGTGTCTCCTTTATTTATGGCAGCCATTGAAGCTACCGAAGAGGCAATTATCAGTTCTTTGTTGGCCGCTGAAACCATGCAGGGAAAAAACGGCAGAATTGTACCCTCTTTACCTTTAAAAAAAGTAAAAGAGATTTTTATTAAGCACAATCGTATAAAAAAATAATATGGCCATTTATCTTAACGATCGTTTTCTGAAAAATGATGAAGCCTTGCTGCATGTATCTGATCTTTCCATGCAAAGGGGTTTTGCTGTTTTTGATTTTTTCAGAACCGAAAACGGTATCCCTTTATTTATCGCAGATCATCTTGATCGTTTCTATACTTCTGCAGCAGCCATGCATTTACATATAAAACAAAATAAACCGGAGTTAACCAACATCATTCTTGAACTGATTGAAAAATCGGGGATGGCCCGGGCCGGCATCCGGGTGATGCTTACCGGCGGCTACTCGGCAGACAGTTACCTGCCGGCTGCTCCCAACCTGCTGATCACCTGCAACCCGTTGAACGTTTTAACAGATAATGATTTTGAAAAAGGTATTTCTGTCATCAGCTACGAACACCAGCGGGAAATGCCGCATATCAAAAGTATTAATTATCAAATGGCCGTTTGGCTGCAGCCATTCCTGAAAGAAAAAAAGGCAGACGATGTATTGTATTTTAAAAATAATATCATCACGGAATTTCCCCGCAGCAACGTTTTTATCGTTACAAATGAAAACAAACTGGCTACTCCCGGTCGCCATATCCTTCAGGGCATCACCAGGAAAAATGTTTTATCCCTTGCAAAAGAAACGATGCAGGTGGAAGAATGCGATATCACAACAGAGGATCTGGTGAATGCCAAAGAAATATTTTTAACCAGCACTACTAAAAAAATACTCCCCGTTTTAAAAGTGAACGAAAAAATTATTGGCGATGGCAAACCGGGAAAAACCACCATTTCCCTTTATCAAAAATTTTTGGAACTGGAAGAAAGCCTGGCTCATCTTGTCAACCTGTAAATAACTAATGCCGCTCTTTTGATAAGTTTGGGAAATTCATTCAGGTTAATCGTTTCTCCCGGTGCATGTGCCCCCCTGCCCGATACGCCCAATCCGTCAATGCAATCAAGATAATCGGCCACATAAGAAATATCGCCTGCTCCTCTTGATCCGGGATTGCCCGGTTTTACTTCTCCATATCCCAAACTTAAACTTACATCACTCACAATTTTCACCAATGCTTCATTACCCGGAGTAGGCGGCATGGAAGGAATTCCGTCTTTAAAACTAATGGTTGCTTTTGCACCGGGAAGATTTTGTGCAACGATCTGCCGCATGGCTTCCCTGGCTTTTTCTTTTTGTTGCTCAGAAAGAAAACGGAGGTCGCCGATGACTACTGTTTTTGGAGAAATAATATTTGTTTTACCGGACACTTCTCCTTTTTGTTCTGCAATATGATAATTCAC
The DNA here is from genome assembly GCA_035292525.1 of Chitinophagaceae bacterium. Taxonomy (GTDB): domain Bacteria; phylum Bacteroidota; class Bacteroidia; order Chitinophagales; family Chitinophagaceae; genus VBAS01. The sequence continues at coordinate 2,185 of DATDPZ010000359.1, forward strand.
TTCTGATCCACCGATAAATAACCCCGGGTTGAAAGTGAGATATTGTTCTTTGCCTAATTTTTCCCTGAACTCATTAATGATTCTGGATGCTTCAAATATAGATCCATAGCCCGCTGCACCAAATACACCGGAAGAATGTGCTTGCCTGCCCTCCACTTCCAGCCGCCATTCACTTGCTCCGCGACGGGCTGTGGCTACTGTGTTTAATCCGGAAGCTCCTTCAAATCCCAATGCTATATCATGTTGTTTTGCTCTTTCAATAAAATCGCCGCGGGTCAGCACTCTGGGGTGCCCGGCATTTTCTTCATCGCCTGTAAAATAAACTGTAATGGAAACTTCGTCCAGCAATCCTTCTTTATGCATGGCTTTCAGCGCTGCAATTACCAGCACATCCCCGCCTTTCATATCATTGACACCCTGGCCGGTTGCTGTGCTGTCATTTAACATGGTAAAGGGGTTGGCCGGCATGTCCGGTTCAAACACGGTGTCAAGATGCCCTATGAGAAATAATTTTTTCCCTTTTTTCCCTTTGCGGTATGCTACCAGGTGGCCGGCTCTTTTTATCGAATCGGGCATGGTTATCCACTCCACAGTAAAGCCCAGTTTTTTCAACTCTTCGCCATAGAGTTCACCCACTTTTTTAATCCCTTCTATATTAAATGTGCCGCTGTTAATATTCACGGACTCTTTCAGCAACTCAATCGTTGAGGTCATGTCCGCTTCAATATTTTTCAGAATCAGCTTTTCAGTATTACTCAGCGTTTGCGAGTTGCCAATAGTAATTGTATAAATAGCCGCTGCAAAAACAATCAATTTTTTCATTTTCATTTATTTTAAAAACCGGAAGGTAATTATTTGCTTTCTTTCCTGAAGCAATGCTTCAATAAATTCATCATGCAGTTTGAAGAACGTAAATTGTGCCCATGATTGATTACCTGGATGGATTGAATGACAAACAACGTGAAGCGGTGCTTCATATCAACGGCCCGTTGATGATTGTGGCAGGTGCCGGCAGCGGAAAAACAAAAGTATTAACCACCCGTGTTGCCCACCTGATGGCCAATGGAGTTGATTCTTTTCATATACTGGCCCTCACTTTTACCAACAAAGCAGCAAAGGAAATGAAGGAAAGGGTAGAGCATATTCTTGGTAACAACGAAGCAAGAAATTTATATATTGGAACATTCCACTCTGTTTTTGCAAGAATCTTAAGAGCAGAAGCCGGCAAGATCGGCTATCCCGTCAACTTTACTATTTATGATACGGATGATTCAAAAAGTGTGGTAAAAACAGTCATCAAAGAATTGAACCTGGATGATAAACACTATAAGCCATCTGTTGTTTATAACCGCATCTCCTCTGCCAAAAATTCACTGGTGGGGCCGGTGGATTATGCAAATGATTATTACCTGCAACAGGAAGATCTGCGCAGCAACCGCCCGGCCATTTCACAGATCTACGATGCCTATGTAAAGCGTTGTTTTAAAAACGGCGCTATGGATTTTGATGACCTGTTGCTGAAGTTTTATGAATTGCTTAAAAATATTCCTGAAAGCCTGAGCAAGTACCAGCGAAAGTTCCGCTATATTTTAATAGATGAATACCAGGATACGAATACATCACAATATGAGATCATAAAACTGCTGGGAGCCATGCATGAGAATGTTTGTGTGGTAGGGGATGATGCACAAAGTATATACAGCTTCCGCGGAGCCACCATCCAGAATATTTTACAGTTTCAGAAAGACTACGAAGAAGTAAAAGTGGTGAAGCTGGAACAAAACTACCGCAGTACGCAAAGTATTTTAAAAACAGCAAACGAGATCATCAAAAACAATAAGGGACAAATCCCCAAAAACCTGTGGACAGAAAATGTGGAAGGGGAAAAAATCTGCCTGGTAAGAACTATGACTGATAATGAAGAAGGAAAATTTGTTGCTGATACCATCCAGGAACAAAAACTCCGCAATCATTTTTTCAATAAAGATTTTGCCATTCTTTACCGAACCAATGCACAGAGCCGTGCCTTTGAAGAATCTTTACGCAGGATGGGGCTGGCTTATACTATTTATGGCGGTATCAGTTTTTACCAGCGCAAAGAGATAAAAGATTTTATCTGTTATTTAAGGGTGATCATCAATCCAAAAGACGAAGAAGCATTGAAGCGGATCATTAATTATCCCGCAAGAGGTATTGGAAAAACTACGGTTGACAAAGCGATCCTGGTTGCCAATGAAAATAACATCAGCATGTGGGAAGTGCTGGAAAACGCCTCACAGCTTGGCTACCGGTCCGGTACGCTGGAAAGCATTGAGCATTTTGTAACCATGATCAAAAGCTTTCGCAGCATGCTTCAAAAAAATAATGCTTATGATGTGGCCGTGCATGTAGGTAAACAAACAAATTTTGTAAAAGAGTTGTTCAATGATAAGAGTACGGAAGGCCTGGCAAGGTATGAGAATGTACAGGAGCTGCTGAACTCTATTAAGGAATGGACTGTAAGCGCAGCCTCCCCAAACCCCTCCGAAGGAGGGGCTTACTACACACAATCCCAGCTTGACGAAAATATCCTTATTAATAAAGACATTCCGAAAAGCATGGATCTGGGCGACGGCGAAGTCTCCCCCGTTGGGGGAGATTTAGAGGGGGCTAGTTTGGGCAGTTATTTGCAACAGATCACGTTGCTCACCGATGCAGACGAAAAAGATCCGAATGCCGATACAATAAAACTGATGACGATACATGCGGCAAAAGGATTGGAATTTCCTGTTGTGTTTGCCGCCGGCCTGGAAGAACTGCTTTTCCCCAATGCAATGAGCATAAATACCAGAGAAGAACTGGAAGAAGAGCGTCGGCTTTTTTATGTGGTGATCACCAGGGCAAAATCAAAGCTGTGGATTACTTATGCTAATACCCGTTACCGCTTCGGCACCCTGGTTCAAAATGAACCCAGCCGGTTTATAGACGAACTGCCTGATCAATTCATTGATAAAAGTTATGCCGGCAGTGGTTCAAAAAATTCCGGCACTTCATTGGGAAACGGAACAGCCTTTGAAAGAATGAAAGGATGGTCCGGAAGGACTCATTCGGGGAAAAAAGAAAAGCTATCTTATTTAACTCCGGACAACAGGCTTCAAACAAAAGATCATATTCCTTCAGCAGATTTTGCCCCCAGTGATACCAGCAATTTACAAACAGGACAAAAAGTAGAACATCAGAAATTTGGTTTTGGTGAAGTGATAAGAATGGAAGGGGCCGCACATAATCCAATTGCAACGGTAAAGTTTGAACACAACGGAGAAAAAAAGATCATGTTGAATTATGCCAAACTCAGAATATTGAAATGATCTTTATCAGAACAGATATGCCATTACTAATTCATCAAGAAACTTGTTTTCCTTTTTTAGTAGTGTATAGTTTTTAAGCACTCCTTCTTTTACAAACCCTGCTCTTTCATATAAACGAATAGCTTTCTGGTTAATGATTGCAACGGTTAATTCAATTCTTAAATACCCCTTCTCCCGTACAAGTGCTTTTATGTCATCCATCATTTTCAATCCTTCGCCTTTTCCGGTATGATCAGCAAGTATGGTTACGCTGCCCAAATAAATAATATGTGCATTCCGGTGTTGCTGAGGTACAAGCTTACACATTCCAATTGCTCTGTTATCATTTTCATATACATATAAAACTTTTTTGTCAAGGAGTTCCTGAAAGATGGGCATGAAAGAAGTTTTGTTCATTTGTTCATACAATAAAAATGGATTGCTCTGCGGATGCATATACAACCCATAAATAAAATCAAAATCCCCGCTAATTGCTTTCCGGATCATAAAAATATTTTGCTTTCAATATGTAAAATTATATTCATTCAATGAAGGGCAGGTTGGTTTTTTTGAACCATGACACTTTAGATTAATTTGCTTCTAAAATTTCCGGGTAATCCTTCGTAAATTCATTCATCTAAAACTATTACTATGTCTGATCGTCGTCGTTTTATACAAAACGCTGCTGCACTTTTAGCAGGCGGCACACTACTTTCTTCATTTACAAACAATCCGTTCACCATTTTAAAAAACAAGATGTCTCCATCTGAACAACTGAATATAGGAGCAATCGGAATCAATGGCATGGGATGGAGTAATCTGACAGCCGCTCTGAAAATTCCCGGAGTTAACCTTGTTGCTCTTTGTGATGTGGATAAAAATGTACTGGATAAACGAATGAATGATCTTACTAAGATGCCCGCCCGTGCCGGTACGGACGGGAATGTGGACGCAGCAAAAGTGAAAACATTTAATGATTACCGGAAATTACTGGAGCAAAAAGATATTGATATGGTCATCATCGGTACACCGGACCATTGGCATGCATTGCAAATGATACATGCCTGTGAAGCCGGTAAACATGTGTATGTAGAAAAACCAGTTGGCAATTCTATTGAAGAATGCAGGACAATGGTGGCTGCACAAAAGAGATACAATAAAATTGTCCAGGCCGGGCAGTGGCAAAGAAGCCAGCAGCATTTTCGTGATGCAGTTGATTTTATCAGGACGGGGCAACTTGGAAATATCAGAACGGTGAAAGTATGGTGTTACCAGGGCTGGATGAAACCAGCAGCTAAAGTTCCTGATACCGATCCGCCTCCGGGAGTGGATTATAAAATGTGGCTGGGGCCGGCTGAAACTAAAAATTTTAATGCCAGTCGTTTTCATTTCAATTTCCGCTGGTTCTGGGATTATGCCGGTGGTTTGATGACTGATTGGGGTGTGCACTTAATGGATTATGCTGTTTTTGGAATGAATGCAGATGTTCCAAAAACAGTTTCGGCGCTGGGTGGAAATTTTGCTTACCCGGATCTTTCGCAGGAAACTCCCGATACGATGGGTGCCCTTTATGAATTTGAAAAATTCAACCTGATCTGGGATCATGCCATGGGAATTGATAATGGCTTATTTGGCAAAGACCATGGTATTGCATTTATCGGAAATAACGGAACCCTGGAATTGGATCGTGGCGGATGGGAAGTGATTGAAGAGAACAGAAGCAAGGATAAGGTTAAGGTGGAGAGAAAGAAACCAACAGATAATGGATTGCAGAAACACTGGGAAAATTTTATTGCAGCAATAAAATCCGGAAAACAAGATGACCTCAACTGTCCTGTTTCTACCGGGGCACATATTGCCACCGTATGCCAGTTGGGGAATATTGCTTTCAGAAGTCAGAAAAAAATTGCATGGGATAATTCAAAAGGAAAATTTACTGATAAAAGTCTCAATAAAAAATACCTGAAGGCACATTATCATAATGGGTATTTAGTGCCAAAAATATAATTAATCTAATGCCGCTTTTAATGCTTCAATGGTTTTCTTTTCACTGCCAATAAATATTTTATTTCCCATTATTACAACGGGTCGCTTAAGAAATGTATAATCTTCCAGAATATATTGGCGATAATCTTTTTCAGTAAGTTGTTTGTCTTTTAGTTTCCATTCTTTGTACTTCATGGCGCGGCGGCTAAACAATGCTTCATAACTGCCTGCCATATTTTTCATTTCATCAATCTGCGCCGGGGTTATTTTTTCAAACTTTATATCCTGCATATCAAAGCCCTTTTTATCAATTCCCGTTTTTTTGATAATTGTCTGGCAGGTAGTACAGTTACTTAAGTGATATATTTTCCTCATTGCTTTTTGACTTTTTTAATACCGAAAGTAAAGATTAGATGGCCTAATCTTTTCATATCATCTGTTCTTCATTCTCATAATAGAAGCAGTTGTTGATAAGAACTTTGAACGAGGTCCGCCCTTTTAATACATAAGTGATGCATATTCAGGATTCAAAGGCCTTCTGCAGAATCTCTTTCCTTGCTTCGTAAACCCAATCCTGTCGTTTTGGCTATCTTTGTAACTCAAATGCAGCGCTATGATTAAAACAGGCAACCCTATTATAAGTATCTACACAGAAATGACCCCCAACCCGGAGACCATGAAGTTTGTGGCCAACAAGCTGTTGTATCCCGGCAAGAGTATTGATTTTGTTGACGTGGAAAATGCAAAACCATCGCCACTGGCCGTAGAGCTGTTTGGCTTTCCGTTTATCAAAGCCGTTTTTATTGCCAGCAATTTTATTACCCTGACCAAAACACCCGAAACCGATTGGGCAGATGTGATTCCGTCAATCCGCCAGTTTCTGAAAGAGTTTTTGGAAGAGGGTAAACAGGTGATTAACGAAGAAGAGATAGTAGCCATCAAACAGGAAAGCAGCAACCAGGTAAGCGCCGATGATGACGATGTGGTAAAACGTATTAAAGAATTACTGGAAAATTATGTAAAACCTGCAGTAGAAATGGATGGCGGCGCTATTCAATTTAAAAGCTACAGCGATGGCACCGTAAACCTGATGATGCAGGGAAGTTGCAGCGGATGCCCTTCCAGCATGATCACGTTAAAAGCGGGTATTGAAGGAATGATGAAACGTATGATTCCCGAAGTAAAAGAAGTAGTGGCTGAATCAGAATAAAATATACCCGGTATAAATTTTATAAACGGCATCTCTTTTCAGGAGATGTTTTTTTATTTTACATATCTTGTTATCAACCATGAATGGAAACAACGCTTATGCCATTGAAACCTCAGGGTTGAATTATATATTCAGCCAGGGACGAAAAGTGGTAAATGAAGTAAGCCTGCAGGTGCCGGAGCAAAGTATTTTTGGTTTTCTGGGTCCCAATGGCGCCGGCAAAACCACTACCATCCGCCTGCTGACCGGTATGCTGGCCAATGAAACCGATAATATTTTTATCAGGGGCAGCTCTTTAAAGAAAAACATACCCGGCATTTTTAAAACAATGGGAACACTGATTGAAACCCCTTCACTTTATTTGCACCTTAGTGGAAGAGATAACTTAAAAGTCATTACCCGTCTTCGGAATATAAAAGAAAACAAGGTAGATGAAGTTTTAAAAATGGTCGGCCTGTACCACGATGCCAAAAGAAAAGTAAAAGAGTATTCGTTGGGTATGAAACAGCGGTTGGGTATTGCCCTTGCTTTATTACCTGAGCCCGGCTTATTGATTCTTGATGAACCAGCCAACGGACTTGATCCCGCAGGCATCATCGAGGTCAGGGAAATGCTGATCCGGCTTAACCGTGAACAGGGAAAAACAATTTTTGTTTCCAGTCATTTATTGAATGAAGTAGAAAAAACCTGTACACATGTGGGTATTATCCATAAAGGAGCTTTAAAGTTCCAGGGAACAATGGCTGAACTGCAAACCAATGCAGGGCATGGAAAACTGGTGACCATCAGAATCGCTGATGCATTAAAATGGAAAGGCCTGGTAACTGAAAAATTTCCGCAGGCAACGCTTACACAATACAATGACTTTGTTTTCCCCCTGCAGGATACGGATGAAGTAAACCGCATCAATCAACAACTGGTGCAGGATGGCGTACCGGTTAATGGCATACGGTTAAATGAAGGCCTTGAAGAGTGGTTTATTAAAATGACCTCTAATTAAATCATAATGAATTTTTTTTCTGATTATAAAAAAACGTTCAGGGCAGAATGGTTGAAATTAAAAGGATCCGGTATGTTCTGGCTAACGCTGATCATGGCTGCATTTATTCCGGCTATTTTTACCCTGGCGGGATTATTACAATCTGATAGCGCTATTACCTCTGTAAATACGGCAAACCCCTGGAAACAATTAATACAAAACTGTTTTATGGGTTTTGGCGGATTTTTCTTTCCGGTTTTTCTTGCACTCCTGGTTATACGCCTTACGCAGATGGAACATAGTGGCAGTGGCTGGAAGTTGATAGAAACACAACCCGTTTCCAAAATTTCGCTGTACCTGGGTAAATTCAGCATGGCGATAATTGTCGCTTACTTGTGTTTGCTGGCTCTTGTTATTTTTAGTTTACTAAGCGGTACCATTATAATGCTGGTAAAGGGCACTTCCGGATTTTCAAAAAATTCCATCCCCTTTGATTTTATTTTTGGACTCAGTTTTCGTTTGTTGATTTCCGGACTGGGTATTTTAGGAATCCAGTTTTTATTTTCTGTCGTCATCAGCGGTTTTATTGGTCCCTTCAGTATAGGGCTGGCATCCACCATCACCGGTGTTATTTTACAGGGATTCGGAAAAGCTTTATGGTGGCCTTATTCAGCACCAAGCCTTACAGTCAGTAATCCGGAAGGAAGCGCTACGGGGAATTTTTTATTGTATTATGAATGGCTCAGCCTGGCCTGGATGATCCTGGCTCTTTGGTTGGGTTATCAATGGTATCAAAGAAAAACTTTTAAAAGAGCTTTTTTCAAACCTTTTTCCCGTTTAATTTATTTTTTAATCCCGGCGTCAATTTTTGCCGGGTTTTTCTGGTTTATCAATAAACCGGTGCAGCTTCCTTTACACAACCGGACCGTAATCGGTGGCCAGTTTGAAACAAAACAAAATATTCCGTTCGTCTACCTGCTAGCTGAACCATTGATGGATACATTACTGGAAATCCAGGTTGAGAAAAACAGGTTTAATTTTTATACTGATAAAAGAATTCCTTCGGCCGAATACTATTTTGTAGCAGGAAACCTGCCAATACAAAAGATTTTTTTTGGAAGCGGGGACAGCCTGCACATCAATTATAAATCTGACGGCAAAAGTTCAAAGTTTACTACCGGTGGTAATCGTTTACCCGAAAACGAGTTTATTAAAAGCGGAGGAGGGGGAAATAATTACCAACTCTATTACCTGGAAAATTTTGGTTATGAAATGAAACCAAATGTGTTTGCGGCAGAGTTAAAACAACAATGGGAAAAAGAAACCGGGAGGATTGATGATTTTAAAACAGCTGACAACCTGAAACCTTCTGACGATTTTATTTTATTGCAGAAAAAGCTGGCTACCCTCCGTTATTTAACGCTGTTAGATTTAAAATTTACACAATGGTTCAGGGTTTATCATCCCAATGAAACCCTGCAGTTTCCTAAAAGCATTGATGAGATCAGAAACACGGTAAACTACAATGACAGCAGTTTAATGAGCTATGGACAATACCGGGACTTTATAAAAGAATATTATGAACAAACTTATAAACTGAGCTCCTCCAGCGATACGGCCTACTTATCTAAAACACTCCGTGTATTACCAGCCGGACCTGTTCGGGATCACCTGTTATTTAGCAGAATAAAAGAAGCTATTGGAAGAACCAGAGACAGTACTATGAGAGAGGTCTTGTTAACTGATTTTATACCTTCTGTTTCCCGGGTAAAAATGCAGCAGCAATTGCTGGCACAGCATTATCTTATCAAGAGCCTGAGTTTTGGAAAACCGGCGCCCGATTTTGAAACGACTGCATTGAACAAAGACAGTTTTACTTTAGCCGATTTTAAAGGCCGTTATTTGCTGATGGATATATGGGCCACCTGGTGTGCTCCCTGTAAAATTGAGTCTCCCAACTTTGAACGACTGGCAGAGCAATACACAAGTCCGAAACTTGCATTCGT
>DATDPZ010000360.1:0-8494 GCA_035292525.1 Chitinophagaceae bacterium
AAGCACTCTTGCATTAGTGCCATAAGTCCGGGGGTGGGGCATGCCGCGTCCATTACTTACACCGCCATCGGCGCCAATCATGTTGAAAGGATATTTTAAAAAATAGCGGACATCATCTTCATGCATGCCATGATAAACCATTTGTGCTCCACCCGCCAGCATCATGTCCAGAATGGTTTCAGCTTCTTCTTTTGCTTTTGGTTTTCTTCCTTTCAGTTTATTGATTTCTGAAATGCTTTTTCCGTTGTAAGTGCTATCGGCACGGTGATTGGCCACCACGGCATAACTGTAATTTTTATATTTATACTCTTTCAGTTGCGCCAGCATTTCATCAATAATTTTTTTATGTGTTACCGGATCAGTGATTCTTTTTTTCAATGAATCATTTCCCCCGGCCATTGCCCAGTCGGGCAGACGAACGCCCAGGTTGGTGCTGCTGGCTGTATATGGATACTGATCAATGGTTACATCGTATCCGTTCTTTCTGGCATTTTCAATCAGTGGTAAAGTTTCTTTACTTCTTCCCCAGTTGGCCTTATGACTTACTTTGAAATGAGAGATTTGCACAGGAATATTAGCCTGTATGCCGATATTGATGGCTTCATTGATAGCATCCACCACTTTTGATTCTTCATTGCGTATATGTGATGCATAGATACCGCCATATGCAGCAGCTGATTTTGCAAGTCCCACCACTTCATCTGTATTGCTGTACATGCCGGGTAAATAAATAAGTCCTGTCGCCAGGCCAACGGCTCCTTCTTTCATGGCCTGCGCCACCAGCTCTTCCATCTTCTTTTGTTCTTCCTGAGTAGCAAGGCGATCATCCAGGCCCATGGCCTGTCTTCTTACAGTATTGTGGCCGATAAGAGAAGCAATGTTGATAGAAGTTTTCATGCTGTCGAGCCGATGGAAAAAATTCTTCATGCTTTCTGCAGAGCCGCCGCAGTTACCGGTAATAACAGTAGTAACGCCATCATATATATAATTATCTGCCGTGGGTCTTTCAAATACACCGCCTTCAATATGGCCATGTACATCAATAAAACCCGGGGCGACGATCAGGCCTTTGACATCAATTATTTTTGAAGCATTTGCATTTGTTAGTTTTCCTATGGAAATAATTTTCCCATCTTTTACAGCAATATCTCCATAGTACCAGCTGTTGCCGGTGCCGTCAATTATTTTTCCGTTGCGGATAAGGACATCGAATTGCTGGGCAGTTATTGATTGTGTAAATAGCAGAAAGATGATTAGTTGTTTCATGGCTTGTTTTAATTATGAGTGATGAATGCAGAATTATGAATGGATAGCAACACAATACTTTGTGTCTTGTTCATTATTTATCATTCTAAATTCATAATTTGATTTCATTCCACGTGATATTCTTTCCTCAATAATGCTATTAGGTTTTCAGCTTTTATTTTTAACGCTTTTCCTCTTTGTACATTTGCTAAACAGCTTATAGATAAATATTGTATTTGCATTGCAATATTATTAATAGTTACCGGATTTTGAGTTATTAATTGCGGGTTAGTTATGGGCCTTACAAATTTCATATTTGAATCCATGGCTTCGTAAAATAACTGGGCGTTAAAAACGGATCCACCTATTTCACGAAAAGTGGTTCTTATCCTGGTATCAGTTTCATCCCATTCTTTTAAATTCTTAACTGATGCATCATAAGCTAAAATAGCGTTGACCACATTTTCATTCTTTATCAGCCGGAGATTGCCCGAATTTTTCAATTGCTGTATGGTACCATCTGTACTGACAAATGGAGTGCCGTTAAATACATGTCTGCCAAAAAAATAGGTTGAATTTCCAAATTGCTTGTACATGCCGCTGTTTAACAGCATCGTCAATGAATCCATCATCATTCTTTTTTCCTTCCGTAAATCAACATAGTGTTGAAGGCTGGCTGTGTCTGTTTCCAAATTCTGGATTAATGAACGGACATATTTTTCTTCCCGTTGATTTTCTATTACATGCTCCAGTTGATACTCTGCCAGAAATCCACAGAATACAGCAAGGAACAACATGAGAAATTCCCAGAAATAATGGGTCCCTGCCCGTCCGGTCAGGCGGGCATTTTTTACGAGGGGTGTGGGTGTGGGCATGTACTTCCATAAACTTAAATTAAGAATTATTTTTTTCTGATTGTTCAATCGTTTTCTTCGCTACTGCCAGCCGTATCTGTTTATTCTTCTCTACCAGTTTATGTGTAGCCCATTTTTCTAATTTATAATGTAACGGAATTAATAAGGCTGCAATACAAACTAATGCCAGCAACATCAGCACAGGTGAATGATGGGTTATACGTTCTAAAAAAGGATGAAGCAATAAATTTAAAAACTCAAATACATTCAGCAGCGCCACCACAATAAAAAACTGGAGTACTCTGGCGTTTGTTATAAATCTTCGGCTGAGCAATAAAAAAAGAATGATGAAGGTAATAATGCCAAGGCCGATCAGGGCATATTGAATATTGACCTTTCTTCGTTCTTCTTCCGCCGCCCGTTTGCCTTCTTCTTCTATAAGCCTGAGTTGTTCACTAAAAGCCAATGATTGTATTTTATTAATGTTATTCTGGCCGAAGACTGAATCCTTCATAGCTGATTCCATCAATGAATAATAATAGGCGCTATCCATCTGGTGATTGTACTCAGAGATCTTTCTTAAAAATCCCGCCGCTGTTCTTTTCACATCAGCATTATTTTTTTCTGTTCCCATGCCCATTAATTGCCTGGTTTGTTCAAGAGCTTCCGGCATCTTATGGGTCTTTATCAAAAAATTAATATACGGCGTCTTGGCACTGAGTTTTATAAAAAAATACCTGACCGAGTCTGCCATGTTAACAGCCTTTTTGAAATACAAGTCGGCCGATGCCGTATCGCCCTTCTGATCATAAACTATACCCGTGAGAAATTCTGTGGCACAGGCATAAACAGGGCTTTTTAAATACCTGTTAGATTCGTTCAATGCTTTAATATATTGCAACGCAGAATCATTTTCATTTTTTAAAATATAATACCGGCAGGTATACACCTGTACCTGTGTCAGCATAAAATAATAAAGCGGTGAAGTTTTCGCTGGTAAATTATCCATCGCCTTCCGGAGATATTTTATTTGCTCTTCCGGGTTGTTAAGTTTATAATAAGTGACTGCGATATCAATATATAATGAACTTAGCCTGCGTTTATCACCTGCCTTTTCCGCCAGTGGAATCCCTTTAAAAAAATATTCAAGGGCATTACTATAATCGCCATTATTAATAAGAAAATAATTACCTACTGTATTATAGCCGATGGCCAGGAGAGAATCATTGTTCAGTTGCTGAGCGATCTTTACCATTTGGACGCAGGATGAATAATCAAAATTGCCGCTGCCATTGGTAAATATGTCATCGACTAACTTATTGAGCAGGTCAAATCGTTCGATCGGTTTAGTTGTATTAGCCAAAATAGTTTTTATACTATCGGCATATCTGCTTTGCGCATCGCTATTATGTATAACCAAAAAAAACAGGATGCCAAAAAAGATTCGTTTCATTCGATTATCAGTTTGTCTTTTTTAATTGGCTTTAGCAATTTCCTTAAAAACTCCCGGAAATAATGTGTCCCTGCCCGTCCGGTCAGACGGGCATTTTTTCTTGAAGTATGTGTATGTACTTCCATAAATAATTTATTACAGGTGGTATTCTTTTTTTATCGAACCGATCAATGAAGTAGCCTGACGTAATAACTGTTTAAGAAATCGTATTCTTGCCCTGTTAAGCCAATGCAGATTTTCAAGGTGATTATAATATTTAAATATGACTTCTTCTTTCCCTTTCATTATAGCAATTACATTTGGTTCCTGTTTGGCTGCAGAATCAAAATTTGAATTATAGACCAGGCGGTAAAATTTTGAGTTGAAAAACTGATCCTGCAATTCTCTTCGTTGATCAGACAGTTTGTTATAGGATTCCTGTATATTACTGATAGTGTTTTCGATCAGACCGTCATATTCTACGAGGGAATCAGTAACTACTTTTTCCCGGATAAGCCTGAAATTGCCGGAGTTTTTTAATTGCTTAATGGTGCGGTCATGATAGGCGAACGTATTATTATTTTGCAGCTTGGCCACACATTGATATAGCAACAGCGGGTTTTTTTCTGATGGTTTTTTTTCAATTTCATTTCGTACGGTATCAATGCGGTTGTTGTAAGTCTCCCAAAAAAGAATAACTTCCTTTAACTCTGTTGTATCTTTTATCAGATCCTCCAGCATTGAGGCAGCATATTTTTTTTCCCGCTGATTTTCTATTACATGCTCCAGCTGATACTCTGCCAGAAATCCGCAAAATACCGCCAGGAACAACATAAGGAACTCCCAGAAATAATGTGTCCATTTTTTGCGTGCAGTATGTGAGTGGTGATTTACTTCCATAAAAATTATTTCAGATGGTATTTATCTTTAAAATAGATAATAGTCCGGTTAGCCTTTACTTCCAGGTTTTTTAGAATAATACGCTGGATTTGAAGATTTCGAAAATATCTGAGCAGGTCGTTAAAATATTTATTTATTAAACTGTTGTCGTGGGTTATAAACAGGGATATTGAGGCAGGGACACTATCTTTCATTTGTATTCCTTCCTCATCAAATATTGTGTAATTGGCACTGAAGTTAACCAGCAGGTTATAACTTATTCTCAGATTGTCTATCGAATTCTGTAATTGTGTTGATTCATTGTCTTTATATAGCCTGAATAAACTTTCATATTTCATGATACTGTCAGCATCCTGTTTCCGTAAAAGCCTGAACCCTCCTGCATTGGCCAATTGCCGGATGGTGCGGTCTGTTAAATCAAAAGTATAGATGCGCCGGGAGTTTTTAAAGAGGGTTAACATACAGGAATTTACTTCCGGGTTTTTTAATACAGCATTATAACAAGTGGCTATGGTTTTCAGGTTCTCTATTATTCCGGAAACCGTTGCTATAGTAATTGCCAGTGATGCGGTATCTTCTTTTAAATCTTCATACACCGATTGAATATATTGTTTTCCCCGTTCTCTTTCAATCTTGTGCTCCAGTTTGTATTCTGCCAGAAAACCGCAGAACACAGCAAGAAACAACATTAAAAACTCCCAGAAATAATGGGTCCATTTTTTTCTCTCTGTATGAGAATGGGCATGTACTTCCATAAATATTTTATTTCAAGTGATATTCTTTTTTTAATAAAGTGATTAATTGAATAGCTTTCTCTTTTAATACTTTTTGCTTTGGTTCCAATATAGTGAAAGCAACCAATTTAAATTCCCGGATGGTATTATTAAAATTTCCGAGTGAGGCTTTATCGGCTTTTAAAAGATAATTCCTGGATCCATTCTCCATCTTTGCAACTGATAATAAAGTTTTATCTGTTTCTATCGCTTCAACATCAATTAACTCATTCCAAAATCGCAGCATTTTTTCAAAAACAACATTTAACGCCGGCTGATCAATACCTATAATGTCTCTGACTTTTGAATCGTAATCCATTATTCCGTCTGCGGCAACTTTTTTTCGAATAAGCCGCATGTTGCCGGAATTTTTCAACTGCTGCATGGTCCTGTCTGTATATATAAAGTCCGGAAACCCTAATGATGCATTGAGATTGCGATGTAATTTATCGTTGTATCCTGTTGCAAGTTTTTGATACATTTCCAATACCGTATCAATTTGTAATTCCAATGTTTCAAATTGTTTTATTCCATCTGAAAGGTTGCTTGTGTCTGCCGCTAAATCTTCAATCATGGAGATGATATACTCTTTCTCCCGGTCTCTTTCAATTTTATGCTCCAGCTGGTACTCTGCTAAAAACCCACAGAACACCGCAAGGAACAACATTAAAAACTCCCAGAAATAATGGGTCCATTTTCTGCGAGGGGTATGTGAGTGTGCATGTACTTCCATAAATCAACTTTATTTCTTTAAAATAAATTCTTCAAAATTATTTTTATGAATTACTTTAAAAGCGGCAGTGGGATAATTTTCTCTCCATGCTCCTGGAGCTTTCATTTTCCGGGCAGGCTCGGCAAACTTAAATTCATATCCATATAATTTTCCGTTTCTTTCTTCCACCCAGTCTATTTCCTGCATATCATGCGTACGCCAGAAATAATTATTTACGGCCATTGAATTGTAGTGTTGAAATTTTAACCGTTCACCTGCCATATAATTTTCCCAAAGCATGCCTTTGTCATCCCGCATGTTCAAAGATTGAAAATTGGCGATAACAGCATTACGTATTCCGTTATCATAAAAATACCATCGCTTTGTTTTTACAATTTCTTTTCGCAGGTTGCGGCTGAAACCCTGTACTTTAAAAAGTACAAAAACTTTTGTCAGCAAATCAAGATACCGTTCCACTGTGTTCTTGCTCATCTGCAGGTTGCGACCCAACTCCTCCAGCGAAACCTCTTTGCCTGTCTGCCAGGCTATCAGCTTAAGCAAATCAATTATTTTATCCGGGCTTCGCAGGTTTTCCATCACCAGTATGTCTTTGTATAAATAAGAACTGACTATTTCATGCAGGTATTCCTGCTTTTGTTTATTCGTTTTAAGATGCAACAGTTCGGGGTAACAACCAAAGATCAGCCTGTCGTCAAGATGCTGGTGCATTTGTATTTTATTTTCCACCTGGTTGTATTCCAGTTGTGATACGGGGAAAAGCATAAAATCTTTTTTTCTGCCAGTGAGGGGTTCACCCAGTTTATTTTTCAGGTCAAATACAGATGAGCCGGTTACAATTAAGCGGATACTTTTTATTTCATCCACCATCAATTTTAATATCAATCCTATTTCAGGAATTTTCTGGGCTTCATCTATTATTACGTATTTATAACCGTCTGTAATTGATTTATAGTTTGCAATATTGCGGTTCCGAAGCTGCTGCTGTACAATAATGTCTTCACCATTCAGCAGCAGGCATTTGCTTTTATCCCAATGCGAAATAAGCTGGCGGATAAAAAAAGTTTTGCCGGTACGCCTTGCGCCAACAAGCAACAGTACCTTATTGGGCGCAACGGCCGCTATAAATTTTTTAAAAAGAAATCGTTGTAATTCCATATCACCAGGATTGAGGCAGATAAAGGTATAATAATTCCGTCAATAAACTGACGGAATTCATATTAATACCGTCAGCCAGTGAACAGAAACCGGGAACCTGCAAAACTCCCGGAAATAATGTGTCCCTGCCCGTCCCCAGCCCGACAGACTCGTTCTGGCGGGGGTCGTGCGGGCATTTTTTCCTGGAGTGCGGGTGTATGCAGCTACTTCCATAAATATTTATTTCAGATGGTATTCTTAATTCAAAAGCCTCCTGTTATAAATTGTCTCCAGCTTTAGCTGGAGGAAAATTGAATTTTTATTAATGATATTGGCTTTAGCCAAATATTTTATAAACAAGCTTTGGCTAAAGCCAAATAAGGGAATCCTTCATCTTTAGTTCACTGGCTAAAGCCAGTGGCAACTCGCTAACAACAATTCATTTGTCTTTAAATATTTTAAACCCATATCTTTTTATAAATTCATCAACTTCTTCCTGATAAGTTTTTTTTGTATGATGAGCCTCCTGGTCTTTGATATAATCCCGTACAACATTTAAAATTGATTCAGAAACAGCAACTGCAAAATATTCATCCTGCCATTCAAATTTGAATTGATTAAAATTTTGTTTATTAAACCAATAGGCAGATTCACCTTTTATCAATTGCATTATTTTGCTGATGGTTTGGTCATTGCCTAATGACACAAGGCAATGACAATGTTCTTTGTATCCATTTACAAAATCTATAAAAATCCCCTTTTCTTTTGCATTCTCTCTTATATGCTTCCACATGGCCTCTCTTATTTCTTTTGTAGACAGATAAGGAAATCTGTTTTTTGTACTCCATACAAAGTGAATGTAAACTTTAATATATGGCATAGTATCTGGTTTTCAGAAATGCTTGTTTTGGCTAAAGCCAAATAAGGGAATCCTACATTTTTAGTCCCACTGGCTAAAGCCAGTGTCAATTCACCAAAGCCAGAGGCAATTCACTAAAACCAGAGGCAATTCACCAAAGCCAGTGTCAATTCATCAAAGCCAGAGGCAATTCACCAAAGCCAGAGGTAATTCACCAAAGCCAGAGGCAATTCACCAAAGCCTGTGGCAATTCACCAAAGCCAGTGGCAATTCACCAAAGCCAGTGGCAATTCACTAAAGCCAGTGTCAATTCACCAAAGCCTGTGGCCATTCACTAAAGCCAGTGTCAATTCACCAAAGCCTGTGGCCATTCACTAAAGCCAGTACTTCCATGAAAACAGGTTTAAATAATTTAAAACGCTAAATAGTTCACGACTCATAACTCACAACTCGTAACTCAAAACTTCCCTCATTCCCCCGGATGATAAATTTTCTCAGCCTTTTTCATCACATCTTCTTTATAAAACAACACATCCTTAAATTGCCCTTTACTGTACATCTCTC
>DATDPZ010000361.1:0-11062 GCA_035292525.1 Chitinophagaceae bacterium
GGAACTTGCATGGAATGATCAGCGAATCAAACTTAAGTTCTCTTTTCATAAAAAAAATTATGCTGATGCTCAATTGAATTCAAGAACAGATGAACTATTTGGTAAAAGTACCGGTACCAGGATGATTAAAGACTATAATGGACAAACTTATTGGGCCAGCATCAACCTGCAACCATTTTTTAAGCATTCAAAGCTTCCTGAATGGTTATCACTGTCGGTGGGATATGGTGCCGAAGGATTGTTTGGGGGGGAAGAAAACAGGGGCTTTGATAAAAATGGAAATATAGTGTTTGACCGGAGAGATATAAAAAGGTTCCGGCAATGGTTTTTAGCTCCGGATATAGATTTGAGTAAAATTAAAACCAATAAGAAAGGGGTAAAGTTTATGCTGACATTTTTAAGTTCTTTTAAATTTCCAACACCCAGTCTGGAATTTTCAAATGGAAAATTGAAAACTCATGCGATACATTTTTAATGCCTCCTCACGACCACCTTCAAAAGAGGAGACCATCAAGGCACAAACCTGTTTTTCAAAAACTCCTGTAGAATTTTTAACAATACTAATTACAACTTAGGAATGTATAAATAATAAATTGACTATCCGATCATTTAGGTGGTGCATTTGATAAGCCCTCTCTTCAGGAGGGTTTGGGTTGGTTGCTATTGCATGTATGCTCCCTTCACTTCTTCCCCATCCACTTCTACATAAATATGTTCCTGGATTGTGGTGGCAATAGACAGACCCACATAATCAGGCCTGACCGGGAAACTGCTATGGCTTCTTTCCACCAGTACCAGTATTTGTATTTTTTTTGGATGAAAATCCAGAAAGGGCTTCAGTGCATAAAGCAACGTTTTACCGCTATTGCTGACATCGTCAATAACAATAATCACTTTATCAGCAACTTCAGCAGCAGGTTCTGTTAAAACATCTTTTGGATTATTCTTATCCAGTTGAAGAGTAACCAGTTTAATATTTAAAGACGATATTTCTGATAAGATTTTCCGGATTACATTGGCCACTACTGCACCCTTCTCCCTGATTCCTGCCAGGATAATTTCCTGTTCGTTAATATTATTTTCCAGTATTTCATAAGCCATCCGGCGCATTTTCTTTGCAGCGACTTCTTTTGTAAGAATATATTTTTTATCAGTTTTCATAACAATTTATCAATTCAACTATTTAAATGTTAAACTCTTAATTTAGCAAATGTAATTGATTGCTTATGCAAATCCTTCAACAGGTTTTATTTCTGCTTTTATCGGTTTTTGCCATTTGGCTTTTTTCAAAAAATATAAAAGTTATCATCCGGAACATCCGTCTTGGCCGTGATGAAGAATTCAATGATAATAAAAAAGCCCGTTGGAGAAATGTAATATTACTGGCATTCGGACAAAAAAAAATGTTCAAAAACCCACTGGTGGCTGTTCTGCATTTTTTTGTGTATGCCGGGTTTATCATTATCAATATTGAAGTACTGGAAATAGTTTTGGATGGAATTTTTGGAACCCATCGTTTGTTCGCTGCCCGGCTGGGAAATTTTTATACATTCCTGATAAACTCATTTGAAGTACTGGCAGTATCAGTGATTGCTGCCTGTGCTATTTTTCTTATCCGCAGAAATATTATTAAGCTCAACCGCTTTATCAGTAAAGACCTTGACGGCTGGCCCCGTAGTGATGCAAATTATATCCTGTTCACAGAAATTATCTTAATGACTTTATTCCTTACATTGAATACAAGCGACAGGGCATTGCAATTGCAGGGTCATGAACATTACCCGGACACCGGCAGTTTTCTCATCAGCGGAATCTTCTCTTCAACCTTCTCCTTAACCTCAGCTTCAACCTTAATCTTAATAGAACGCTCATCCTGGTGGCTTCACATCATCGGTATTTACGCTTTTTTAAATTACCTGCCGTATTCAAAACACCTGCATATCATTCTGGCATTTCCAAATGCCTATTATGCACGGTTACAGCCTTTGGGCGAAATGAAAAATATGCCTGCTGTACAAAAAGAGGTTTTGTATGCTATGCAGCCAGAATTAACGCCAACGGATGCGCCGCCTCCTGCAAATTTTGGAGCCAGGGATATTTTTGATCTGAGTTGGAGAAATTTGCTGGATGCATATAGTTGTACCGAATGCGGACGATGTACGGCGGCCTGTCCGGCAAGCCAGACAGGTAAACTATTATCGCCGCGGAAAATAATGATGGACACCCGAGACCGGCTGGAATCTGTTGGAAAGAATATTACCAGCAACAAAGAGTTTAAAGATGATGGTAAAAAGTTATTGCATGATTATATCTCTGTGGAAGAACTTCGTGCCTGCACTACCTGCAATGCCTGCGTGGAAGAATGTCCTGTTTCCATCTCTCCGCTTGAAATTATTTTAGAACTCCGCCGCTCATTGGTGATGGAAGAAAGTAATGCCCCACAGGAATGGAATGCCATGTTCAGCAATGTGGAGAATAATTTTGCGCCATGGAAATTTTCGCCTGAAGAAAGAGACAAGTGGGCGGAAGAAATGAATAAATAATTTTTCTAACAACCATTCGAAATGAATGTCATCCGAAGCATACAAAACAGGATTTACGAAATAAGAGGTGAAAGGGTAATGCTTGACAGAGATCTGGCAGCTTTGTACGATACGGAAACCAAGGCTCTTAACATTGCAGTAAAGCGTAACAGCAAAAGATTTCCCAAAGACTTTATGTTTCAGTTTACAAAAGAAGAGTTTGAATCTTTGAGGTTTCAGAATGAAACCTTAGAAAAAACAAGTACCCTTTTGAGGTTTCAGAATGAAACCTCAAAAGGTAGAGGAGGAACAAGGTATTTACCTTATGTTTTTACTGAGCAGGGAGTTGCTATGTTAAGCAGCATACTTAATTCTGATAAGGCATTTGCTATGAATATTGCTATTATGAGAGCTTTTGTAGAAGTAAGGAAGTTGTTATTGTGGCAGAGTGATCTGAAAGAACAATTGCAAGAGATAAAAGACCGGTTGGGTGGGCATGATGTCCAGTTAAACCAGATTTATGATGCCATGGAAAACCTGTTGGACGAAAAAGCTGCTCAACGAAAATGGGAGGAAAGAAAAAGGATTGGGTTTAAAAATGAAAATTAAAACAGGCAAATATGAAAATGAACCCCTTTCCTTTTCAAACACTGAACAGGTCCTCCATTCCCAAAGAAGAACATAAAGGTGAAACCGGCGAGGCTTTCTGGCAAACACAGATGTTGAATGATATCCGGGTGAGAATGGTAGAATATCGTCCCGGCTATAAAGCAGATCATTGGTGCAGTAAAGGGCATATCATTTTTTGCATCGAAGGGGATATAGAAACAGAACTGGATGATGGACGTATCATGAAACTCAGTAAAGGCATGACTTATTTTGTCGGAGGTAACTGTGAAGCTCACCGCACTTCTTCCAAAAAAGGTTGCAGACTTTTTATTGTTGATTAATCTTCTTTTTCCTGTTAAACCAATACCACATGGGAATACCCGTCAGCATTAAGATCATACCGATGCCGGCTTCCCTTGGCTGAACAACAATGGTATTGATAAAAAGCCCGGCAGAAAATAAAATGACTATGGCAGGAACAAAAGGATAACCCCATACTTTGTAAGGACGATTGGCATCCGGCATTTTTTTTCTTAAAATAAAAACACCGAAGGCTGTGGCGCCATAAAATACAAACACAGCAAAAATGATCATATCGGTCAACTGATCGAAAGTGCCAGATAATACAAGTATACAGGCCCACACACATTGATAAAGGAGTGAATTTCCCGGTACTGCATTGTTATTAAGGTCTCCTGCTTTTTTGAAAAACAAACCTTCCTTTGCCATCGCATAATAGATACGGCAACTGGTGATGATCGTAGCATGAGTGCAGCCAAGTGTTGTGACAAAAATTAAAATACCAATAAATATTTCACCACTTCTTCCCCAGAAAACTTTAACCGCTTCAATAGCAGCAATACTTTTCCCCGATTGGTTGATCTGTTCCAGTTCCTGAACAGACAAAAGAGACAAGTATGCCGTATTGACCAACAGGTAAAGTGCAATAATTATAAAAACACCGATGGCGATGCCCACCGGAATATTCCTGTTGGCATTTTTTGTTTCACCGCCAATATAGCCTACAGAAGCCCAGCCCTGGTAACCCCAGAAAGCGGCAAGCATGGCGGTAAATATGGCGCTAAAAGTAACCGGCTGGTTGTTGATAGTTTCTAAAGAAAAAGCCTGGCTGATATTTGCTTCACTACTGCTGAATCCCAAAATGATAATCATAAACAGACCTGCAAATACAAGCAACAGGATAGCGGTGCCCAACCAGGCGCCTTTTTTTAATCCTTTACTGTTTATCCAGGTTAGTAAAAGAATTAATACAATAGCAGTAAATTTTATATTGAAATCTTTAAAGGGATAGAAAATTCCCCCGATATTAATTTCAGTGAAAGAGGAAAACATAGGTGGAAGATGAACGATACTATGTAACGATTCTGCAAAAACAAATGCCAGCGAAGAAATGGCAGCAGATTGAATGATGGCAAACGTGGACCAGCCAAACTGGAAAGCAAAAAAACGGTTATAAATTTTTTTATAATAAATATAATCGCCTCCTGTATCAGCCAGCAACCCGGCTACCTCTGCATAACTCAAAGCGCCAAACAAACTGATGATACCCCCCAGCACCCATACCAGCAATACCCATCCGGATGAATGCAGAGTGTCTGCCATGGGCGCCACTTTTTTATAAACTCCCGATCCCAGGATATTGGCTATTACAAAAACAATCACCAGGCGAAGTCCAAGAGTGCGGTTAAGTTGCGGTAAAGACATGCTGGAAAATTAGGTTTAAAAATAATGAAGCCAGGATAATTTTATTCCGGGGGAAATTTATTTTCCGTTACCTGGGTTGCCTTACCCGGCGTTCCAAATTGGTGTACCGGATCTTTTTTTGTATAAATTTTCCAAAGTTGGATCAGGGCTGTCAAACTGAATATTCCCCCGATGACCCAGTTAAGTATATGCTGATTGTTATTGAGTTTATCAGCAGCAAACCTGCCACCAAAAATAAAGATACAGTTACCTATAAAAGTTCCTATGCCGATACCCATGATATAACTGTTATAATGATCTTTCCTGGGTTGTAATATTTTTTTTGTAAACAAAATGGTGCTCCATCCAAACCAAAAGGGGATTTGCACAGGGTTCACAGCACTCATGGTGAGTCCTAACAATAATGGAGGCAGGCTGCTGCTTAAAATAATATTCTTTTCCACTGAAGGATGCAGGGCAGCATAAAAACTAAAAAAAGCAAGTGCGGCTACAATAAATAATGTTACCCATTCCAGGATAAGAAAGATTCGTTCTTTCTTCCTGATCCAGTCCATGGCAACCAATGAAATCCGCACATAAACAATTTCAGCTGTCAGTGATCCTATTGAAAATAAAATTGCAGCCCTTATTCCATCTGAAATAGAAATCTGCATGGCCGCAACATTCAGGGTGCCCAGTGGTAAGGAGCCAATAAAACTCACCAACATTCCGGTAAAGAATATTTTCAGCAATGGATGCATTTGCCGAAAATACGAAATGAACTAAATGAAAGCTGTTAGGAAATAAGAAATTAAGCGTTATTGTTTTTTTGAAAAAACAGAAAGTTCAACTATTAAGTCATCCGACATGGAGAAACTTCTGCCGCCTACATTAAAATCCCTGCGGTTGATCCTGAATTCTCCTTCAAAAAGATAACCGCCGTCTTTTGACTTTGCCGTAAATGGAAATTTCACTTCCTGGCTAACCCCTTTGATAGTGAGCATGCCAAAAACATAAAAATATTCTGCCATATTCGTGGTAGTAACCTTTGTTGATTTGAAAGTTATTTTTGGGAATTTTTCAACATCCAGGTATTCGGATTTCCTTAAATGGTTATCCCTGGCTTCAATATCTGTATCCACCGTCTTTGCTTCCACGCTAACATCAAAAGATGCCAGCACAAGGTTAGCAGGGTCAAATATGATATTGCCACTGAGACCTGTAAATGTACCTCCTGTATTGATTCCAAAATTTTTAATAATGAATTTCACTTTTGAACCTGCATCTGTCGCTGAATAAGATTGTCCGGTAGAAATGATAGTGCTGGCAAGAAGGAATAAGGAGAAAAAATATCTGTGCATATTATCCGGTATTTATTATATGAGTTAATAACGCATTTACTGTTATAAGCGTTGCTTTGAACCGGTATAAAAATTATTTTAACGTTTAGTAACCACAATTTTTAAATAAACTTATTGAGCACCGGAATTTTTATTCTGTTTATCCAAACCAGATAAGAACAACTGGCAAAAACTATGATTGCATAGAAGAATAGTAACCCGCCATCCCCCTGAACTTCTATTCCCAGGATAAATAAATGAGAGAGGATGGCCCCGGTCATTATTGCCAACCCCAGCAAAGCACCATATACTGTTAGCTGTGGAATTAACAGTAAGACAGAAGCAATCAATTCCATGATCCCGCTAACTATCCGCCCCCAGGGTTCTGCACCTAAGGTTGAAAAAATATACCGGGATTCTGCTGCCCCGGAAAATTTGAAATATAATGTTTGTAATAAAATAACAGCGGCAGCAAGACGTGCTACCCAGGCAAGCATCAGTTTAAATTTTTCCATTATTAATTTGCTTTAAATTATTACGGGCATCATTGATCCCGTATCCGGATTATATTTTCTTCACTTAAAAACGAAGCTAATTATTCCTGAATTAATTTCAGTGGCAAGCTGTTTGGGTTTAATCAAATTTTTCCAGCATTTTAAAATGTTGTTGCGACTGTTTCAGGAAATCTCTTCCTTTTTTAAAAGACCAGTATGGGGTTCCGTTTTCATGATTGTACCTGCTGATCTGGTATAATACTTTCCAGTGTTTCAGGATTTCTTTGTAAGCCCGCCAGAGACTTATACCAGCGTCATAGATATGATTTGGTTCTGCCCCGCAACCATTAAATTCAAGTATGGAGTAATTTTTTCCTTCTTTCAGATCATCCAGAGAAGTGCACTTTATATCATAACGTCCATAAAAGAATTTATTTGTATAATGGCTGAGGTCATCAAACACTTTCAGTAATTTTTCGTCAACCAGGTGATACAAATTAATAAACCTGGCTCCCCTGTTATGATTGCCGGCATAGGAAAGATAAAATTGCTGGCCCTTGTTTAAAATCCTGTTCAGGCGATGTTCATGTCTTTGTTTCATTTCATCCAGTCTGAATCTTGCCCGTGGATGCTGCAAGATCAGTTCCCAAAGAGTGGATTTCCCGTCACCGGTTACTTCCAATAATTCTTTTTGAATAAGTCCGCTGATTATTCCTTTATCCCGGGTGGGATGCCGGTAATAAAAAACACTGAGTTCAATGGGCAAGTCGATCCGCTCCTGCACAATGTACTCCACCGGAATCCGTTGGTGATACTTCAACAGCTGTTCCTCGTTATCAATATTTCTGAAGAGAATGCCCTTCATTCCTACATCCGGTTTTACAATAAATGGATAAGAAAAACCATTGGCTGTTATGGCTTTTACTACTTCTTCAAATGGGATTCCCGGAAGAATGTAAATGGTTTTGGGGAAAGATGACGGAGGTAATTGTTCATACATTTCTTTTTTACTTTCCCCTTCAAATCCTCCGAATGTGATTGTTGGATTAGATGAACTAAAGAACCAAACCGATCTTGCTTTCAGGCAATACCAGAACCATACGAATCCAATGGGGAAATAGAGCACATAGAAAGGCCAAAGCTCCCAATTGGTTATTTTTTTTAAAATAAATCTGAAATTCATCTAAGGCTGACAAAAATAGTGTTTGAATACCAGTTATGCATTTTTTGTCCTTCAGTTTTTAAATATTAGTTTTATCAGTAAATATTCAGTTTATGAGAAAACTACTTTTCCCTTTTGCTCTTTTTATTATTCTGAGTTCTTTTTCCAAAACAGAATTGATTTGTCCTGTTTCCGGAAAAGAGCCGGCCAGAAAAGAATTTTTTCCTCTAAGTGATAAAGAATTTGCCATTAAAATTTTTTCATTAAAAATAAAGGAGATTGAAAAAGATGCCGGGAAAAAATTTACCCTGAAAGAAAAAATTTTCATCAAACTATTTCAGCTTCAATTAAAAAAAGAATTAAACAGAAACACTAATGATGAACCATCCAAAAAAGGTAAAACATCGAAAATATTAGGGATAACCGGATTGGTATTATTATTTGTTCCCTATGCAACACTTGCCGCCCTGCCTTTATCTATCATTGCAATTGTGATGGGTACTAATGCAGCAAATGAAAATCCAAATGATAAAAATGCCAGAACAGGTAAAATTCTGGGTTGGATTACGCTTGGATTATTTATTTTGTTTCTGATAGCAGCGTTGATATTTATTGCTGCCTATGCAGGTTTTTTTGTTTAATATCGCAGGATATTTTTTTATTTCATTTACATGTTAATTTATGAAAATACCTGTTGTAGCCGAATTGTTTACTGAAGGAAAAGCTCCTGAAATTTTATTCTGGGTGGGCTGTGCAGGTAGTTTTGATCAACGGGCACAAAAAATAACCAGGGCTTTTACAACAATTTTAAATAAGCTGGAGATCAACTATGCCATACTGGGGAAAGAAGAAATGTGTACCGGAGATCCCGTTCGCCGGGCTGGAAATGAATTTATGTTTCAGATGATGGCTTTCCAGAATATTCAAACACTTAATAACTATGGGATAAAAAAAATTGTTACCGCCTGCCCTCATTGTTTTAATACACTTCAAAATGAATACCCGGCTTTGGGAGGAAATTATGAAGTTATTCATCATACTACTTTCCTGCAGCAACTGATTGAGGAAGGAAAAATTAAAATGAAAGAAAGCGGATCTTTTCAGGGTAAAAAAATTACTTATCATGATAGTTGTTACCTGGGCAGAGCTAATCAGATTTATGCAGCTCCCAGAAAAGTATTGGAGGCATTGGATGCAGAACTAATTGAAATGAAGAGATGCCGAACTACGGGATTATGCTGTGGTGCAGGAGGAGCACAGATGTTTAAAGAAGAAGAAAAGGGAGACAAAAGAGTAAATACAGAAAGAACCAATGAAGCTATTGGTACCGGCGCATCGGTCATTGCCTCTGCCTGCCCTTTTTGTAATACCATGCTGACTGACGGAGTGAAACAGGCAAATAAAGATGAAAGCGTACAGGTATTGGATTTGGCAGAATTGATTGCAGCTTCAATGGATTAACTTTGCCGTATGAAATTTGAATACAAACATTTACTTCCTGAAAATTTTTCACCGGAATCAAGAGTCTGGATCTACCAGTGTAACCGGGTGTTTACTTTAAGTGAAGCCCTGGAAGTAGAATCTTTATTGAATAATTTCTCTGCTTCCTGGTTAAGCCACGGCTCTCCGGTAAAAGGCGCCGGCTTTTTATTTTTCGGGCAGTTTATCATTCTGATGGCAGATGAAAAAGCAACCGGAGTCAGTGGTTGCAGTACGGACAGTTCTGCAAGATTAATCAAAGACATTGAACAAAAATTTGCCGTCAATATGTTTGACAGAAATACCCTCGCATTTGTTGTTAAAGAAAAAGTTCAGTTATTACCGCTTACACAATTGCCATATGCTTTTGAGAACGATTTTATCAATGGAGATACCCTCTATTTTAATAACCTGGTACAAACTAAAGAAGAACTGGGAAAAAATTGGATGTTGCCATTAAGACAAAGTTGGCTCAAAAGTCGCTTAAAATTGAATGCAGAATAATAATACTCCTTGTTTTAAAAATAAGATGCCAGACCTGGCATTTGGTATTTAGAAAAAAAATCTTTGCATCATTTGGCTGATGCTTTGTTTTTTAAGGTGGAACTTTTTGGGTTCTTTTTCACAACTTTACTGAAATTATATGCGGCCGAGAGTTTATAGTTGGTGGTTCTTGTAATATTTACTGAACTCACTTCAAAATTTTTACCCACTGTATTCCGGTTTGTTTTCTGATCCCTGAACGGATCAATGACATTCATTGTTAGTATTAATCGTTTATTAAAAAACTTTCGCTGAAATCCGATATTCATTCCCATATTCCAACTAACGGATCCCTGGGGATTGGCAAACCTGTTAATATTAAAACTGCCGGTAAAATTCATTACTTCTTTCAATGTGAAATTACTGCTCATGTTGGAACTGAACGATCCGCCATCCCGGAATTTTCTTACCGACTTATCAAATTCGCTATATACATAATAAGTGTAGGTAGAACTGAGATTTATTTTTACTTTATTACTAATGGTATAACCATTCCAGGAACTGAGTTCGTATTCTTTGCGGTTGCTGATATTTTCCCAGGTGATCTGTGTTTTCCCATCGGGGACCAGGGTTCTGATCTGACTGAAAACATCTTCCACAATATTATGTCCAAGGCCCATGTTCAGGAAATATTTTGGCCGGGTTCGGCTCAGTACCAGGTTAAAATCGTGTGTGAGTGAAGGGGACAGTTGATAATTACCAAAGCGGATATTATACGGATCGGAAAAATCAATGGCCGGGTTAAGTTCGTTAATACCCGGACGGCGAATCGTTCTTCTGTATGCCAGGGTTATTGAAAACTTATCCTTCCAGCTTTTATTAATATTGGCAAAGGGCAGGTAATTCCAGTATTTGTTATTTACATTTCTGCTTTCTTTAATCAGGTCAAAACTGATATTGGTGGCTTCAACAGTAATACCGGCAGACAGGCTGAACATTTCAGCAAACACCTTCTTTACGGATGTCCTGACATTAAATACATCCTGGTGAAACCAGAAATCATTACTGAGCAGGTCCGAATTATAAAATAATTCCTCCGGCTTTTTCTTATAAGATGCATTCACCAGAACATGACTATTGTTGCGGTTATAAGCTGAGCCAATGGATAAAAATGTTTTCTTATCTGAAATTGGTCTGTCGTAACTGATTCTTGCATTGTAACCATTACTTCTGGTATCATTTTCCTGGAGTTGGGTGGAGTCTGTCCCA
>DATDPZ010000362.1:0-17937 GCA_035292525.1 Chitinophagaceae bacterium
CGCTATAAAGGATTCTTAACAGCCGGAGTTGAACGTTGGAAAGAATACAATGAACAATTGGAGCCACTAAAGAAAAAGCCAATTCTGTTTGTGATGATGAGCAATACAGAAGAAGCAGATGAGGTCGGTGACTGGCTGCGGACAAAATTCCCTGGAGAATTTGGCGGAGAAAAAACACTCATCATTCATACCGACAACTCCGGTGAGGTTTCAAAGAAAGATTTAGATGCTGCAAGAAAAACAGCCCGTGATGTGGATGATGATAAAAGTCCCGTGAATGCAATTATTTCTGTGCTGATGTTGCGTGAGGGCTGGGATGTGCAGAATGTAACAGTGGTAGTTGGTTTACGACCATATACAGCGAAAGCAAATATTCTTCCCGAACAAACTATTGGCAGAGGTTTGCGATTAATGTTTCGGAACATGGTAGAAACCTTTACTGAACGGGTTGACATAATCGGCAATAAAGCTTTCATGGAGTTTGTTGAAGATTTAGAAAAGCTGGAAGATTTAAAATTTGATACATTCCAAATTGGGAAAGACAAACTCAAAATTCTGACTGTTCAACCTGTTGAAGAGAAAAAAGAGTTTGACATCAGCATCCCGGATATTTCACCAATACTGGGTAGAAAAAAATCATTAGCCGAAGAAATTGGAGATATTGATGTAATGAAGTTTAACATAAATAGGCTTCCATTAAAAGGCAAAGATGTTGAAGATCCAAAAACTTTTATTTACGAGGGAAGAGATATTTTAACTGATGAAAAGTTACTGGAGAGAGAATATACGATCCCTCCTGCACAAACAGCAGAAGAAGTTATTGGCTACTATGCAAGACGGATTACCGAAAACATAAAACTTCCTTCTCAGTTTGCCGTATTAGCTCCGAAGGTTCGTGAATTTTTTGAACACAAAGCATTTGGCAAAACAGTTGACTTGTCTGACAAGGATATGATCCCTGCTATCAGTAGCAATGTTGCCAGCTATGTTGTAATTAAAGAATTTGAAAAGGCATTGCGTGAAATTGTAATAGAACATAAAGAACCGGAGCTGCTTTCAGCTAAACGTTTTCTTTCTTCTACACTTCCCTTTCCGACATCGAAGAAAATTCTGGAAGCAAAGAAAACTATTTTCAATTATACTCCCTGCGACAATGAATTTGAATACAAGTTTGCAAAATTTATTGATAAAGCCGACGATATAAAAGCATTTGCTAAACTTCCAGACCAATTTGGTTTTTGTATTCAATACACAGATACTCTAGCAAACATCCGGAATTATTTCCCAGACTTCATTGCTATTGATAGTGCTAATAAAAACTGGATTATTGAAACCAAAGGAAGAGAGGATGTTGAAGTAAGGCTAAAAGACAACGCTGCAATAAATTGGTGTAAGACGGCATGCGAACTAACAAAGGAGGACTGGCATTATCTCAAAGTCGGTCAAAAAGAATTTGAACAGTTGCATCCTGATTGTTTCGAAGAGCTATTAGCTGGATTAAATCCACCGGAACTTTTTTAAAAACACTTCGCATAAAATTTTTATCTGCATTGATTGTATTCACTTTTGAATTATCTTCGGCAACAATAAGTTTTTTGTTGCCCATTGAAGTTCTTTATTGATTGAAATGTTGCCTGACCAGATACAATTGCAGGAAATTCATTTAGTGATCATGATTTTATAATGATAAATTATCCTTAAAGAAACAGTTTTATGGCTGAAATAAACTTAAGGGAAACACTATATCGTTTTGGATATACCAGTCGTAAAGATGCCTGGTGGGTAAAGCCTTTATTAACTTTTATTGCACTCGGTTCATTTGTTGTTTATACAACATGGGCAGCATTTCAGGGTCAACATTATCATTACGGTCCCTATCTGTCACCTCTTTATTCCCCGGAATTGTTTGGCGATTCACCACATAACTGGTTTGGCCCAAAGCCAGGCTGGTGGCCGGGTTTCATGCCCTGGTCTCCGGCATTGCTGGTTCTTTGGGCACCTGGTTTATTTCGTCTCACCTGTTATTATTACCGCGGTGCTTACTATAAAGCATTCTGGGCCGATCCTCCGTCCTGTACCGTTTCAGAACCAAGAAAAAAATATTTAGGTGAGAATTCTTTCCCGCTGATCATACAGAATGTTCATCGCTACTTCATGTATATCGCATTATTCTTTATCGTTTTTCTTTCCATTGATGTTTGGAAAGCAATGTGGTTTACAAACGCAGCAGGAGTAAAAACTTTTGGACTTGGAGTGGGTACTTTAGTATTGGCAGTAAATGTAACCTTGCTAGGCGGATATACATTCGGATGCCATTCACTTCGTCACTTCGTTGGTGGATTTATGGATCGGCTTTCCGGAAAACCCGTACGTCATAATTTATATAAATGTGTCAGCTGTCTGAACCGGCGCCACATGCTTTGGGCATGGATGAGTTTGTTCTGGGTTGGATTTACAGATATCTACATTAGGTTATGTTCTATGGGAGTTTGGAATGATTGGAGGATTATTTAACCTCAAACCCTTTTAACCCCGATTTTCATCGGGGTTAAAAGGGGGCTTGCTGGTACACAAGGCTTGCTTATTAAACCTTGCCGCTTATGATTAAGAGTCGTTGTTAAATGGCCAGCAGAGTACTAAAGTTGTTGTGGTAGTTACAATTTTTGGATTTGCAATGTAGCACCGTCCCTTCTCTGAAAGAGAAATGATAAGAGGGATGAGGCTGCTGAATAGCGATATATTGTACAAGAGTGCCCTTCGCTTCGCTCTGGGTAAACTTGCAACGGAAGCTTAATAGAAATCCAAAACCCTGGTTAATAAAAAATAAAATATGTCTTCATCCGATACATTTACATACGACGTTTTAGTTATCGGCGCCGGCGGTGCTGGTCTTCGTGCAGCCATTGAAGCTTCTGCAAACGGTGTTACTGTTGGTTTGATCTGTAAATCTTTATTGGGAAAAGCACACACCGTGATGGCAGAAGGAGGAATTGCTGCTGCTATGAGTAATGTAGATGATCGTGATAATTGGAAAGTTCACTTTACTGATACTATGCGCGGAGGTCAATACGTAAATAACTGGCGTATGGCAGAACTACATGCAAAAGAGGCTCCCGAAAGAGTCCGCGAACTGGAATCCTGGGGTGCTTTATTTGACAGAACAAAAGATGGTAAAATTCTTCAACGAAACTTCGGTGGACATAAATATCCCCGCCTTGCACATGTGGGTGACCGTACCGGATTAGAAATGATCCGCACCTTGCAGGATCATGGCATTCACCAGGGAGTGGAAGTACATATGGAATGTACCGTCATTACTCTTTTAAAAGATGGGGACCGGGTGGTTGGTGCTTATGGTTATGATCGGGAAAGAGGAAGATTTAAAACCTTTCAGTCAAAAGCGGTTATTCTGGCTACCGGCGGTATCGGCAGAGCTTATAAAATTTCAAGTAATAGTTGGGAGTACACCGGAGATGGACATATACTCGCATATGATGCCGGGGCAGAACTAATGGATATGGAGTTTTTACAATTCCATCCTACAGGCATGATCTGGCCGCTGAGTGTTGCAGGCATTTTAGTTACGGAAGGTGTGCGGGGAGAAGGTGGCATTCTCCTGAATAAAAATGGCGAACGGTTTATGTTTAACAGCATTCCTGAACCATACAGGAACCAGACATCTGATAATGAAGAAGAAGGTTGGCGGTATATTCAAGGTGATAAGAATGCTAAGCGACCACCTGAATTGCTCACCCGTGATCATGTGGCCCGCTGTATTGTTCGTGAAATAAAAGAAGGCAGAGGCAGTCCGCATGGTGGTGTGTTTCTTGATATTTCCTGGATAAAGAAAAAGATTTCCAATGCCGAAGATCATATCCGGAAAAAACTGCCGGGTATGTTTCATATGTTTAAAAAGCTGGCGGATATTGATATTACCAAAGAACCGATGGAAGTAGGTCCCACCACACATTACGCAATGGGTGGAGTAAGGGTGGATGGCGATACACAAGCTTCAACAGTGCCGGGACTTTTTGCTGCGGGAGAATGTGCTGCCGGGTTGCATGGCGCTAACCGGCTGGGCGGCAATTCGCTTTCTGACCTCTTAGTATTTGGAAAAAGAGCCGGAGAATATGCGGCAAAATTTGCAAAAGAGAATACGGCTGGTAAAATAAATGAACAGCAAATAAAAGAAGTTTCACAACAAGCATTGCAATTTTTTGAACCGGAGAAAGGAGAAAATCCCTTTGATGTTCAGTATTCCCTTCAGCAAATGATGCAGCAACTGGTTGGCATTGTCCGTACTGAAGAAGAGATGCAACGGGCAGTAGAACATTTAAAACTAATGAAACATCGGGCTGCTAATGTTCATGTAACCGGTAACAGGGAATTTAATCCCGGCTGGCATACCGCCCTTGATCTTCATAATTTATTAACCGTATCGGAGGCTGTTACACTCTGTGCATTGGAAAGAAAAGAAAGCCGCGGTGCTCATTTCCGGGAAGATTTCCCTGAAAAAGATTCTGAATGTGCAAAATTTAATCTGATTGTAAAAAAGAATGCAGAAGGGATTATGCAGGTGAGGCGGGAAATGCGAAAAGAAATAAGAGATGATCTTAAAAAGTTAATTGATGAAATGAAATAAGTATTGCTATTGCTGGTTATAGCGGCGAGTTTAGAAACGGAATGTTCAAAAACATAAACCCATTTACCCAACCCGCTACCACAGGTCTTTAACTGAAAAACATTTCCATTATGTCCATAGTAACATTTAAAATATTTCGGGGCGATGCATCCAATGGGAAATATGAAGATTATGCCATTGAAGTTTCTGAAGGCATGGTAGTCTTGGATGCTGTTCTGAAAATACAGGCAGAAAAAGCAAATGACCTGGCTGTTCGCTGGAATTGTAAAGCGGGACATTGTGGTTCCTGCTCAGCAGAAGTAAATGGAATACCTAAGCTGATGTGTATGTGCCGGCTAAGTGAACTGCCATTAAATAAGCCCGTATTGATTCAGCCTATGAAAGCTTTTCCCTGGATAAGAGACCTGGTAACGGATGTATCCTGGAATTTTGAAGTCAAGAAAAAAATAAAAAAATTCAAGCCGCGAAAACCAGATGCTGCAGATGGCAGCTGGCGGATGATGCAGGAAGATATTGACCGGGTGCAGGAATTTCGTAAGTGTATTGAATGTTTCCTGTGCCAGGATGTTTGTCATGTGATACGGGAACACCAGCTTCAGGACAAATTTATCGGGCCCCGTTATTTTGTACAGGTAGCTTCTCTGGAAATGCATCCGCTGGATACAGAAGACCGGCTGGAGGAATTGAAAACAGCAAATGGAATCGGGTTTTGCAATATTACAAAATGCTGTACCAATGTTTGCCCGCAGGATATTACCATCACGGATAATGCCATCATTCCATTGAAAGAAAGAGTGGCAGACCGGTATTATGATCCATTAAAAAAGTTTTTCAAATCTTTCTTTTCAAAAAATAAACACGGGTTGAATTAAATACAGCAAATGAGCTGAATATTTTGTAATTTCCTGAAAGAAAAAATTACACTGAACTTTTTTTGCTAATCAATTAAAGGATAAGCTATGTATTCACTTAAACAGATTTCTAAAGAAAGTATTCCCGAAGCATTGGAAAAAGCCGAACGCTACCGGTTGCTTAAAGAACCGATGCTGGCCGAAAGCATCTGTCTTGATATACTGGAAACAGATCCCGGCAACAATAAAGCAATTGTGATCATGTTACTGGCTATTACCGATCAGTTTGGTTCTTCCTCTGCCGCTACAGTGAATCATGCAAAACAGATTTTGTCCCAATTAAAAGATAGCTATGATCAACACTACTATAATGGCCTGATCTGTGAAAGACAGGGTCATGCAGTTCTTAATAAACATATTCCTGATGGAGGTTTCATTGCCTACGAGTGGCTGACAGACGCCATGAGATTTTATGAAAAAGCACAAGCGATAAGACCCCCGGGTAAAGATGATTCTATTTTACGCTGGAACACCTGTGCCCGTCTTATTATGCGTCATCACTTAAAACCAAGAGATGAAAAACAGGTTGAGCTTCCTTTAGAATAACAAAGCAACTGGAATTCCTGATGATCCTTATAAAATATAGGGGAGCCCTGGCTCCCCTATTAAAAATATTTTTCCATTATTACTAATTTTTACAAATCAAAAAGCGGAAAGGTTTTAATTCCTGCTGATAGAAGACATTGATAAGTTTTGATTCTTTATGGGTAACCCGGTTTCGATCCACCAGCTCATGGCAACTTACAAATACTTCCGGCGATTCAAAATTACGGACCAGGTAATGCAATTTTTCAAATTCATGCTCAATGGCATGATCCGTCATAAATTCAGTTTTCAGCAGTACCAGTAAGTCCCGGTCGAAAGGTTTCATTTTTTAAAAGTTTTAGTAACCAACCATTCCTTTTTTAGCAGGACAGCCACAGTCGCTGCTTTTGGCTTTCCCGCTGTAGTAATTTTTCTGACAACTCACAGCCACCATTGAAACAAAAAACAAAATAAATAAAATTTTATATTTCTTAAGCATAAATTCAAATTCTAAATTAAACTATTTTACAGATAATTTATTATTGAGAACTGAAAATGTCTTTAAAATTTAACATGGATGGCCTGGCTGGAAAAAAAATACTGGTTGCTCCGCTTGACTGGGGACTGGGTCATGCTACCCGATGCATTCCAATAATCAATGCTTTGCTTAAAAGTAATTGTACGATTTGGCTGGCCGGAGAAGGGGAACAAGTAGTTTTACTAAGAAACGAATTTCCTCAATTATCTTTTTTGCATTTAAACGGCTACCGGATCAGTTATTCCGTTTCCTTCATGACCGGAAAAATTTTATGGCAGCTACCTAAAATTCTGTACACTATCCGGCAAGAAAACAAATGGCTGAAAATACAGGTGAAAAAATATCAATTTGATTTTGTGATTTCAGACAACCGCTACGGACTTTATCATCCGGAAGTTCATTCCATTTTCATCACCCATCAGTTACTTATTAAAACTCCGTTGGGTAAATGGAGTGAACAAATTTTACAAAACTGGAATTATAAATTTATTAACCGTTTTAATGAATGCTGGATACCGGATGAAGAAGGAAAAAATAATTTGGCCGGAAATTTATCGCATCCCCAAAAACTCCCTTCCACTTCTGTTAAATATATCGGTGTCATTTCACGTTTTGAAAAAAAACCGGTTGCAGAACAAAAAGATCATTTACTGGTTGTTTTATCCGGTCCCGAACCTCAACGCAGCCTGCTGGAGAAAAAAATAATTGAACAACTTGTTCTTTACCCCGGTACGGCCACCGTCGTCAGGGGGTTGCCTGCTGCAAAAACCATTTTACCTTCATCAGAAACCGTTACTTTTTATAACCACCTGCCGGCACAACTAATGAATGAAGAAATGGCAAAGGCGGAATTTGTTATCAGCCGCAGTGGCTACAGTACGGTCATGGACCTCGCTTTGATGAAAAAGAAAAGTATCCTGATTCCAACAACCGGACAAACTGAACAGGAATACCTGGCCGGCTACCTGATGAAAAAACAATTTGCCTGCTGTATAAGCCAAAAAGAATTTTCTTTGCAGCAGTCAATTGAAAAAGCAAAAACCTTTCAATACATTTTTAATATTTAACCCAACGGATTGACCTCTACAGTTAAAGCACAGCTAGCCGTTCTTGGAACCAATTTATTTTTTGCTGCCAACTTCAGCCTGGTGAAATATATTTCTCCCTCTTATATAAAACCATTTGCTGTTAACATTATACGGGTTGGCATCAGTGCCCTGCTGTTTTGGTCTCTTTGGATTCTTGTCGCCACATTTACAAAAAAACCTGGAGCAGGAATACAAAAAAAAGATATGCCGCGGTTTCTTCTTTGTGGTCTTACGGGTGTAGCCATCAATCAGATGTTTTTCATTAAGGGCATCACTTACACCAGTCCCATACATGCTTCTTTGCTGATTCTTCTTACGCCTTTGCTCATCACACTATTTGCCTACTGGGTACTTAAAGAAAAAATGACACTGGTAAAAGTAATGGGATTGACCCTGGGAATTGGCGGTTCGGTTTTATTAATTCTTTCAAAAGAAAATTCAATAAATGCAGTTAATTATCTTTTAGGCGATATGCTGATTGTGGTAAATGCCATTTCTTATGCATGCTATTTTATCCTGGTAAAACCTTTAATGCAGAAATATCCTCCCCTGCACGTGGTAAGATGGATCTTTACTTTTGGGTTTTTTATGATCCTCCCTTTTGGTTGGAGCGATTTTTTTTCTGTGCAATGGGAAAATTTCAGATGGATACATTCAATTTCGCTGGTCGCCATAGTTTTTGCCGGCACGTTCCTGGCTTATTATTTTAATGTTTATGGTATTCAGCACCTGGGCGCCGGTGTAGCGGGTTCATTTATTTATACACAACCAATTTTTGCTGCGGTCATTGCTGTTATATTTATGAAAGAAGTATTAACAATAGAAAAATTGCTTGCCGGCTTACTGATCTTTACCGGTGTGTACCTTGTGAATTTCGGAAAAAAATCATTCAACACCGGCCTTAGGGTAATCGAAGAATAAAAATTTCCTTTTTGCATCCCGGAATTTACTCCATTTATTCGCTTCTATTGAAACAGCAAAAACACCACAGGTCGGAATATTGTCGATACGGGCATCTGCAAGACTATTGGCAAAATCAGTAATACCGGGGTTATGAGAAAACAGGGCTACACAATCCATCTGGTCATCGAGCTTTTCCAGGAGGTTTAAAAATGTTTCTTCACTTGCCATGTAAAGTTCTGTCTTCAGTACCAGGTCCCCGCCTTCCTTCTTATATCTCTTTGCAAATTGTTCAGCTGTTTTTTTTGCTCTTTTTGCCGGGCTGCTGATAAAGGCATCTACCTTTATTCCTCTTTCGTACAAACGCTCCGCCATCAGGGGCGCATCTTTCCTGCCGCGATCATTTAACGGTCTTTCAAAATCATTGAGTCCGGCATCATCCCAACTACTTTTGGCGTGACGAATAAGAATTAAAGTTTTCAAGGCTGATATTGTTTTACTAAAATTACAAATAACGAATTCCAAATACCAAATAAATATCAACAGGTAAAATTAACAGGAATCCCCAGGCAGAGTTTGAAATTTAAAATTTATTTTTTGTCTAAAGGAGTCTTCAAGTACTTTCAGCGAAATTTTCCTCAGTAGCTTCTTACGTTTTTTCCTTCCATATAATTCATAAAGGCTTTATTCACTACTTTATTTCCCCCTGCAGTTGGATAGTTGCCGGTGAAATACCAATCGCCAAGATTGTTTGGGCAGGCTATATGAAGATTTTCTATTGTTTGGTAAATAACCTTTACAGGAATTGTGAGGTCTGCAGGGGTGATGAGCCGGGCAATTTTATCAGTAATCTCGTCAATAGAAAACATTTTATAAATACGCTTTGCCACATTTTCAGTTTGCAACTGATTGATACGTTCTAATTCTTTACAATGGTTATATAATTCTTTAAGACAGTCTTCCTTTCCTTTTTCTTTTAATAAAGCAACCACTGCCTGAAAGGCTACAAACTCTCCCATTTTACTCATATCAATTCCATAACAATCAGGATAGCGGATTTGTGGTGAAGAGGAAACGACAATGATCTTTTTAGGTTCCAGCCTGGACAACATGCGGATAATACTTTCTTTCAACGTCGTTCCTCTTACGATTGAATCGTCAATCACCACTAAGGTATCCACTCCTTTTCTTACTGTGCCGTAAGTAATATCATAAACATGCT
Organism: Chitinophagaceae bacterium; assembly: GCA_035292525.1. Lineage (GTDB taxonomy): Bacteria > Bacteroidota > Bacteroidia > Chitinophagales > Chitinophagaceae > VBAS01. Next base: position 9,827 of record DATDPZ010000362.1, read on the forward strand.
GCACCATTTCATTGCGTCCGAAATCTTCGGAGATAAAGGTCCGCATTTTCACATCTTTAATTGCAATCTTCTCTATCCGGATACGGCGGTTAATCATCTCCCGCAGTTTTTCCTCATCCACTTCTTTTCCCCAGCTTAAAATTCTTTCCAGCTTTACTTTGTTCAGGTAATTTTCCATTCCTTTTACCATTCCATAAAAAGCTGTTTCGGCTGTATTGGGAATAAAAGAAAAAATAGTGTTTTTTAAATCATGATCAATTGCATTCAGCACCGGCTCACTTAAATTATAACCCAGCGCCTTTCTTTCTTTATAAATTTTTTCATCGCTTCCTCTTGAAAAATAAATCCGTTCAAAGCTGCAGGCTTTTCGTTCTTTTGGTTCAAGGATCCGGGCTATTTCAATCTCGCCGTTTTCATTTACAATCATTGCATTCCCGGGCATCAATTCCTTTACTTCATTTTCTTTTACATTAAATGCTGTTCTGATGGCTGCTCTTTCTGATGCGGCCACCACCACTTCCTCATCAATATAATAATAAGCAGGACGGATACCATGAGCATCGCGAAATACAAACCCGATTCCGCCACCTGTAAGCCCGCCCACATGAAAACCTCCATCTAACATGGGAAGAATTTTTTTCAACACTTTTTTGATGTCCATTTTTTCCGGCGACACTTCATCTTCTTTGCACAGAAAGGTATACATCAGTTCAGTCATGGCTGCCAGATCGCTAAACCTTGACACTTCAGGATTTTCTTTCCCGGTTAATGCAAATAATTCGTCGGTATTGACCAGGTTAAAATTTCCGGCCAGTGCAAGATTTCTTGAGGGAATAGTATCCCTGTTTACAAACGGATGGCAATATTCAACTTTATTTTTCCCCTGCGTTCCATACCTCAGGTGACCAAGTAATAATTCTCCAAGAAAACTTACATGCCCTTTCATGAGGCCTGCATGTTTTTTTATATCCGGATGGTATTTCTCAAGTTCTTCCACCTCTTTTTCAACCTGCAGAAAAATATCTGCTATAGCTCCGGGTGCATTGCTCCGGATCCGGTTCATAAAAGGATACCCGGGTTCTACATTTAGTTTAACAGTGGCTAATCCTGCCCCATCCTGGCCCCGGTTGTGTTGTTTTTCCATTAGCAGGTACAGCTTATTGAGGCCCCACATTACCGTGCCATATTTTTTCTGGTAATAGGAAAAAGATTTTCTTAACCTGATAAATGCCAGACCGCATTCGTGTTTTATCGGATCACTCATTGTTTATACCGGGTGAGGAGGCGCAAAGGTAGGTGATGTAACTAAAATATACCAACTGATGGGGAACTGATAATAAAGAACTATTTATTAAAGTTCAAAAAAAATCTTCCAAAACTCAGAACGCTTTATACGCTGATGCTTTTTTCCATTTGGTAAGCAGCTCACAAGAACCCATTTCGTCATCCACCATAATATAATAAGAAGGAATTTTTTCTTTCATCCACTTGTCAAGAGCCTGCTGTTTTTTTTCTTCCAGCGCCATTTGAGAAATTTTACTGTAATCATCCTGTATGTTCAGGCGGTGGGGTTCGGACCTGGATTTGAAATGTACTACCCGTACTCCTTTTTTTCCGTTTTCTTCAAAAACTACCGGGTGAGAATATTCTCCCGGTTTTAACTTATCAAGCATAGCTACAAGGTCTTTATCCAGCAGATCAATTGTTACGTAAGGAGACCCGTCGCGGCCAAGGAAATAAGGTCCTGAGAATTTTGCCTGTTCATCTTCACTATACCGTGTAGCTGCCGCTGCAAAACTCATACTGCCGGAAGTTACTTTTGCTTTGATTGAATCTGCTTTTTCAATTGCCTGTTTTATTTCATCGTCGGTGACCGGTGGTATTCTCAAAATATGACGAATCAATGCTTCATCACCTTTTCGTTGTACCAGTTGTATAAGATGATACCCGAATTTTGTTTTGATGGGGCCGATCATCTCTCCTTCATTTTTAATCCGAAAACAAGCAGAAAGAAAATTAGGATCCCATGTTTTATCTTTCCGGTTTACCTGGTACTGTCCACCGCGGTCTTTGCTGCCCGGGTCTTCCGAATAACGAATGGCAAGCTGCTCAAAAGTTGCCAGCTTCATTTCTATTTGTTTTTTGTAGTTATTCAGTTCGTCCATCACATATTTTTCCAGGTCACGGTTGGCTTTAGGATAAAAAACGATTTGACCTATTTCCAGTTCGGATTCAAAGAACGGAAGGCTGTCTTTCGGGATGCGATCGAAAAAAGTTTTTATTTCATTGGGAGTAATCCGGACATTTTCTACAATTTTTCTTTGCATGGCCTCGGACAGTTTTTGTTCTTTTACCACCGTTCTTGCATCTTCCTTGATCTGGTAAATTGATTTTCCGGCAATTTCTTCCAAAGCTTCCTGGGAGCCATATACATTTATATAACGACGAATCCTGTTTTCAAGATCTGCTTCCACATCGTCATCTGTAACCGGTAAAGAATCTTTTTCTGCCTGCAGCATCAGCACTTTTGAAACAAAGGCCTGCTCCAGCAGATAACAATGTGCATTTTCAGGTATGGAATCTCCGTTTCTTTCCGCATCTGCAATGGTGTTTTTTATATCTGAATATAATATGATACGATCACCAACGATTCCTAATATTTTATCAGCTACCACTTTGGCAGATTGAGAAAATGCCGGAGTGATAAAACTCAAAATCAAACTAAGGGTAATAATTTTTTTCATGCTCTTCTTAATAAATGAACCTCAAAATTAATTTTTGATTACCGGTGCTGAGGGTCTTTTTTTTATTTAACAAAAGTTTCAGTTGAGATTAAGGTTGAGGCTGAGATTAAGGTTAAGACAATAGAACATTCAGTCCTATCTCAGCCTCAACCTTAACCTCAACCTTTTTCTTACAACGTTCTCTTTACTTCTTCTTCTTCAAATGCTTCCACCACATCACCCACTTTTATATCGCTGTAGTTTTTTACTGTTAACCCGCATTCCATACCCGCCTGTACGTCTTTAGCATCATCTTTAAATCTTTTCAGGGATCCCAATTCTGCGCTGGTGCCTTCCCCAACAGGATAGATGACAATACCATCCCGGATGAGACGAACTTTGGAGTCTCTCTTAATTTTTCCATCCAGTACATAACATCCTGCTACCGTAGCTTTATCAAACTTGAACACTTCCCGTATTTCCACATTGGCAACAATTTTTTCCTGGATAGTTGGTTCCAGCATTCCTTCCATCGCCATTTTAATTTCGTCAATCGCTTTATAAATGACAGAGTAAAGTTTGATTTCAATGGCCTCGTTTTCGGCAAGCCTGGCTGCCTGGAATGAAGGACGAACATTAAATCCAAGTATAATTGCATCAGAAGCGTTTGCTAAAGTGACATCACTTTCCGTGATCTGGCCAACCGCTTTATGGATCACACTGACCACTATTTCCTCCGTACTTAATTTTTGTAAACTATCGCTTAATGCTTCTACAGAACCATCCACATCTCCTTTGATAATCACATTTAATTCTTTAAAATTGCCCAGGGCAAGCCGGCGGCCAATCTCCTCGAGGGTGATATGCTTCTTGGTTCTTATTCCCTGTTCACGCAGAATTTGTGCACGACGGTTAGCAATTGACTTTGCTTCTGCTTCGTCTTCATATACTTTAAATTTTTCACCTGCCTGTGGAGCTCCGTTTAATCCTAAAATAAGAACCGGTGTGGTAGGAGGAGCCGTTTCTACTTTCTTATTTCTTTCATTAAACATGGCTTTTACTCTGCCATAATACTGTCCGCTCACAACCAGGTCACCTACTTTCATTGTTCCGTTTTGAACTAAAATGGTGGCTACATATCCGCGGCCTTTATCCAGTGATGCTTCAATAATAGTTCCGCTTGCTTCTCGACTTGGATTTGCTTTCAGTTCCAGCAGTTCTGCTTCTAAAAGAATTTTTTCCAGCAACAGGTCAACATTCAATCCCTGCTTTGCTGATAATTCCTGGCTTTGGTATTTACCACCCCACTCTTCCACCAGTAAATTCATTTGTGAAAGTTGCTCATATATTTTTTTGGAGTTGGCTCCTTCTTTATCAATCTTATTTATGGCGAAGATCATGGGTACACCGGCAGCCTGCGCATGGCTGATGGCTTCTTTTGTTTGTGGCATCACAGCATCATCAGCAGCAATGACAATAACCGCAATATCTGTAACCTTGGCGCCACGGGCCCGCATGGCTGTAAATGCTTCGTGACCGGGAGTATCCAGGAAGGTAATTTCTTTTCCATTGGTCAATTCCACCTGGTATGCGCCAATGTGCTGTGTGATACCACCGGCTTCACCCGCTACCACGTTGGCTCTTCTGATATAATCCAGTAAGGAAGTTTTACCATGATCAACGTGACCCATAATGGTAACAATAGGAGAACGGCCTTCCAGCTTTTCATCATGGTCTTCTTCCTCTTCTTCCTCCATCTCCATTTGCTTCTCCATATCTATGAATTCGACATCAAACCCAAATTCACTTGCTACCAGTTCAATTACTTCAGCATCCAGACGCTGGTTGATGGAGACCATGATGCCCAGGCCCATGCACTTGCTGATCACATCTGCAAAATTTACGTCCATCAGGTTAGCAAGTTCACTTACACTGATAAATTCGGTTAACTGCAGTTTGTTGCTTTCTTCTGTTTCATCGCCTGTCCCGGAGTGTTCTTCTCTTTTTGCTTTTCTGTATTTTGCTTTCAGGCTTTTACCACGTCCGCCGGCACCAGCCAGTTTGGCTTGTGTTTCCCTGATTTTTTCCTGAATTTCTTTTTCGTCAATTTCTTTAACTTCTCTTGTTTTATCTCTTCTGCCGGTACCGCTGCTTCGTCCGGCTACTCCGCGACGATCATCCCGGCTGAAACGTCCTTCTCTTTTATCCTTATCTTTTATGGCCTCTTCTCTTTTTACTTCTTTTTTCTCAATGGGTATGCGTTTACGTTTACGCTTTTCGTCATGTCTTGGCCTTGTCTCACTATCCAGTGGTAAATCAATTTTGCCTAATATCTTAGGGCCTTCCAGTTTACCGGCTTTAATATTTTCTATTTGTGGCGGTTCCTCAGTCTGGGGTTGTTCTGTTTTAAATTCCGGAGTTATCACTTCTTCCTGCCTTTCTTCTTCTTTCTTTGTTTTCTTTTTGGTTGCAGGTTTCTTCTCTTCTTTTTCTTCTGACTTTTTTGCAATAGTGCTCCTGGTAGTCTTTGTTTCTTTCTTTGGTCTTGTAGAAGAATCAATTTTAGACAAATCAATCTTTTTTACAAGTTTGGGACCTTCCAGCTCCGGTGAATCTGCTTTTATTACTTCCGGTTCTGCAGGTGGTTCAATAATTACCGGTGCTTCTATCTTAGGTTCTTCTTTTACTTCTTCTTTCCTGACAATCTTTTTTTCTTCTTTTTTAAATAAAATTTCTTCCTCGTCTTTTTTCTTTTTCAGGTCTGCCACTCCGCCTTTGGGAAGATCAATCTGGTCGCTTTTCAGTTTTGCAACTTTATCGCTTTGAAACTCCTGTTGCAGGGCACGATACATGTCTTCTGAAAGCTTTGACGTGGGTTTCAGTTCGTCTTTACTAAATCCTTTATCCAGCAAAAAATCAACCAGGGTATCTTTACCGATGTTGAATTCTTTGGCGGCGGCCATTAATCGTGGTGTCGTAATTTCTGCCATTCAGGTTTTTTAATTTGTCAAAAGTGAGTAGTCAATGATGAATAGTAATTGTCATAATTGACGATTCACCAGGCACTCTTTTATTCTTTTTTAAACTCTTCTTCTAATACTTTCCTTACTTCTTCTATTGTTTCTTTTTCCAGGTCTGTGCGTCTTTCAAGTTCTTCTGCAGTAAGGTTCAGTACACTTCTGCCTGTATCACAACCAATCCGTTTCAGTTCATCAATCACCCAGGTTTCTATTTCATCGCTGAATTCATCCAGGTCAATGTCAAATTCTTCCACTTCGCCTTCGTTATCGCGGTAAACATCCAGTTCAAATCCGGTGAGTTCACTGGCAAGTTTAATATTGACGCCTCTGCGGCCAATGGCCAGGGAAACCTGGTCTGGCTTCAGATACACATTAGCATGCTTATTCTCCAGGTCCAGTTCCATGCTGGTAATCTTGGAGGGTGTCAATGACCGCTGAATTAATAACTGTGTATTGTTCGTCCAGTTAATTACATCAATATTTTCATTTTTTAATTCACGAACAATGCCATGAATACGGCTGCCTTTCATCCCCACACAGGCGCCTACCGGATCAATCCGGTCGTCATAGGATTCAACAGCCACTTTAGCTCTCTCACCGGGGTCACGAACAATTTTTTTGATAACAATAAGTCCGTCAAAAATTTCCGGTACTTCCACTTCAAGTAGTTTGGCAAGAAATTCAGGTGAAGTTCTCGAAAGAATGATCACCGGAGAATTATTTCTCATATCCACTTTTTTTACTACGGCACGGATAGATTCTCCTTTTTTGAAATAATCCTGTGGTATCTGTTCACTTTTGGGAAGGATCAGTTCATTGCCTTCTTCATCCAGTAATAAGATTTCTTTTTTCCAAACCTGGTAAACTTCAGCATTTACTATTTCACCTACCCGGTCAGCATATTTTTTAGCTAAAGCATTTTTTTTCAGGTCGCTGATTCGGCTGGCCAGTGTTTGTTTTGCCGCCAGGATGGCACGACGACCAAAGTCATACATATCCACGCCTTCGTAAAGTTCTTCACCTACTTCAAAATCGGGTTCGATTTTCACGGCTTCGCTGTAGGCTACTTCGGCAAGCGGATCATTTACCTGGCCGTCCTCTACAATCATACGACGACGCATGATTTCAAGGTCACCCTGTTCGGCATTTACGATGACATCAAAATTTTCATCACTGCCATATTTTTTGCGCAGCAAGGTTTTAAAAACGTCTTCCACCACTTTCATCATGGTAGGACGGTCAATGTTTTCCGCTTCCTTGAATTCCTGGAATGCATCAATGAGATTTATACTTGACATACGGTTTAAGATTTATGAAGTACGTTAAACGACTTCAAAATTTTATTTGAATTTTTGTTGATTTTATCTGATCAAACGGAATCCTGTGTTGCACTGATTCCGTTTTTTTTCCTTTACCTTTTATTTCTTCTACTAAAATTTCATTTTCAGTTACACTCAGCAGTTTACCTTCTTTTTTATTTCCTTCTATTTCTGACACTTCGACAAAACGGCCAATGTTTTTTAAATACTGGCGATGTAGTTTGATGGGTTCATCCAAACCCGCTGAGGAAACCTCCAACGAAAAATCACCGTTCGGAAACATACTTTCTTCCAGCCATTTATAAAGCACCCTGTTCAATTTAGTTAACCGGTCAATGGAAGCACCCTGGTCGGCATCTACAAATACTTTAATATTATTTGTTGGCCGGATGCTTACTTCCACCACAAAATAACCGGGCTCTTCTGCCAGTAAGCCTGTTAATCTGTTTTCTATCATTCTGACCTGGCTTTCCTGATTCATCTTCTATGTGGTTTTTCTCTAAACTCCTTTTATTCAGTGATATGCCTTTAGCTATGGAATGGGTTTTTAAAAGAAGAAGGGAACGAGCCCGTTCCCTTCTGTCATTCTTAACCGGTGCAAATGTAATGCAAATACCAGTTATCATCCAAATATTAAAGTTGACTAAAAAAAGGAAAAGAGAGCAGTATTCCTTTGGTATACGGGAGCAGTACTGAATTTCATTATCAGGAATAATTTCAGCCTTGTCGTTAATTTTTAAAATAAATTGTTGTTTTAAATGAAGATCACCTACCACCCCGCTGTTATCATTGCCTTTTATTTGAAATGCCTGCCTTCAGATATTGAAGAAAAAATACCCCGCTCTACAAAATTTGACTGGAGTAAAAAACAAGAGTCAACTCTGTTTGGTTATGAATGGTTTTGCAGTAACCGGGAATTATTTGATACGATTGAAAAGATTTCAGTAAACAAAAATCTTTTAAAACTCAATAAAGCATTAATAAAAGCAATTGCACTTTCCCGGTTTATTGTAAAATATAAAGGAGCACTTAATGGAGGTTTAGCAAGT
>DATDPZ010000363.1:0-5209 GCA_035292525.1 Chitinophagaceae bacterium
GAACCGGCAAATTTACAATACAAAAGCGGGAGAAACCAATTATGATGTACTTAAAAACCAAACCAGCCTGGGCACAGTTATTCATGTTTTTAGGACTGGCCTTCGGCTCTTTTATTATTTTAAGCATGATTGGCATGCTGCTGCTGGCAAATATCACCGGGTTGAATGTGCTGGAGATGGGCGATCCTTCCAATTGGGATTATAATAATCCTGCTTTACTGACATTTATCAGGGGCATGTTGCTCATCCAGTTTTTATTTTTATTTATAGTGCCTTGCTTTCTGTTTGCTTATTTCGCTGATCCAAAACCAGCCGGCTATCTTGGATTGAGATCTGCAAACCCTGCATTTTATATTTTGGGTGCTCTCGTTTTGATAGTTGCTATTCCGTTGGTAGATTGGCTGGGAGTTTTCAACCACCAGTTGATCCCGGAAACCACTTCTCTTGGAAGATGGATGAAAGCCAGTGAGGAGCAGGCAGGACAGCAGATTGCTTTTATGCTGAAAAAAAATTCAATCCGGGATCTGCTGATGAATATTTTATTTATTGCTGTATTTGCCGGTGTAGGTGAAGAACTTTTTTTCCGTGGCATCTTACAACGGATATTTATCAGGATATTTAAAAATCCCTGGGCAGGAATTATTATTACGGCTGTAATTTTTTCTGCTATTCATTTGCAGTTCTATGGGTTTATTCCACGGTTCATCCTGGGTGTTTTACTGGGGTTGATCTACTGGTACAGCGGAAGCCTGTGGCCAGCTATTATTGCACATTTTGCTTATGATGCATTTGCAGTAATACTTATTTATTTTAATCCGTCAATGATTGACCAAAAGGCAACCACTCTGCAATTGGGTAACCCGGTATTGATGACGCTGATCAGCGCTGCATTGGTAGTGTTGCTTGTTTACCAGATGAAAAAAAAATCAGTTGCAAATTACCATACGGTTTATGCTGCCGATAAGATTGATGACCAAAATCCATTTTAATTTTACTTAAAAGCAATTTTATAATTAACCCGCTTCATGGCTTTTAACCTGAAAACATTTCAAACCAGAACACTGACAGCTATCGTTTTTGCAGCCGTGATGCTTACCGGTCTGTTATGGAATCATTGGAGTTTCTTCATTTTGTTTTCTATTATTCATTTTGGTTGCTGGTGGGAATATTTTAACCTGCTGGAAAAAATTCACCATACTTCCATTCATCGCTACATACGTTTGGGTTTTATGCTGACGGGTTTTGCCATCATGGTCTGGTTCTCCGGGCCGGCGTTAGCAATTAATAATTATCATTTAAATGAAAATTTCCCATTTCCTTTATCTGTTTCAGGAATTGTTTTTTTAGCAATGGGAATTTTTCAAACCAGGCAAATTCACCTGAAGGTTTTAGCAGCAGCTGCTTCGGGCTTATTGTATATCTCGCTTTGCTGGGGATTCATGCTGGCATTAAGAGCCTGGGGTGATTTTGAAAATGAATTTTGGAACAAAGCCATTCCGCTGGGCCTGGTATTTTCAATTTGGGTAAATGATACCATGGCTTATATGGTTGGTTCATTTTTTGGCAAAAAACAGCTTTCAAAAATTTCTCCTAAAAAAACATGGGAAGGAACGATAGGAGGAATTATACTGGCGGTGGTAATGATCGTTTTTGTTTTTTATTTCCTATGGGATGTATTTAGCATGAAAGACTGGGTAGCTATCAGTTTAATAGCTGCCATTGCCGGCACGTTTGGCGATCTTTTTGAATCCAAATTAAAACGTATGGCCGGAGTAAAAGATAGTGGCGGCCTGCTGCCGGGGCATGGCGGTTTCCTGGATAGGTTTGATTCATTATTATTTGCAACTTCTTTTGTATGGGTATACCTGAAAATTATTTTGTGGTAAGGAGCCTTTTACTTTAAATAATAATCTTTGCAGTATGACAAGATTATTTTTTTTATCAGTTTTAGTGGTTTGCTTTTACTCAATTGGTAATTCACAGCAAGAAAAGGAAACGGCAAAGAAACATTGGGCTATTAGTTTTTCACCGGGTATAGTGCCTTTACCTGGTGATCCACTCGGTTTACAGCCGGGAGCTGAATTTTTTTTTAACCCTAAAATTTCTTTGCTCAATGAGATTTCGCTTCAAACCGGTAAAAACAAAAATCTCTATTCAACAGCGTTAAATAAAGAGTATTTTAAGTATAAAACAGAGATCAGATATTATATAACAAAAAAGGAAAAAGTAAATAAGGTTTATTTTGGAATACAGTTTACAACTGCCAAAAGAAAATTTGATGTTGGTAAACCTGACCGGTACTATGAAACTTTCCAGGACGATAGTATTTACACTTATAACAGTGCAAGTATAAATAGCCCGGTAAAAACCGGCACCTTGCAATTTGGTGTAACAGCAAAAGTGTTCAATGATTTTTATATTGATCTGGGGATGGGTTATGGTGTCCGGGTTATTAATACGGAATACACATCATTGGTAAATCTTAAAAAAATCAGTAATGTCGGAATCTTCCACATAAGACCTATATCATCTTACTATTATAACGGGAAACTCACCCGGTCGCAGCTTAATTTCGGTTTCAGAATTTATTATCGCTTCTGATTTTACAGCACAATTACATATTTTCGCAACTGAAATCAAATGAATGACAATTCACAAAGAAGGATATAGTTCCATTGCTTTATCCATGCTCATTTTTGGAGCTATCAATATTTTTTCATTTAATTTTATAAGTTCCTCTTATCCGGCCTTGAGCTGGATTATATTTTTAGCCACCCTGTTCTTGCTGATCTTTATGATTTCTTTTTTCAGGATTCCTGACAGGAAGTTAACAATACAGGAGAATGCAGTAGTGGCGCCTGCAGATGGCAAAGTGGTGGCAATAGAAGAAGTGCAGGCAGATGAATATTTTACTGATCGCCGGATTCTGGTTTCTATTTTTATGAGCCCCCTGAATGTACATGTAAACAGGAACCCGGTAAAAGGTGAAGTAGTGTACAGTAAATATCACAAAGGCAAATATCTTGTAGCCTGGCATCCGAAATCTTCTACTGAAAATGAAAGGCATACTGTAGTGTATAAAAAAGAGAATAAAGAAGTACTGATAAAACAAATAGCCGGCGCTTTGGCAAAACGAATAGTCAATTACCTGCAACCCGGGCAGCAGGCAGATCAATCTGCCGAAATGGGATTTATAAAATTTGGTTCAAGAGTAGATGTGCTGTTGCCTCTGGATGCCCGCTTACTGGTGCATATTGGCGATAAACCAAAAGGTGGCGTTACGGTGATTGCAACCTGGTGACCTTGTTCAATACCCATCTTCATAAATGGAGATGGGATTTAGAAAATTTCTTCCAGTTCCTTTAAGGAATTTACAGAGTAGGTTGGCTTAATGCTGATGGGGATGTTATTATGATTGATAAATACCTGGTCGATGCCGGCATTGATAGCGCCAATAATATCCACTTCAATATTATCGCCCAGCATAATACTTTCTTCCGGCCGGGCACCAGCTTTTTCAAATGCAAATGTGAATATTTCTTTATTTGGTTTTAAGCTGTTGCTTCCTTCAGAGGTGATGACTTCTTTAAAAAATTTATCAAGACCTGAATGTTTTAGTTTACTGTGCTGTACTTCTTCAAATCCATTGGTGATCAGGTGCAGTTCATATTTTTTATCAGCCAGGTACTGCATGATTTCATTTGTATAGGGAAATAGAATTGTTCTGGTGGGTAAAAGATCCAGAAAACGGATATTCATTTCCCTGGCAAGAGCTTCATCCGCTATTTTAAAATCCAGTAATGCCATCCTCATTCTTTTCACTCTCAGTTCATCCTGTTTTATCTGGCCATGGCGATAGAGTTCCCATAGTTTTTCATTATGTACCAGGTAATTTTTATAAAACAGGTTAAAATCAAATATCCCTCTTTCTTTCAGCAGAAGCGTTTCATAAAGTTCCAGCATCGTTACCCGGGCATTTGCTTCAAAATCCCAGAGAGTATGATCCAGGTCAAAAAAAAGATGCCGGTATTTACCCCTGTCACCCCAAGGGGAAATCTTATGCAACATGATTAAAATTTAGTTAAGTAATTTGCGATACTTGTTATTCAAATTTAAAGGATGTCAGTAAAAGAAACGAATCTTTCAAACACAGCGCTAAAGGATGGAGAAATGAATGTAGTTATCACCGGTGCATCCAGGGGTATCGGAAAAGCAATTGCTGAAATTTTTGCTGCAAATGGTAACCATCTTTTTTTATCCTCCAGAAACGAACTTCATTTATATAAAACCCTGGAAGAGTTGTGTACAAAATATCCTGGCGTAACTATCAAAGCCAGGGCGTTTGACCTGGGGATAAAAGAACAGGCTATAGAATTTGGAGAATGGTGCCTGCAGCATTGCATTCCGGATATTTTGATCAATAATGCAGGAACCTTTGAACCCGGCAGTGTTTACAATGAAGCGGACGGAGCTTTTGAAAAACAGATGGCGATCAATATTAACTGTGCCTATCATCTCAGCAGAACCTTATTGCCAAAGATGATGGAAAGAAAATCGGGACATATTTTTAACCTCTGCTCCATTGCTGCTCTCAAAGCGTATGCAAATGGAGGCTCCTATAGTATCAGCAAATATGCCATGCTCGGGTTTAGCAAAAACCTCAGGGAAGAGTTAAAAACTTTTAATATTAAAGTGACGACAGTTTTTCCCGGCGCTGTGTTAACAGATAGCTGGGGCGATTTTGACAACTCTTCAAACCGGATTCTGGAAAAGGAAGATATTGCAAAAATGATCTTTGCTTCCAGCCTTCTTTCTCCCGGCGCCTGTGTGGAAGAAATAGTTATACGGCCACAGTTGGGAGACCTCTGATAAAAATTTCAAAAAACAATTTCCTCCGAAAGAGTCCTTTCGGACAAATAAATCTAAATTTCAGAATCTTAAAGAGATTATTGGAATTTGATATTTGTAATTTGTTTTTTACTCACTATACTTATACCCGACTCCTCTTACTGAATGAAAGTATTTTGGATTTCGGCTGTCTTCCTCAAAGTATTTCCGGAAGTTGAGTATGAAATTATCTATGGTTCGGGTGGTAGGATAAACATTATAGCCCCAAACTGACTGAAGTATTTTTTCCCTTGGCACCACTTCATTTTTATTTTCAATCAGCAGTTTCAGCAGCATCACTTCTTTTTTACTTAATTGAATT
>DATDPZ010000364.1:0-3359 GCA_035292525.1 Chitinophagaceae bacterium
GTTTGATTTCGCTTATTTAACCAATGCTTCAGAAATTCTTGAAAACGTATATAAAAAACCATTGCCCAACCGCTACCTGGCTTCTTTTGCAAAGTTTCTTGCAGATAACCGGGGCCATTATATGATTGAAAATATTATTGAAGACGGCCTGAATGATTTTTTCTTTTACCATCTTTGCAAATACAGGGAAATATGGAAATATCCGGTGAACTTTACAGGCGGAGTGGCATTTGGATTTAAAGATGTCATTCAGCAACTTTGCAATAGTTATGAATTTGAATTAGGAAAAATAATGAAAAATCCCATGGAAGGTTTAGTTGAATTTCATAGTTAAGAAAGGAAATATGTCATTTGAAAGAATAACAGAACAAAACAGCAGATACCGGCATCTGGATAAAATGTCTGTAGAAGAATTACTCATCAGTATTAATGCAGAAGATAAAACAGTAGCCTTCGCAGTTGAGAAAGTAATTCCAAAAATTGAAAACCTGGTAGAAGCTGCCACCGACAAAATGATAAGCGGAGGAAGACTTTTTTACCTGGGTGCCGGTACCAGCGGACGGTTAGGGATTGTGGATGCCAGTGAATGTCCTCCTACCTACGGAGTACCTTATGGTCTTGTTGTTGGTATAATTGCCGGAGGTGAAAAAGCAATTACCGCTGCAGTGGAATTTGCCGAGGATAGTAAAGAAGAAGGCTGGAAGGACCTGGAGAAGTATCATATTTCTGATAAAGATTTTGTGATTGGTATTGCCGCCAGCGGTACCACTCCTTATGTACTTGGTGCACTGGAAAAATGTAAAGAGAAAGGTATCCTTACCGGCTGCATCACCAATAACCCGGGTTCCCCTTTATCAAAAGTAGCAGACTATTCAGTAGAAGTGGAAGTAGGACCTGAGTTTGTTACCGGCAGCACCCGGATGAAGAGTGGCACTTCTCAGAAGTTGGTATTAAACATGATCTCTACGGCCATCATGATTCAGTTGGGCAGGGTAGAAGATAACAAAATGGTGAACATGCAGCTTACCAACGATAAACTGGTTGACCGCGGCACTAAAATGCTGATGGAAAGATTGAAACTTTCTGATTACAGCAAAGCAAAAGAGTTATTATTGAAATATGGAAGTGTAAGAAAAGCAGTGGAAAGTTGCATTAAATAAGATTTGGTGTTATCTTGCCTTTAATTCTTATAAGTAGTGATGTATAATTTACATATAAACCCCTCCATTAGTTCGGGTAGTGCTGTTACCGGAATTAATTTTACATCTGCTGCCATTATCACAACAATCCCGAAAACGGGATTGTAAATTATCATATCAACATTTGGGCAAAAGCTGATTCTCTGAAAGGATCATGCTATCTGTTTTAAAATTAAATTTAATGTTATGCAGGTTTTAAAGTTTGGCGGCACTTCAATGGCCAATGCCGATAGTATAAATAAAGTGGTGGCCATAGTAAAGGAAAAAGTAAACAAAGATAAAACGGTCGTTGTCGTATCTGCTATGGGTGGCATTACAGATCTGTTACTCAACGCCGGGCTATTGGCTTCAGAAGGTAGCGAATTATATAAGGAAATGCTTTCAAAGATAGAGCAACGACATCTTGAAGCTATAAAAAAACTGATTCCGGTTACCATTCAAAGCCAGTTATTAAGCCTTATAAAAAAATCCTGCAACGAACTGGATGATATTTGTAACGGTATTTTTTTATTACGGGAATTAACCAGCCGTTCCAGAGACAGAATAGCCAGTTATGGCGAATGGCTTTCTTCCAGGATCATTGCTGCAAAATTTGAAACGGCAGGTGTAAAAGTGCTTTGGAAAGATGCAAAGGAACTGATTGTAACCAACTCGGTATTTACAGCTGCTGAAGTTGATTTTTCTCAATCAGATCAGCAGATCAAAGAATATTTCAAAACAACGGAATCTGATCTTTATATATTACCCGGCTTTATAGCAGCAGATAAAAATGGAGTCACCACTACTTTGGGGCGGGGAGGATCAGATTATACCGCTGCCGTGATGGCCTCAGCACTGCAGGCAAATGTGCTGGAAATCTGGACTGATGTAAGTGGCATGATGACCGCCGACCCGCGGTTAGCAAGTAATGCCCGTATCATTCCCTGTATTTCCTACCAGGAAGCCATGGAACTATCTCATTTCGGCGCAAAAGTTATTTACCCACCCACTATTCAGCCTGTGATGAATAAAAATATTCCGGTGTGGATCAAAAATACTTTTGCAGCGCAAGATGAAGGAACAAGAATAGAAGCCACGGCTACCAAAAACGGAAATATTGTCCGGGGAATTTCAAGTATCAATAATTTGGCTTTAATCAGCCTGGAAGGCAGTGGCATGATCGGCATCCCGGGTTTTTCAAAAAGATTATTTGAAGCCCTGAGTAATGAAAAAATCAATGTGATCCTGATCACACAAAGCTCTTCGGAACATTCCATTTGTGTGGGTATAGAAGCAGCTTCCGTAGAAAAAGCAAAACAGGCGGTTGATCTTGCTTTTGCCAATGAAATTGCATTGCAGAAAGTGGAACCACTGAAAGTGGAAACAGAACTCTCTATTGTGGCCCTGGTGGGAGAAAATATGAAAAGCCATCCGGGTATCAGTGGCAGAATGTTCAGTACGATGGGTAGAAACGGGGTTAATATCCGTGCTATTGCCCAGGGTTCATCAGAAAAAAACATTTCTTCTGTTATCTCCACAAGGGATGTAAAAAAATCAATCAATGTTTTACATGAAGAATTTTTTGAAACTACTTACAAACAAATCAACTTGTTTATTGCAGGAACCGGGAATGTGGGGAAAAAACTTTTGGGTCAGCTGCAACAGCAACTTGATTTTCTGCAGCAGCAATTACAACTGCAGGTAAATCTTGCAGGGTTGAGCAACAGCAGGAAAATGCTGATTAAAGAAAACGGGATCTCCCTGATAAAATGGGAAGAAGAATTGAATAACGGGGAGCCGGCAAAACTTCAGACTTTTATTGATGAAATAGTGGAACGGAACCTGCGCAACTCTGTTTTTGTGGATATAACAGCCAGCGATAAAGTGGCAACCATTTATCATCAGTTGCTGAAAAAAAGTATTTCAGTAGTGGCCTGTAATAAAGTAGCAGCATCCTCTGCTTTTGATAATTATAAAAAACTGAAAGACCTTGCCAGGGAATTTAACTGTCATTTTCTTTTTGAAACAAATGTTGGCGCGGGGCTTCCGGTTATTGGTACTTTAAATGATCTGTTAAAAAGCGGGGACAGGGTGCATAGGATTGAAGCGGTACTAAGCGGAACATTAAATTTTGTTTTTAATAATTACAATGGAAGCAGGAGCTTTTCAGAAGTGGTAAAA
>DATDPZ010000365.1:0-2049 GCA_035292525.1 Chitinophagaceae bacterium
ATTGTGCAGGAACAATTAAACAATATCTTTAAATATGCCCGGGCAACTGAAGTCACTGTTTCTTTACATACAGATCCTGATAACCTGGTTTTATCTGTAGCTGATAATGGCGTCGGATTTAACCCTTCAGAAAAAAGCAAAGGCATTGGTTTAAAAAATATCAGCAGCCGGGTAGAGTTTTATACCGGTGTTATGAATATCATTTCTGCCCCGGGTAAAGGATGCACCCTGGAAGTTTATATACCCGTTAACAATAATAACTGATCAATATGAAAAAAATTACACTTGCCATTATAGATGATCATAAACTGATCAGGGAAATGTGGTCAAAAATATTTTCCAGCCGTAATGAATCCGGTAGTTACCAGATTGAAATTACCGGTGAAAGCGGCGCTATAGACGAAGCCATTGAAATGATTAAAATTAAAAGGCCCGACATTGTTTTGCTGGATATTAACCTGGAAAAAAGTTCGGGACTGGATGCAGTACCCCTGATCAGGAAAATTTCTCCAGGCACCCGGATTATCGGCGTTTCCATGCATAACCAGCCGGCTTATGCAAAAAAAATGCTGCAGTTAGGCGCCAAAGGTTATGTGACCAAAAACTCATCCCATCATGAAATTTTTAAAGCCATTGAAGAAGTCATGAAAGGCAACCTATATGTATGTGCAGAAATAAAAAATATTTTATCAGATCAGATGTTAAACATTGAACCTGCCGGATCCAGCGTAAAAGATCTGTCTTTCCGGGAAATTGAAATTGTCAAACTCATCAAAGAAGGACTTTCCTCCAAGGAAATTTCTTCAAAGCTGAACATTTCTACCCGAACGGTGGAAGTACACCGGCACAATATTCTTAAAAAACTAAAGTTAAAAAACACCGCTTCCCTGATTAACTTTATCAATACCTCTGATCTTAGTTTTGATTAACATCACAGAAAAGCAATTCTTTACTGTACACTTTTAGAAGATTATACTTATTTCCCTGAAATTCCGGGTCAGTTATTCTGACTTTTGCCTGTATCGTTTTAATTTTATGTTTTCAACTACCTTTCCTGTTATTATAGTCCTGTCCGAAACCCGGAAACTTTGAACTCTGATTATTTAACCCTCCTGGCAGTGGCGGTGAATTGCGAAGATTTTTTTTCATACATGAAAAAGCAAATCACTGTTTTGATTGCTGACGACAATCAATTAATGCGGGAAACCCTGCGGATCGTAATTGGTTTTATTGAAAATGCTACGCTGATCGGGGAGGCGGTTAATGGCAAAGAAGCTATTGCCCTGGCCAAAGAATTATCACCCGATATTATCCTGATGGACGTAAACATGTCGCCTGTCAACGGCTTTGAAGCCACCCGAAAAATTCTGAAGCAAAACCCGGCCGCTAAAATCATAGGCTTATCCCTGCATAAGGAGATTTCGTATGCTAAAAATATGATGAAATTAGGCGCCAGGGGTTATGTAACCAAAAGCTCTCCCCACCATGAAATAATAGATGCCATTGAAAAAGTGGCTGCCGGAGAAAAATATATTGACAAGGGACTTGCCGGCCGGATTTGATTTTTTATTTTTTTCCAGACGAGTTTTAAGTGTTTAACAATTACGAAATCAGTAATGATTATCGTCTTATCAAACTTAGCGCAGTATTTTACTTGCGCAGTACAGCACCATGCCTTTTTACATAAAAACTCCTCCCGATCTATAATAAAATACAATCTGAAAGACTTTAAGGAGGGACTCGTCGGACAAAGTAAGCGACGAGTCCCTCCTTAATGCTTTTAAATCCAACCATTCATTCAGTTTGGGAGGAGACTCCGTCGGACAAGCTTTTCGTCGGACAAGTAGTTATTTCACTTTATACTGCGGTATCAACCCATTGGACATTTCCACCATTTTCTTAATCCCATCTTCCGGTAAATTTCCTTTTTTAAATTCAGCAAGTACTTCCGGTAGTTTATTATCCATTTCCATCAGGAAATGTTCTTCAAACTCTTTTACTTTATTTACGGGAACATCTTTAATGAGTCCGTTCGTGCCGAGGTAAATG
>DATDPZ010000366.1:0-2026 GCA_035292525.1 Chitinophagaceae bacterium
TTTTTTGGATCATTAAAACAATTCCCTTTGCCAGGTCTTCTACATAAGTTGGCGTTCTGAATTGGTCATCCACTATACGGTATTCCTCTCCTTTCTCCAGTTTATTTTTTATAGTGTCCAGGAAATTTTTTCTTCCTGAAAGATTTTTTCCATACACTAAAACGGTCCTTACAATTGCCCAGTCATGTTCGTAATCCTTCACCGCTTCTTCTGCCTCCATTTTTGTTTTCCCATAATAATTTACAGGGTGAGGAGCATCCTCTTCTTTATACATGCCGGTTTCCCCGTCAAAAATGAAATCGGTGGAAAGAAAAAGAAAATAACTTTTACATTCCGCTGCGTTGATTAAAAGTTGAACGGTTCCTTCCACATTCACCACATAAGCTTTCATGGGGTTCGTTTCACATTCATCCGGCTTACTCATGGCGCCTGCATGAATAACTGAATCAGGTTTGCAGGCTTCAAAAACATCATGAATAGAAAACGGATCGGTAAAATCCATTTCTATGTAAGTGAAATTATCCATTCCGCTGAAAGGCAGTCGGCATTCACCTTTCCCGGTTGCTATCACCGAAAATTTTTTTTCCAGCAATTGCTGAACAAGGTAAAAGCCAAGAAAACCGTTGGCGCCGGTGATGAGGATTTTCATAATTAAAAAACCTCCTGAATAAAAGAGGCTTTTGTGACCCCGTCAGGATTCAAACCTGAAACCTTCTGATCCGTAGTCAGATGCTCTATTCAATTGAGCTACGGGGCCATTTAATCAATGTTGGTCGGCAAAAATAAGGCAAAACAGGTTGTGTGCCAAACGAACTGAGTGGGATAACATTTGCCTTGGCAGTGTTTTTGTAAAGAAACCCGGAAGAGATAAATATTCGATGCAAAGTAATTTAAAAAGCAGCGATCCTCTGCATTAACAATTCCTTCCGGCTGCGGGATACATCCACTGAAGAACCATCAGACATGATAAGGTATCCACCCTCACCTTTTATATAACGGGTAATGGCATTCAGGTTTATGATATGAGAATTATGTACACGAAGGAACCCATGATCTGCCAGCATATCATCTGTTTCTTTTAATGTACGTGACACTAATAATCTTTTTTTATCCGACAAAAAGAATTCAGTGTAATTATTGCTGGAAGAACAATGAATGATTGACTCAACAGACACAAATTCCAACCCTTGCATTGTTGGTAAAGCAATCCTTTGCACCGGCACAGAAGGCTGATTTATTTTTTGCAATAAAATGTCAAGCTGCTGCGATATAGCCGGATTGATTTTTTTTGAAACTTTTTGTACTGCCCTTTCTAATTCCTCCCTGTCAACCGGCTTCAGTAAATAATCAAGGGCACTGAATTTAAAAGCAGTGATCGCATACTGATCATAACTGGTAGTGAAAATAATTTCAAAATTTATTTTTGATATCTGCTCCAGCATTTGAAACCCATTCATGTTGGGCATTTCAATATCAAGGAAAATAAGATCTGGCTTTAACTCCCTGATCTTTTCAATGGCATCAGCTCCTGAATAGCAAATTGCTGTTATCTGTACTTGCGGACAACACTTATCAAGCAGCATTTTCAGTGCATCGCAACTGTGGTGTTCATCGTCAATAATTATAGCCCTCAATCCACCAAAGGGGGGTGTTGTAGTTGTCTTATTGTTCATGCAGTTCTTTAACAGGTTGGTGAACGTTGTTTTTAAATTTAATATTCAGGACAACTTTTGTACCTGCAACATTTCCATCAGCATCCATCACATCTTCAGTTTGATAAAAAGAATGAATAGCTTTTTCATTATTGAATAATGCCAACCTTTCGGTTGTGATTTTTAATCCAAATGATTTTTGCCTGGCGCCGGATTTAGTTTTCAGTTCAGCAGCTTTTTCTCTTCCTATACCATTATCAGTTATGATGCATTGAAGTTGATTATCCCTTATGCTCATCACAACTTCCAGTTTACCCTGACCCAGCTTGTGCATCAATCCATGCCAGATTGCATTCTCACAAAATGGCTGTAAC
>DATDPZ010000367.1:0-19571 GCA_035292525.1 Chitinophagaceae bacterium
ATTAGCTACAGAACCACGCTGTTTGTCGCATTCTGCAATTGCTGCATCCACATTCCGGTTAGCAAGATGGTATTGAACTTTGCGGATGAAATCTGCAATAGAACCGTTTCCCAAAGCTTTACGGATCGTCAATCCGCGTTCGATGGAGAAAGTAACCACCATCAGGAGCATACCAATTAAAATAGGTACAACAATTCCTCCTTCATAAATGGCGTTCATTGCACCTTTTGGTTTCAGGTGTTTGGGCCAGAATCCGCCAGCCGGATCCGGTATTTCAAATCCACTGGGGGCTCCTAAAATAAAACGCCAGATTGAATAGCCTGCAATGATACATGCAATGGGTGCTATCCAAGAAATAATATTACTGCTCTTTTTAGCTTGTACAGATGTAGCTTTCACACTTGCTGTAGCAGTCGGTTTTGTTTCCGCCATGATCTTTGTTTTTAATGTTTAAAATTTAAAAAATAGTACAAAAAAATTTCAGAAGCACAATTCTAAGGAAAAAAAAGTTATTAGTTCCAAATACGCCAATAAAATTTCTATTTAAAGCTGTCCAAGTTAAGGATTTTTTAATTTGAAACAACTATAACTAAGATTTTCCACCATTATCCAAACAATAGTTAGCCCATTATTTTCCGTTGAAATTTATTATTATACTAATTCAATTTTGCGGCTATTCGTATCGCAACGCTTCTATTGGATTCAATTTTCCTGCTTTTAAAGCTGGATAAAGACCGGCAAGTAACCCCACAATGGTGCAAATAGCTATGCCCAGAAAAACCCAGTTCCAGGGTACGACAAACCCGGTATTTATCAACAGAGAAACAACATTTCCAAGAATAATCCCAAGAATAATTCCAAAAACAGCCCCTAAAACACTGATGATGGTGGCTTCTAATAAAAACTGGTACCGCACAGTTTTACTTTTTCCTCCGATTGCTTTAATCAATCCAACTTCTTTGGTTCTTTCTGTTACAGCAACCAACATAATATTCATCAGGCCGATCGCTGCTCCAATCAATGTGATTAAACCGATAACGGTAGCTGAAATAGTAATAAAACCAATACTTTTCATGGCTTTCTCAGCAACACTATCATTTCTGTCCAGCACAAAATTGCTTTCTTCGGTAATGGCCAGTTTTCTTACTGACCGGAAAGTCGCTTCGGCTTCCCCCATTGCCACATCTACTTTTTTCAGATCCTCTGTCATAACTGCCATGACATAGGAAGTTCTGTTATTAAACTGTCTTTGAATATTTGTATAAGTAGTTAAGACCCGGTTATCCCAACTCATACCAAAAGAAGATCCCCGGCTATCCAATACCCCTATCACCCGGTAAGGTATATTTTGAACCCTGATGATGGCATTGAGTGCTGTTTCCGGCCTTTCATTAAAAAGTTTACTGGCAACATCATACCCCAGTAAGCAAACATACCTTGCCGACTCAATATCAGCTGTATTTAAATTTCTTCCATACTTTATTTTAAACCCATTTAAAATAACATAATTGTCATCCCCACCAAATAATAAAACATTGGGACTTGTTTTTTTTGTTTTATAAGAAACTAATGCATTCCTTGTAGAAAATACTGATAAACTGGTGGAAGCCGGAAACTTGTAGGTCTTTTTGAAAAGTTCAGCCTGGTCTATTGTAATTGGTTTCCCGATATTGGATTTCTTTACTTTCTTATTTCCTTTTTTTTCTTTTTTTAATTCATTGTTATCATTGCCAAACTGGATATTCCTTTGTTTATACCGAATGGTAAATCCATTGGCGCCCATGGTGGAAAAACTATCTGTGAATTTTTGATTAATAGCTTTAATAGCTGTATAAACCAACACCAGTGCCATGATACCAAGCGCTATAATAGCCACAGTTAATCCGGTCCGCAACTTATTGCTGCGAATGGAGCGGAATGATAAAGAAAAGATGTCGCGGAATCTCATATTTAATTGAACCCAATGTACAAAAGCCCGGTGATTCTCTTTTTGATTTTTGATGACCGGAAAAAATAATTATGAAAATAAAAATAGTGGGTCATGTGTCATTGGAGCAGCATTACCCACTATCCGGAACTCAAATTTATATTTACCTAATTCTTTAGGTCAAGTGCACTATCAATCCGGGCAGCAATATCCTGCAGGTGATAACGACTCATTTCGTCTGTAATAACTGCCGATGCAGTTTTTGCCTCAGATCTTATTTGTTGTAAATGCGCCCTTACTACGCTTTTTACATCAGACTTATCTGTAGAAATTGCCGGTCCAAAACTTATAGTAAAACCACCTCCGGTTCCGGTACTCGTTACAGCAGCAGGTTTAATGATATTAATCAGGCTGTTCACATAAGATTTTTGAAGATTACGGCGATAAATATCAATGGATTTCCGGGCTGGTACTTCGCTCCAGATACCTTTTTTCAGGTCGGCCAGCAGTTCTGTCATCTGGTAAGCTTTATTTCCAAGAATAGCTTCAGCATCTAACAATTTAGAAAGATTTCTGGTACTCAACATTCTGCTGAGCATACCATCTTGCACATTTCCGATGGCACTGACCGGGTTGGTTCCTGTTTTTGAAAAAATATCATTGTTAAGTAACCAGGTTGGAGTGTTAAACAGATTTTTTTGTAAAAACTCTACCGCCTCTTTTTGTTTTGCCTCCGAAACTATTTCATAGACCGGTGCAGCTTCTTCCACTTTACGGGGTGTTTCCATTACACCAGCTACGTATCTTGTCACATGACCCATATACCTGCTGTATTGAGCAACAACCTGGCCATACATTATATTAAGGTTTGAATAATCCTCATTGGCTTCTTTTGTCCATTCTATAAGATTTGGAACAATACGCTGAAGATTTTTTATCCCATACATACTCGCCTTCATGGAATCATCACCTACCTGTTCGCTTTGGCTTCTCGGATCATCCTGTGTAGAAGATCCAAACCACAATCGCTTATCTTTTAATTTTCCAATCACCCAATTATTCAGATGTCCCACTTCAGCATCTGCATCTGTATATTGTGGGAATAATTTATAACCCCATTCGATGGCCCATTTATCATAATCGCCGATACGGGGAAATAAGCCCGACTCACTAATTTTATCTTCCGGTTGAGCCACATAATTAAAACGGGCATAATCCATAATGGAAGGAGTGTGTCCATTGGCTTCCACCCATGCTTTGTTTCTGAGATTTTCTACCGGTACCGTGCTACTTGATCCAAAATTATGCTGCAGTCCTAAAGTATGACCTACTTCATGCGAAGAGACAAAACGAATAAGTTGCCCCATCAATTCATTATCAAAAACCATCGTTCTTGCTTTTGGATCTAATGGGGAACATTGAACAAAGTACCAGTTACGTAACAGTTCCATTACATTATGATACCAGTTGATATGACTCTCAATGATCTCACCACTTCTGGGGTCAGAAATACTGGGACCGCTTGCATTAGCTACATTAGAAGGTTTATATACAATAGCCGAATTGCGGGCATCATCTAAACTCCAGGTGCTGTCTTCTTGTTTTGCAGGTGCTCTTTTTCCAAAGATTGCATTTTTAAACCCTGCTTTTTCAAATGCTACCTGCCAGTCGTTTACTCCTTGTATCAGGTAAGACACCCATTTTTCAGGTGTAGCCGGATCAATATAAAAAATGATCGGTTTCTTTGGTTCCACCAATTCTCCTCTTTTATATTTTTCCATGTCTTCTTCTTTTGGTTCAAGTCTCCATCTTTTGACCATGGAAATGGATTTTACACCCTGGGGATTGGCATCATAATCTGTATAACCCATAGAAAAAAAGCCAACACGGGGATCATAATACCTTGGTTGCATTGGAGTTTTTGGTAAAAGAACCAGGGAGCTGTTTATCTCCACCGTCATGTTTCCTGAAGGAGTAGCGGGTGCACCAAAACCACCAGCTCCCCCACCGGTTGTTGCGGGAGAGGCTGATCTGCCATAAGTTTTTACTGCTGTAATTTCAATATTTATCGGGTAAGATCTTACTCCTTCTATATAAGATTTATCTGCCTGGATAGCTCCAATCCTTAATGAAGATTTCAGAGAGCTGCTGAAATGCAATACGTCATTATCCCCGCTAATATAATCAGTCATTTCAATTACGTAAGTTGTCGAATCTTTTGAAAAAGCTTTTATATCAAAAGAGGCGGCTATGGGTTGAATATTTGATTTGTTGACAGCGGTGAACATGGGTGAAGTGGAATCCCTGGTGTACTCTGCAAAAGAAATATTGCGCAGGAAAATTTTGTTAATCGGTCCTTTTTCGAAACGGATCACGTTGCGGTTGATATCATCCCCTGCATAACCAAAAAATCCGCCACTGCGCATGCCGGCTGCTGCTTTTGAAATCCGGTTGACAGTAAGAATATCCCTGTTCAGCATTTCATGAGGTATTTCAAAAAACCATTTGTCTTCCACTTTATGTACTTTGAAAAAACCATCATCTGTTTTTGCTTTGTCTGTAATTACTTCTTTGTATGGACGGGGAGCTGTGGTTGGTCGCTGCGTACCCGGTCCGGTTGGCCTTGCCGATGTGTCTGTAACAGTTGGTCTTTGAGCTGAAGCAAAAAGGCTAAAGCCAAGTGCAAATAATGATGTAAATAACAGGCGTGTAGTGTTGTTCATTTTAAAAATGTTTATGGATTCCAAAGTTAGGGCTGGATAATTCACAGCCAACATTTATACACGAACGGTTAGTAAGGATAGATTAATAATACTGTAGTTTATTCAGAAATAAATCCACCTGATCAAAAGTTGGGGAAAGATGCCCAGAAGAATAACAAGAAAAGCAACAAATGAAATGATCCATTTAAATGAAGAGCTGATCTCCATTGGTTGTGCCTCACCTTCTTTAAAATACATAGCCTGTATCACCCTGAAATAATAATAAACACTTACTGCTGCCATCACTACTGCTGTAATCACTAACCACAGATAGCTGCCGGTAAGCACTACTGCTTTCAGCATATAGAATTTTGCTAAAAACCCTGCAGTAAGCGGGATGCCGGCTAATGATAAAAGAAAAATAACCGCTGTACCAGCCAGCAGGGGTTGATATTTTGCTAACCCATTAAAGCCTTCAAAAGTGTAATCCTTCATTTTAATTAAAACAGCAAAAAGACCGATGGTGGATAAACTATACGCTACTGCATATAATAATAATCCTTCCATGGCTGTCGTATTCATAGCGAGTAAGACCATCATCATGAAACCTGCCTGGGCAATGCTTGAATAAGCAAGCATCCGTTTTACACTTTGTTGAAATACGGCTGTAATATTTCCTATAATTAAAGTCAGTACGGTGATGATTGCAATAATGAACACCCAGCTTTCGTGAAAACTTCTGAACCCATGATAAAATAAACGAATAAAAGCTATAAAAGCTGCCGCTTTGACAATGGTAGCCATGAAGGAGGTAAAAACGGTAGGAGAGCCATCATAAACATCCGGTGCCCAAAAATGAAAAGGTGCAGCTGATACTTTAAAGGCCATGGAAAAGATCAGCAACAGGATGCCGGCAAGCAACAAAGTAGTTGGTTTAGTTTCCGGTGGTATCAATTCTCCCAATAAAAAAGTTCCTGAACTGCCATATACGAGTGTAATACCCATTAGCATAATTCCGGTGGAAAATGCACCAAGTAAAAAATATTTTAAGGAAGCTTCATTGCTTTTAAGATTTCTTTTATCACTACCGGTTAGCACATAAAGGGGAATGGCAATAATTTCAATACCCAGGAAAAGGATCAGCAGTGAACTGAAGGAAGAAACAAGAACGACACCGCAAAGAACAAAAAACAGCAAGGCAAAATATTCTGCATAGTGCACCCCTACTTTTTCCATGTCCCTGGCAGAAAGAAGGAATAAAAGAAATGTACAAATCATTAACACATTACTGAATAAAAGCGCATACCTATCGAAATTCAGCATACCATTCAACCTGATATTGAAAAATTGAATACCGCACAAAGCAAGTGTGTTGGCAGCAATAGCAAGAAATAACAACGTTATTGCCAATACCCGGATAACATTTTTTTGTTTCAACAGGATACCGCTGAACATCATCACCACTCCCGAAACTGCCAATACTATTAATGCATTCATATCCTTTAGCCAGGTTTTATTTATTTAAAAGCGGAAGTACATCTGATTCCTTTAATATCAGTTCAGTTGTTTCTTTTGTAAGATCAAGAAATGGTTGCGGGTAAACACCTCCTGCTATTATCAGGATCACGATCACTCCTAAAACAAGTTTTTCATTCAGCCGGATATCGGTGCCGGATGCTGTCAGTGTATTTGTATTTCCATACAATACTTTCTGCAGCATATTCAGCATATACACAGCACCCAGAATAATACATAAGCCTGCTGCCGGAATAATAAACAACTCATATTTAAATACGGCAGATGTAAATATTCCTGTAAACATCAGGAATTCTCCCACAAAAGCATTGGTCAGTGGCAGGGCTATATTGGCTAAAGCGATGACAACAAAAAGCAAAGCCATCACAGGAGCTTTTTGCGCCAGGCCGCCCAGGTCAGAAAGCTTTCTTGTTCCAAATTTCTGTTCAATGATCTCTACAATGATCCAAAGGCCAATGATAATAATACCGTGGTTGAACATCTGGATCATCACTCCCTGCATAGCTGTTTTATTTTCTGCAAAAATGGCAATCACCATTAAACCGATATGTGCAATGGATGAATAAGCAATCAGCCGCTTCATATCATTTTGCCGCATGGCAAGCAGCGATGCATAAACCATCCCGATTACTGCCAGAATAGAAACTGTGGTTTCGCCGTAAGCATAAGAACCTAGTGGTAACACCGGTAATAACCAGCGGATGACTGCAAACACTCCCATCTTCACCATAATGGCACTCAACACCATAGTAGTGGCAGTTGGCGCCTGCTCATAAGTATCCGGTTGCCAACTGTGAAATGGAAAAACCGGCATCTTAATAGCAAATGCTGCAAACAGGAGCAGGAAAACCCAGTTCTGCGAATTACCGGAAAGTGACAGGTTGTAAAAAGAAGTGATATCAAAAGAACGATCTGCTGTCTGAGATTGAAGATAGATTAACCCTACCAACATCAACAGCGATCCAATAAAGGTGTAAACGAAAAATTTAAAAGTGGCAGCAATTCTTTTTTCACCACCCCAAATGGAACAGAGAAAATAAACGGGTACCAATGCCAGCTCCCAGAAAAAATAAAATACGAGAGCATCCATGGCCAGGAAAACGCCCATTAACCCTGCCTGGGAAAGTAGCATGAGTGCAAAAAAATTATGTGCTTTTTTATACACATGATGCCAGGTGGAAATAAAAATGATGGGAAAAGAAATAGCAGTGAGCAAACAAATTAATTGCCCCATACCATCCAGTCCAATGGAAAAACTGCTTCCCAGGTCAGGCAGCCATTCAGTTTTGAAATGAAGATTTCCTTCATTGTTCATGAGGGTAAGCCCAAGTAATGAAACAGCCAGGGTAAACAAAGATGAAAACAAAGCCCATGCCCTTGCTGTATTTTCCTTCTTAAGGAAAAAACTAACCAGACCGCTCAGCAATGGAATTAATATTAGTAATAAAGCTATCATGCACCTGATCCCCTAAAGGGGAATTTAATTTTTAGAAACCAGGATCTAATTATTATACTCACTATTTACAATTCACCATTCACTTCTTTAAATAAAACTGAAATACCAGTAACAGTAAAATCGAAACCACCATCAGCAACACATAATTACCCACCTGCCCACTTTGCATCAATCGAAATTGCCTGCTGCTATAATTCACAAACCTGCCTACACCATTTACCAGGCCCTCTACTACCTGTTTTTCAAAAACATTATTCAAAAACCCGGCAAACTTCAGGATCGGGTTTACAACCAATTTATCATAGAGCTCATCCACATACCATTTATTTTCCAGCAGTTTTCCAAAACCTTTTTCGGTTATCTTTTTATAATTTCTGTATTTATTCCATGCAAATAAAATAGCAACCAGCACAAGTCCGGTTGATAATCCCATCAATAAATATTCTGTTGAATGCGAAACAGAATGCTCTGTGGAAACAGCGATCACCGGCGAAAGAAAAACTTTTAGTTTCTCTCCATTGTGCATAAACACTTCAGGGATACCAACAATCCCACCCAAAATAGAAAGAACTGCAAGGATAATTAAGGGGATTGTCATGGCTACAGGACTCTCATGCAAATGACTCTTCTGCTCTTCTGTACCCCGGAATGATCCGTAGAAAGTAGTGAACAACAAACGGAACATATAAAATGCTGTAAGTAATGCACCGGATAATGCGATGGCATATATTACCGGATTTTTTTCAAACACACTCAGCAATATTGCATCCTTAGAGAAAAAACCACTGAAAGGCGGAATACCGGCGATAGCCAAACAACCAATTAAGAAAGTGAAATAAGTAATTTTAAGTTTCTTACTAAGCCCTCCCATATTACGAATATCCTGTTCCCCATTCATGGCATGAATGACACTGCCGCTTCCAAGGAATAATAATGCTTTGAAAAATGCATGGGTCATCACATGAAAAACAGCAGCGCTATAGGCACCCACCCCGAGGGCAAGAAACATATAGCCAAGCTGACTAACGGTAGAGTAAGCCAATATTTTTTTAATATCATTTTGCTTCAATGCAATGGTAGCAGCAAGAATGGCAGTTGCCAACCCGATGATCATAATAATATCCTGGGTTACATCGGACATGGAGTATAGAATATTGCAACGGGCAATCATATATATACCAGCCGTTACCATGGTGGCAGCATGTATCAGTGCTGATACCGGTGTGGGACCGGCCATCGCATCGGGCAACCAGGTATATAAAGGTATCTGTGCACTCTTTCCGCAGGCCCCAAAAAATAATAACAGGGTAATGATCGTAATGTCGTTTGCAGAAAAACTTTTCCCTTCCACCTGACCCTGTGCCACAGCAAACACTTCATTGAAGTTAACTGCTCCTGTTTTTGATATAATCCAGAAGATTGCAACCAGGAATGCAAGGTCGCCAATCCGGTTCATGATAAATGCTTTGCGGGCTGCATAATTATTGCCATTGTCTTTAAACCAATAGCCGATGAGCAGGTAAGAGCAAAGACCCACTCCTTCCCAGCCAATGAACAGGATAACAAAGTTGGATCCCATCACCAGCAACAGCATGGAGAAAATAAAAAGATTCAGGTAAGAAAAATACCGGGCAAAATGCTCTTTGGCTTCCTGCTGCATATAAGAAACGGAGTACACATGAATCAGGAATCCTACGCCGGTAATGATTAACAGAAAAAGAGATGACAGCGCATCAACCTGAAATGCAAAAGGAATAACCAGTTTATCTACAGAAATAAAATTGAAATACGCAGCCACATGCACATTCTCGTTTTTTACCAAAAAAAAGATCCATACACTGACCAGCAATGAAAGAAAAACCGTTCCACTACCAATGACTCCGGTTAATGATTTCGACAAATACTTTCTACCCAAACCAATGATTAAAAATCCGAGCAACGGAAAGAAAGGGACCAGCCAGGCTATTTGTAAAGAATTCTGCATAAAATGTCTTCAATCAATTTTGAGTTCCTCTATGTCCCCCTTTAGGGGGATTTAAGGGGCTAATGTTTCAATCTGTTCAAAAAATTTATATCCACTGAGCGTACATTTCTGTACAGCATAACAATGATAGCTAGTCCCACACTGACTTCCGCAGCGGCTACCACCATAATAAAAAACACAAACAACTGTCCATCGCCCCCGGCCGAAGCATTTGCCACTGCGTTTTTGAGGTGATGCATTTTTGAAAATGCCACCAATAATAAATTCACCGCATTCAGCATGAGTTCAATGCACATAAAAACAATGATCGCATTGCGGCGTGTAAGCACACCCACCATACCAATGCAGAATAAAGCCAGCGACAGAAATATGTAATAATTAATCGGCATAGGCTTCCTTTAATTCCCCCAAAGGGGGAAGATTGCAACCACACAGACCTAATAGCTGTACAGTCTTTTTTAAATAATCATTCTAATTTTAGTGAAGCTCCTAAAGTCCCCCTTCGGGGGATTTAGGGGGCTGCTCTTTCTTCCCAATAACCACTGCACCAATCATTGCACTTAAAAATAAAATACTGCTGATTTCAAATGGCACTACGTATTCACTAAACAAAAGTTTACCCAGGTTTTCTATTAATCCGATATCTCCTTCTCTTGTCTGGGTCATACTGGTTGCCAGGTCAGCTTTTTTTAAAGCTGCCACCAATACCAGCAATAAACTTCCTCCTGCCACGGCACCTGCCAGTTTTACCCAGCGTTTCTTTTGCGGCTCTGTTTCTTTTTTCAGATCCATCAGCATCAATACATACAGGAACAGCACCATTATGGCGCCGGCATAAATAATAATATTTACTACAGCAAGGAATTGTGCATTCAAAAGAATATAATGACCCGAGATTGAAAAGAAAACCATGATCAGCCACAGCACACTATACACAGGGTTTTTGCTGGATATCACCAGCAGTGCACTGATCAGGGCCAGCAAGGAAAGAAACCAGAATAATAATTGAGTAACTCCCATTTTTTTAAACCATTAAATCTTCAATTCCTCCATTATTAATTAAAATTTTCTTCCTTTCCCCCAATGCCTTTTCAAAAGCCTCCGGTTCTTTTACAGGGTGAGGAATCAGCAAATCTTCTTTTTTATAAATAAATCCGCTTCTGGAATAATTGGCTGGTGCAAATGTCTGTGATAAATAAATCGCATCTTTCGGACAAGCTTCTTCACAAAATCCGCAAAAAATACAACGCAGCATATTGATCTCGTACCTGGCTGCATATTTTTCTTCCTTGTATAAATGCTGCTCAGAGGGTAATGCTTCAGCAGCTTCCATAGTAATCGCTTCGGCCGGGCAGGCCACAGCACATAATCCGCAGGCAGTGCATCGTTCACGGCCTTCCTCATCACGGTTCAGTACATGCAGGCCCCGAAATACAGCACTGAAACTTCTTTTTTGTTCCGGGTAGTTGATCGTAGGTTTCTTTTTAAATATATGACTGAACGTAATAGCCATCCCCTTAAAAATATTCCATAGGTACAATCTCTCCACCAGTGTCATCGGACTGCGGTCAACCAGTTTTGCTCTATTTGTTAATATATTCATGTCCTCATCTCCAAAAGGAAGATTTATGTTTTTTGCAAATATATTTTATGTACCCAGCGACAACAAGTCTATTTAGCTTTTCTTGCGTCGCACTTTTGTACTGCAACAATTCTATTCAATAATTGTTGCAGTAGCTTGTCCTGAATGAAGTGAAGGGTTCTGTTCTTTATTCAACAACCCACCCCACAGTTCTCAATTTGAACCTTCCCTAATTCGCCCCCTTCCGTACCGGCACGGGCGGGCCTCCAAGGAGGGAAAGCATTAAAAACAAACATCAATTCACCACTCACTTATTTAATATTAATAACACAACTGCTGTCAATATCATATTGATCAAAGCCAGCGGAATTAATCCTTTCCATCCTAAATTCATCAGTTGATCAAAGCGGAATCTTGGAATAGTCCACCTGATCCACATGAATACGAAAACAAAAAATACTGCCTTCATCATCAAAACAGAAAAACCAATCAACCCAACCCACCAGTGATTGCCCCATGCTGATTCATTAACAAAAGGAATATCAAACCCGCCAAAAAACAAAGTAGCCATCACTATACCGCTCATAAACATATTGATGTATTCGGCAAACAAATAAAAACCCAGTTTCATGGATGAATATTCCTGGTGATAACCAAAGTTCAGTTCATTTTCTGCTTCCGGAAGATCAAAAGGAGTTCGGTTACATTCTGCCAGGGCACAAATAAAAAATAACAAAAAGCCAAGTGGCTGATACATTATATTCCAGTTAAACATGCCTTCACTTTGCTGGGCTACAATTACACTTAATCTCAAGGAAGCGGTTGTCATCAGCAAAGCGATCAGCGCAAGCCCCATTGCTAACTCGTAAGAGATCATTTGCGAAGCGCCGCGGATAGCTGCCAGCAAAGAAAATTTATTATTAGATGCCCATCCCCCGATCATAATTCCATACACCCCTAAACTTACTACAGCAAAAATGTAAAGAATTCCAATATTGATATCAGCAATCTGTAAATTGATTTCTCTGCCAAATAAATTTATAGCAGGCGCCCAGGGAATGATGGCGCTGGTCATTAATGCCGTGATCATGGCAATGGCCGGTCCCATTACGAAAAGAAATTTTGAAGAGCTGTTGGGAATAATTTCTTCTTTCATAAATAATTTTAACCCGTCGGCTAAGGGTTGAAAAAGTCCCATAGGCCCTGCACGGTTGGGCCCGCGACGATCCTGTATAACCGCTGCTACTTTTCTTTCGGCCCAGGTAGCATACATGGCTACTACCAATGAAACTGTGACGACTGCCAGTATCAGAATTACTTTTTCCAATAACATCCACCAGTCAATTGATAATAAAAACATAATCCTACATCCCTGATGGGACTTTTAAAAATTTAAATAATAAACTTTCTTTCCATCTTACAAAAATTCTCTTAACTTATATCATTATTTCCTTGCTCCACTTTTGGGGTAAAAGTATTACTTGTTGCCGGTCCATTTATTAATGATAAATCAATTTCCGGATCATTCACATCACTCACATCATGTATATCCATCAATAATTTCGGATCTCTGCCCCCCATTACTTCTGTAATCGTTTCCTTCGGCATCTGTAAACCGGGGTACCTGCCCTGAGCAATTACTGAATGACGATTAATGCTTGTTTCTCCTTCAATCACCCAATCACCCGTTTTCTTTTTATCAAACCGGCAGGTATTACAGATCCAGCCGGGCTTATTATCATAACTCTGCACTTCGCCCCACTCATTTTTTCTTACTGTTACTCTCAGCACTTCATCACCCCGCTGCCATAGCGTCACTTTACCACAACATTTTTCGCAATCTCTGTGAGCATCCACTGGTTTTGTAAACCATACCCTGTTTTTAAAACGGAATGTTTTATCAGTTAAAGCGCCTACCGGACAAACATCAATCATATTTCCGGAAAAGTCGTTATCAATTGCTTTGGAAATATAAGTGGAAATTTCAGCATGATCTCCACGATCTAAAATTCCATGCACCCGGTTATCAGTTATCTGATCGGCTACATACGTACAGCGGTAACAAAGTATACAACGGGTCATGTGCAACTGGATATAAGGGCCGATATCTTCCTTCTCAAAAGTTCTTCTTTTGAAGTCGTAACGTGTGCCTTCTTTTCCATGACCATAACCCAGATCCTGCAGATCACATTCACCTGCCTGGTCGCAGATGGGACAATCCAACGGATGATTGATCAATAAAAATTCCACTACTGCATTTCTTGCATCCATCACTCTTTCACTGGTTATGTTTTTTACCACCATGCCATCCATTACATTGGTACGGCAACTGGCCATGAGTTTGGGCATGGGCCGGGGGTCTGCTGCAGATCCTTCAGCCACTTCTACCAAACAGGTGCGGCATTTGCCACCGCTGCCATCCAGTTTGCTATAATAGCACATGGTGGGTGGAGTTACATCGCCACCGATTTTTCTTGCAGCATTCAGAATGGTAGTACCCGGCTCTACATCAATGGTGATGTTGTCGATAGTTACTTTAAAAAGCTTAGATAAATCTTTTTTTATTTCGTTTGCCATATCATTAATCCTTTGCGTATTCACTGCGTCCTCTGCATATCTTTTAAATCCAGGGTAGCACACTGCACATTATGAATTCATAATTTATTTACAACTCTTTTAATCCCATCTTTCAGAAGAACAACATTAAAATTTATCAAAAGTCCTAATTTATAATTTGCAATTTTCAGATAAGTTAAGGCTTTAGCCAGGTGAATATCTGCTAATGCATCCGCCGTCTTAGCTTCAATGATCGGTTTGTTTTCAACAATCAGATCAGCCCGATTCCCACAATCCATTTTCACCTATTCAAAAACTACAGGTATCAGTTTTTCTTTTAAAACATTTAAACCTCTTTTTACTAACCTAAAGTATAATCATTCTACATAAACTTTTTCCAGTAACCCCGGACCTGATTTTTTATGTATATCAATTGCTTCACCAATAACTATTGTAGCAAATTCATTTTCTGTCATATACTTTTTATTATGCAAAGAACACTAAGAAATGCAAAGCTCGCTGAGATAAGTCTCAACCTAAAACTGCTTTCAATGGCTTCGCATAATCAGCTAATCCGTAATTTTTTTTCAAACACTCTTCCGGATTCAATATATGCCATTCAAACTCATCTCTGAAATGCCGGATGGCTGCTGCTACCGGCCAGGCAGCGGCATCACCCAGCGGACAAATAGTGTTCCCTTCTATCTTTCTCTGAATATCCCACAACAAATCAATATCACTCATTTTTCCTTTTCCATTTTCAATATTCCACAATATTTTTTCCATCCAGCCGGTACCTTCCCGGCAGGGTGAACATTGCCCGCAACTTTCGTGGCGGTAAAAACGAGCCAGTGAATAAGTATGGCGAACGACACATTGGCTTTCATCCAAAACTATAAACCCACCGCTTCCCATCATGGAGCCACTTTGAAATCCTCCATCAGCCAGGCTCTCATAGGTCATCATTCTGGTATCGCCTTTGATCGTTTTCAATATCAGATTGGCGGGTAAAACAGGAACGGATGATCCTCCCGGAATACAGGCTTTTAGTTTTCTGTCGTTTGCTATACCACCGCAATACTCATCGCTATAAATAAATTCTTCTACAGAAATATTCATTTCAATTTCATACACACCCGGCTTTTTTATATTACCACAGGCAGAGATCAGTTTGGTGCCGGTTGATTTTCCAATTCCGATTTTTGAATACTCATCTCCTCCTTCATTAATAATAGGAACAACGGCTGTTATAGTTTCTACATTATTGACTACTGTAGGACAACCCCACAATCCTCTGACTGCAGGGAAAGGAGGTTTGATCCTCGGATTACCTCTTTTACCTTCCAATGATTCCAGTAATGCTGTTTCTTCACCGCAGATATAGGCTCCGGCTCCCCGCTGAATATAGATTTCACAATCGAATCCGCTACCCAGGATATTTTTTCCCAGCCAGCCATTATTTTTTGCCTCTGTAATTGCCTGCTCCAGTATGTCAACAATCCAGGCATATTCGCCACGTATATAGATATAAGAACGATTAGATCCTAAGGCATAGGAAGAAGTAATAATTCCTTCAATTAATAAATGAGGTATGAACTCCATCAGGTACCTGTCTTTAAATGTTCCTGGTTCACTTTCGTCTGCATTAACCACCAGGTAGCGAGGCATACCTTCTGGCTTTGCTAAAAATCCCCATTTCATTCCGGTAGGAAAACCAGCACCACCACGGCCACGAAGACCGCTCAGTTTCACTTCCTGTGTAACCTGGTCGGGTGTCATTGTTTTTAGCGCTTTCTCCACACTGCGATAACCACCTTCCCGGCGGTACACTTCATACTGCCTGATGTTCTCAATGTGAGCTTTATCTAATAATAATTTTCTTCCCATAATTATTGCGGGGAGCGATACGACACTACAAGCTCCGTTATTTTATATTTATTCCAGCTTTGCACTTTGCCTGCTATAAAGCTGCCATCCTTTTTTTGTTTTTAACCATACCTGCATTACATGCAGCGTTAATTTAAATGCAGTTCCATTTACAGCACCTTCAGCATTCGTATTCGTTTTCACTGTTGCCCATTTCTTATTTATAGTAAGAAAAGCAGAACTATTGTTTTCTATTTTATTATAAATCAGTTTACCTGATTTATAATCATTCAACACATCAGATTTTGTTTGTATCCAGCCATTTGAATGTCCATAATTCAACTCCTTATTTAAAACTGTTTTTAAAACAACCTCATCTTTTTGCAAAAGAGCTTTGTCTAGTTTTTGCATTACTTCCTTTAATCCAATACTATCTGCTTGTGCAAAAGAACTTGTATTAATCAACAACCACAGTAGCAAAAATCCAATTCCCGTTTTTTTCATTATTAATTAATAACTTTTAATTATTAACTGATGAGTTTTTCCTGCACTCTTCCACAATCGCATCAATTTTCTCTTTGGTCAGATGTTCTCTGTAATTTTTTCCCAACTGCATCATCGGTGCGTAGCCACAGGCGCCAAGGCATTCCACCGTTTTTAAAGTAAACAAACCATCTGCAGTAGTTTCTCCTGGTTTTATTCCCAGTTTATCATAGATATAATTAATAATTTCATCGCTTCCGTTCAACATGCAGGGGCTTGTCTGGCACACTTCAAACAAGTATTTTCCTACCGGTTTTAAATTATACATGCTATAGAAAGTAGCCACTTCATATACTTCGATGGGCTCAAGGCTTAATAAGGAAGCTACATAATCCATCGTTTCGGTACTTAGCCAGCCGCCAAATTCTTTTTGTGCCAAATGTAATACTGGAATAACAGCACTTTTCTGTTTTCCTTCCGGATAGAAGCCGATGATCCGGTTTATTTCATTTATCGCCTTTTCTGAAAACTTAATCATTCAATTATTGATTTTTAATTTCAGATTAAAAAAAATCTACAATTTTCAATCCGCAATTCTTTTTACGCATCCATCTCTCCTGCTATTAAGTTCAAACTACTCATGGTCATGATTGCATCACTCATCATGCCTCCTTTTGTCAATTCTTCAAAAGCCTGGTAATAAATAAAACATGGCCGGCGAAAATGCAACCGGTACGGTGTTCTTCCTCCATCACTGATCAGGTAAAAACCGAGTTCCCCATTGCCGGCTTCCACAGAATGATAAACTTCACCAACTGGTATATTTATTTCGCCCATTACAATTTTGAAATGGTAGATCAGGGCCTCCATTTTTGTGTACACATCTTCCTTTTCCGGTAAATAATATTCAGGCGCATCGGCATGAAATACATCAGCTCCGGCGCCTTTAAATTCCTGTACTTTTCTGTACGCCTGCTCAATGATACTGAGTGATTGCCACATTTCTTCATTACGCACCTGCCAGCGATCATAGTTATCACCAGTGGTGCCTACCGGAATTTTAAAATCAAAATCCTGGTAACTGCTGTAGGGTGTATGCACCCTAACATCGTAATCTATCCCGGTGGCTCTCAGGTTGGGGCCGGTGAAACCGTAATTCAATGCCCGTTCAGCGCTGATACCCCCGGTATTTTGTGTGCGGTCTATAAATATCCTGTTACGTTCAAAAAGGTTGATAAATTCTTTCAGCACATTGGGATATTCTTTCAGGAATTTTTCTAGTTTCTGAAAAGCGATGTCGTTGAAATTTCTTTCAAACCCGCCGATACGGCCAATAGTAGTTGTTAACCGGGAGCCACAAACTTCTTCCCAGATTTCGTAAATCAGTTCGCGGTACTGCATGACATATAAAAATCCGGTGTAAGCACCGGCGTCCACCCCCACGATGGAATTACAAATAAGATGATCTGCAATTCTTGCCAGCTCCATGATGATGACCCGGAGATAATCAACCCGCTTGGGCGTTTTGATGTTTAATAATTTTTCACAGGTGAGGTGCCAGCCCATATTATTTATGGGAGAAGAGCAATAATTCAACCGATCGGTTAGGGGAGTAACCTGGTAAAGTGGTCTTCTTTCTGCCAGTTTTTCAAAAGCCCGGTGAATGTAACCGATGGTTTGTTCAGCAGAAACAATTCTTTCTCCATCCAGTTCCAGAATATTCTGAAACACACCATGGGTGGCCGGGTGTGTTGGACCCAGGTTTAGTGTAGTGGTTGTTTTCTCAATACTTCCCTGTGGTAACCTTATATGCTCGTGTTCTTTCATTCAATAAATTATTATCCTCTTCCAAACATTTCATCGTCTTTATCAATACGAGTCTGATCTTCCAACGGGAATTCTTTCCGCATCGGGAAATAATCCATTTCTTCTACATTTAAAATTCTTTTCAGGTTTGGATGACCCACGAAATTCACTCCATAAAAATCATAGGTCTCTCTCTCCATCCAGTTAGCCGCTGAAAATAACCCGGTGGCAGTGTACACATCAGGTGTATTAATATCAGTAAACACTTTGAAACGGATCCGGAGATTGTCTTTCAGATTATGCAAATGATAAACAACTACCAGTTCTCTTCCTTTTTGATCAGGATAATGCACCGCCTGCAGATCGGTAAGAAACCTGAAGTTTAACTCTTCATCATCAAACAAAAAATTAAGCACCTTCAGGTTTATTTCTTTGGGTGCTTCAAAGGTGAGCATACCGTATGGTTCGGTAAAGGCTGAGACCTGCTCTGCAAATTTTGATTTAAGTTTTTGCTTTACTATTTCGATTGTTAATGACATTTGAACTATTAGCTTTTAGCCTTTAGCCATTAGCTAAAGACAGATAACTTTTTTTAGAAATTGCTAACGGCTAACAACTTTATTGAATACCGTAACTTTCTAATAATTGTCTATACTTTTCTCCATTTCTTCTTCTCAGGCTTTCTTTTCCAACCAGGTCCTGTATTCGCATAAAGCCATCCAGAATGGCTTCGGGTCTTGGCGGGCATCCCGGCACATATACATCTACCGGCACTACCTGGTCTATACCCTGCAATACGGAATAGGTATCAAATATGCCTCCGCTACAAGCACAGGCGCCTACTGCAATTACCCAACGTGGTTCTGCCATTTGCAGATAAACCTGTTTTACTACCGGGCCCATTTTTTTTGCTATGGTACCCATCACCATCAGCAGATCACATTGACGCGGAGAAAATCCAACCCGTTCACTGCCGAATCTTGCGAGGTCATAATGCGAACCCATGGTTGCCATAAACTCGATTCCACAACAGGAAGTGGCAAAGGGTAAGGGCCAAATAGAATTTTTCCTGGCAAGACCTACTACTTTATCCATAGAAGTGGCAAAAAAGCCTTCACCTTTTAAGCCTTCCGGCATATCTGCCATAGAAATGTCCGTTTCTAATGGTTTAATATTTACATTATATGATACCGGACGAGACATCGTTATTTTATATTTATAATTGAATATTTAATATTTACAATTAATCTGATTTTATTCTGAATACAATATTCAATATTGAATACTAAAATTTTAAATTCGTTTAATCTTCCCAATTCAACGCACCTTTTTTAATGATATAAATAAATCCGCAAAGAAATAATGTTACAAACATCATGACCGCCCAAAAACCTGCCCAACCCAATACTTTAAAATTTACTGCATAAGGATAGAAGAAAATTACTTCCACATCAAACAAAACAAATAAAATAGCTACGAGGAAATACTTAATGGCCATGGGGTGTCTTGCTTCGCCGTGAGATTCAATTCCACTGGTAAAAACTTCCAGCTTATCTGCCGTTTTTCTTTTGGGACCCAACCAATGAGTGACGCCAAGAAGAAAGAAGATCATACCAGCCACAATCAGTAATTGAATGCCTACAGGCAGGTAACTTCCCGAACTGTTTACCTCT
>DATDPZ010000368.1:0-3758 GCA_035292525.1 Chitinophagaceae bacterium
ATTGATAATTTCATAAGTCAGTGCATTTTTCAAAAATCCATCCTGGTGTATGCCGGATGAATGTGCAAAAGCATTGCTGCCTACAATGGCTTTATTGGGTTGTACCGGCATACGCATGGTTTCAGAAACCAGGCGGCTCACCGGATTCAATTGCTTTGTTTTAATATTAGTATAATAACCCAATGTATGATGTTGTTTTAAAATCATTACCACTTCTTCCAGGGAAGTATTACCTGCTCTTTCACCCAGGCCGTTTATCGTGCATTCTATTTGACGGGCTCCGTTAAGTACCCCTGAAATTGAATTGGCAGTAGCCAATCCCAGGTCATTATGACAATGACAGGAAATAACTGCTTTGTCAATATTGGGAACATTGTTTTTCAGATAAGCAATTTTTTCACCATACTGGTGAGGTAAACAATAGCCGGTTGTGTCGGGAATGTTTACTGTTGTAGCACCGGCTTTTATTACCGCTTCAATTACCCTTGCCAGGTAATCATTATCAGTGCGGCCGGCATCCTCTGCATAAAATTCTATATTGTCTGTAAAATTTCTTGCCCACTTAACACATTGAATAGCCCTTTCAAGAATTTCCTCCCGGGTAGAATTGAATTTTGCCTGGATGTGCAGATCAGAAGTGCCAATTCCGGTATGGATTCTTGGTCTTCTGGCAAATTTCAAAGCAGCGGCTGCCACTTCAATATCTTTCTTTACAGCACGGCTAAGACCGCAAACCTGTGCATCTTTAATAACTGCAGAAATTTGCTGTACGCTTTCAAAATCTCCCGGACTGGAAATAGGGAATCCTGCTTCGATAATATCTACCCCCAGTGTTTCTAAATGCAGTGCCAGTTCTACTTTTTCTTTTGTATTCAGTTTGCAGCCCGGTACCTGTTCACCATCCCTGAGTGTTGTATCAAAAATATAAACCTGTTTTTCAGACATAAAAATGAATAAAATGATATAATAAACAGGCTGATTATTTTTGTGTTGCTTGCCGGTAACCAATAAACTTACAGCCTGTTTTTCCGAAAGTATTTCATATTAGTTTTTTGAGAAAGTCAAAATTGCCCGTATTTTACATTGGGCAGCAGGGGTAAAATCAGTGAAAAGCCTTGCCAGTAAAGGATTTTATTAAAATAATTATACAATGGCTAACCGTTCGGCCGACATGCTTTTTCAGTTGATAAAATCTCTTAAAAAAGGAGAGAAGCGGAACTTTAAACTCTTTGTCAAAAGAAATTCAACCGGAAGTGACTTCAAGGTAATACAACTGTTTGATTTATTGGATAAAATGAAAGAGTACGATGAATCTTTTTTGCTGAAAAAAAATAAGTCTTTCAAGAAACAACAGCTTTCCAATATTAAAGCTCATTTATACAAACAAATCCTGGCCAGCCTCCGTATCATACGGGATGAAAATAATATCGATATTCAGTTGCACGAACAAATGGATCATGCCAGGATACTTTATAATAAAGGCCTGTATCATCAAAGTTTGAAAGTATTAAATAAGATGAAAGAGACCGCCAGGGCTCATCACCAACTTACTTACCTGCAGCAGGTTTTATTTTTTGAAAAGAAAATAGAAACCTTGTTTATTACCAGGAGCATGCAAAACCGGGCGGAGCAGCTTTCCAAAGAAAGTGACAGGGTGAATGATCAGCTTACTACCGTAAATAAGCTTTCTAACCTCTCTTTGCAGTTATATGGGTGGTATATTCAGCATGGGCATGCCCGAAACAAAAAAGATGTAGAAGATCTGCGTATCTATTTTGAAAAAAGCCTTCCGGTTAATCCAATTTCAGATTCTTCTTTTTATGAAAAACTCTACCTGTACCAGAGTTATACCTGGTATGCATTTATCAGGCAGGATTTTTTACAGTATTACCGGTATACGCAGAAATGGGTTGATCTTTTTGAAAAATACCCGGCCATGCTTCCTGCTGAAACGGCTAATTATATTAAAGGGATGCACAACCTGATGAGTGCCCATTTCAACCTGCTCAATCACCAAAAACTGAAAGAAACGATCCGCAAGTTTGAAATGTTTACCCTGCATGAACTGATCACCGGTAATGACAACAACCGGATTCTGACTTATATATATTTATATACAGCCAAGTTGAATCTTTGTTTTCTCCAGGGAAATTTTACAAAAGGATTACGATTGGTTCCTTTCCTGGAAAAAATGCTGAAAGAGTATGGCTTATTCCTGGATAGTCACAGGGTGCTGGTTTTTTATTACAAAATAGCCTGTCTTTATTTTGGAAGCGGGGATAATGAAAGATCCATCGATTTTCTGAACCGGATCATCAATCAAAAATCTGATCTGCGAAGCGACCTTCAGTGTTATGCAAGACTATTGAGGTTAATTGCTCATTATGAACTTGGAAATTTTGAATTACTTGAATACCTGATCAAGTCTGTTTACCGCTATATGGCTAAAATGGAAAACCTGAGTAAAGTGGAAGAGGAAATGTTTTCATTTTTGCGTCGTTCATTCCGCGTCAGTGCCCATGCTTTAAAACCGGAGTTTGAAAAGTTGTTGGAAAAATTAAAAAAGTATGAACGAAATCCACTGGAGACAAGAGCTTTCACTTACCTGGATGTAATCTCCTGGCTGGAAAGTAAAATTAATAATGTGCATGTGCAGGATGTGATTAGGGAGAAGTATTTAATTGGCAAAAGAGGGGTAAGGATCATAAATAAATAATTTGGGATTTGGAATTAGTAGTTCACACATCAGGTTTTTAAAAGATAATAGTTATCAAAGTTGATTCAAACTCCCAATTCCGGTTTTCTTGTGAGTAACTCCTTTTAAATTCCTTTTCTCTATTCCTCTATTCCCCTTACTTTTGCGCAATTTGTTTTTGTATAAAAAAATTAAAAATGTCAGATAAACAATTACCCGCAATACTCTTGTTGGAAGACGGAACCTTATGCCATGGATTTGCTTTTGGTGCTATAGGAACGGCCACCGGTGAGATTTGTTTTAATACCGGTATGACGGGTTACCAGGAAGTATTTACAGACCCCAGTTATTTTGGGCAGATACTGATCATGAATTCGGTTCATATAGGTAATTACGGAGTAAAAGATGAAGATGCGGAATCTGGTTCTGTGAAGATCCGGGGATTGATCGGACGGAACCTGGAAGAATTATATTCCCGTAAGCAAGCCAATGGCTCTTTGGATGACTATTTAAAAAAGAATAATATTGTTTGCATCGAAGGAGTGGATACCCGTGCATTAGTAACGCATGTACGACAGCAGGGAGCCATGAATTGCATTATCTCATCAGCAGAACCGGATACGGAGAAATTAAAAGCCATGCTGAAGAAAGTGCCTTCTATGGAAGGATTAGAACTGGCTTCGCAGGTAACTACGGAAAAAGAATATGAGATAGGAGATCAGTCTTCGTCTGTGAAGATTGCTGTAATGGATTTTGGATGTAAACAAAATATCTTGCAATGCCTGACAGACAGGGGAGCACATTTAAAAGTTTTCCCGGCAAAAACCCCCGCATCAAAATTAAAAGAGTTTAACCCCGGCGGGTATTTTATTTCCAATGGCCCCGGCGATCCTGCTTCTATGGATTATGCCATTGAAACAGTAAAAGAAATACTCAAAGAAAATAAACCAACTTTTGGTATTTGTCTGGGGCACCAATTGCTGGCACTTGCCAGTGGTGTTTCTACTTTTAAATTACATCATGGCCACCGGGGATTAAATCACCCGGTACAAAACCTGCTTAC
>DATDPZ010000369.1:0-21901 GCA_035292525.1 Chitinophagaceae bacterium
GCTTCCTTCACATCACTGCTGCTGGTGCCGATGAATATTTTGAAATCACCGGGCTCGGCCAACCATTTCAGGTTGCTGTTGTAAAATTTAAGGTCGTTGACTTTAATGGTGAATGAAACTGTTTTCGACTCACCAGCTTTAAGTTTTATTTTCTGAAATCCTTTGAGTTCTTTCAGCGGCCGGGTAATGCTGGCCACCATATCCCTGATATATAACTGCACCACTTCTTCT
Organism: Chitinophagaceae bacterium; assembly: GCA_035292525.1. Lineage (GTDB taxonomy): Bacteria > Bacteroidota > Bacteroidia > Chitinophagales > Chitinophagaceae > VBAS01. Next base: position 232 of record DATDPZ010000369.1, read on the forward strand.
CCTTCATAACTACCGTTGTTGGCAACAGTAACAGATGCCGTGATGGTTTCACCGGTCTTCAGAGAAGATTTATTCAGCGAAATATCACTGTAGGAAAAATCTGTATAGCTCAATCCATATCCAAAAGGATACAACGGTGCATTGGGAGCATCTATAAAATTAGACTGAAATTTGGGGGAGCCGGCATCTGAAGGTCTTCCTGTATTTTTCATACTGTAATACACAGGCACCTGTCCCACATTCACCGGGAAGCTGGCAGAGAGTTTACCGGAAGGATTATAATTTCCAAACAATACATCAGCAATACCATTACCTGCTTCAGTGCCTGAATGCCAGGTCACCAAAATGGCATTGGCCAGTTCTTTTTCTTCCGGAATGGCTAATGGCCTTCCCGTCATCAGCACCAAAACCAGCGGTTTACTTGTTTTTGCCAATTCCCTGATCAGCTTTTTCTGGCTTTCGGGAATGGAAATATCAGTGCGGCTGGCTGCTTCGCCACTCATTTCAGAAGCTTCGCCCACAACAGCCACGATAACATCTGCTTTATTCGCTGCTTCCAATGCCTCTGCAAGCATTTCATCCGGTGAACGTTTGTCAATAGTTATCCTTGTTCCAAACACATTCACTTTTTTGGCAAACAAGGTATCATCGGAGATATTAGCTCCTTTTGCGTACAACACCTTCACATTGTTGCCGGCTACATTTTTTATTCCATCCAATACAGGAATAGAAAGATCCCTGTCACCCGATACCGCCCATGTGCCATGCATGTTGCTTTTATCATTAGCTAAAGGACCTATCAAAGCGATGGTGCCTGATTTTTTCAACGGCAACAACTGCTTATCATTCTTCAATAACACACTTGATTTGGCGGCAGATTCCCTTGCCACTTGTCTGAATTCAGCAGACAGAATTATTGTCTTCGCTTTTTCTTCATTGCAATAACGATAAGGATCATCAAACAAACCAAGTTTGTATTTAGCTTCAAGAATTCGCCTGCAGGCCTGTTCAATTTGAAACTGCGTCACTTTTCCTTGCTGCAGAGATTTTTTCAACGTGGTTAAAAAACCTTCACCTACCATATCCATATCCAGGCCAGCTCTCAATGCCAGTGCCGATACTGCCTGCAGATCACCCATGCCATGTGCTATCATTTCATTCACGGAAGTGTAATCACTTACTACAAACCCTTTGAATCCCCATTCTTTTCTCAATAGATCTGTCAACAACCATTTATTACCGGTTGCGGGAATCGCATCCACGTCGTTGAATGAACTCATCACACTACCGACCCCGGCATCAATCGCTGCTTTATATGGTGGAAGGTATTCATTATACATTTTCACTTTGCTCATATCAACCGAATTATAATCACGGCCGGCTTCTGCAGCGCCATACAAAGCAAAATGCTTGACGCAGGCCATCATTGTATTGTCTTTTGCTAAATCATTACCCTGGTAACCTTTCACCATGGCAATGGAAATTTGTGAACCGAGATAAGGGTCCTCTCCTGCGCCTTCAGCAATACGGCCCCAGCGTGGATCACGGGCAATGTCCACCATCGGTGAAAAATTCCAGTTCAGTCCATCCGAGGTGGCTTCCAGTGCAGCGATCCTTGCACTTCTTTGTATCAATTCCATATCCCAACTGGAAGAGAGACCCAGTGGTATCGGAAAAATTGTTTTATAACCATGAATGATATCCGAACCAAAAAGCAGCGGAATTTTCAGCCGGCTGTTGTTTACGGCGATCTCCTGTACCTGTTTCACCTTTGCTGCACCGGTGACACCAAAAAGACCACCCACCTTTCCTTCTTTAATCTTTGTTTCTACACCAGAACTTACCACAGCGCCTGTAACTATGCCGCCACCAGGTGTCAGCAAATTCAGTTGCCCGATCTTTTCGTCCAGGGTCATTTTCTTCATCAATGCATCTACAAATGTATTCATCTTCGCATCCTGCCGGGCTTGCGAAAAAACAGTTAACGAAGCAAACAATACGTTGATCAGAAGAATTCTTTTCATCTTGTATGGTTTTAGTCTTTGAGTAAATGAGGTTCTATTTCTTTTTTCCAGATGTCGTAACCTTTGGCATTCATGTGCAGGCTGTCGTCTAAAAATATTTCAGGAACGGGTTCACCGGTGTCATTCCACATTTTCTGATGAACATCAATAAACGCTGTATTTTTTTGATCAGTAAGAAAATCTTTAATCAGCTGATTTGCTTCCCTCATTTTTGAAAACAGATGCCGCCGGCTTGGGCTTGGTTTGATAGAAATAAATGCCACAGGCAAATCAGTAAATTTCCCCCTGATCATTTGAAACAACTGTTTGAACCGGGTAAAAACAATTGCTGTTGTTACCGTATCAGAAGATGCCAGATCATTTTCACCGCAATAAATAACAATTTGTTTTGGTGTATAAGGGAAAATAATATCGTTTGCGTATCGTATCTGATCTGATAACGCAGATCCGCCAAAGCCCCTGTTAATAATGGTATAACCCGGGAAATAATTTTGTACATCTTTCCATAATGTGAAAGAAGAACTGCCGATAAAAAGAATGGCGTTTGCCGGCGGAAAGGAAACAGAACCCTGTTTTTTGAAAGCCTGAATATCGTTCCAGAATGCCGGCAGGTCAGTTTTTACTTCCTGCTTATTTTCTTTGCAGGAGAGTAAAAAGAACAGGTAGATGAACAGAAAACATTTCATTTTACTTCGATAATTTTTGACCGTTCGGATACGCCATTTTCATTAATGGCCTCGATGCAATAATAATATGTCTTTTGTGAATCCATCGCTTTCATCCAGTATTCGTTGTTGGCATGTATCATGATACTGCTGTACAGTTTTTCAGGATGCGTGCCGTAATAGATATTATAGGCAAACGCATTATCCTCCGGCTTCCATTTTATAAAAGCGCTTCGTTTGTCTTTTTCAGTCCGCAGTACAATAAATCCCTTTACCGGGTCAGGCTTTTGCCCATTGCCGTTACCAAACACCCTTAATCCGCTGATGGCAAATTTTCCGGTGGGCATATGAATATTCTCCAATTTGATAAATCTTGCCTGAACAGGTTTTTCCAGCTCCACATAATCATGCGGCACATCTGTTTTGTTATTGCTTTTATCACTCAGCATATTCCATTTTTTTCCGTCAATAGAATAATACAGTTTATATTGGTGACACTGATCATTCCATTTACCAAGCCGATTGCTATCCACATCCTGGTCGGCATAATTAATTTGTATGGCGTTAACTGTTGATACATTTCCTAAATCAGTTTGTATCCATTCGCCTTTATTGCCGGTGGCAGCGCTCCAGTATGTTTTGATCAATTCATCTGCTGCATGATTGGGCACATAACCGCCTAATGTGGATGAAACCTGGACGGGTTTGTTATAATTGAGCAGCATCCACCCGGTAAAGTAAGGTGACTTTCCAGCTTTTCCATATTCATTTCCATTGATGTCTGGAGAGGGAATATAATGCGGATAATCACCAAAAGTAGTGTTGCAAAACATATTGCCGTCTTTATCAAAACCTGTAGGCCATATACCTACTCTTCTTTCAAAGGTATTTTTTACCGATACAACTGTTGTAGATATATGCCAGTATTGATTGTAATTATCAATAAAGGTTGTGCCATGCCCGGCACCCCTTACAAAGCCTCCCAGCTTTATACTCAACGGGTCGCTCTGTGCTTCAAAAGGACCCAGCGGATTGTTTCCAACTAATAATCCATCGGCATAACCACTGAATTCGGTTCCCGGCGCACCATATTGCAGGTAATATTTGCCATTGTATTTTGTCATATGAGAACCTTCAATAAAAGGGTCAAGGAAAGTGTTATCCATATGTTCTCCAAAACGTTGCCAGCCAAAACGCCAGGGTTCCAGTAAATACATTTCTTTTCTTGTTCCGATTGGCTGCAATGTTTTTCTGTTCAGTTCAATGCCATACATCGGAAAGCGGTTGCTGCTGCCGTTGTACATATACAATTTTCCATCATCGTTTGTAAAGAATGATGGATCCCATCCGCCAATTTCAAATGAATCAACCAGCGGCTTCCACTCATTCGCTTTGGGATTCGTACTCATCCAGATAGTGAATTTGCTAGTGTAAGTAGAACCAAACACAAGCATGGTATCGCCGATGATGCCAACAGCAGGGGCACAGAGTTCATCATAGGTGCCGGTATTCCATAGGCGCAAAAATTTTTTTGAAATAAAATTCCAGTTGAGCATATCGCTACTCCACCAGTAACCCCATTGATTGGTGCTGAATAAATAATAATCGCCTTTGTAATTTACGATTACCGGGTCAGCGGTGGCACGGTGCTTTCCCCATTGGGTAAAATTGGGAATGGGTGTGTAACCATAGTCTATGTTGATGGGATTGCAGTAGGTTTTTTGCTGGGCTGCTGTTTCAACACTAAACAAAAGCCAGAGAAATACAATACAATTTACTTTCATATCCTAATTATTTTTTAAAAATAATCGTTGCTAAAATTGGTAAATGGTCCGAGGGATACTTCAAATCATATGAATCAGTAATTGTAGCAAATTTTGATACGCTTATTTTTTTATTGTTTGAAATAAATATATAATCAATACAGCCGTCTGGTTTTGCATTAAACTTAAATGCATTCCAGGTATCCAGAGGGCCATGTACCAGTTTACTGATTGTTCGGGTGTTTTGCATTTCACTTGTAATATATAAGATAGGAGCATCTTCAGGTCTTACATTAAAATCACCAGTTAATATGACCGGATAATTTTTTGTATTGAGTTCTTTTATTTTTTCTATGATCAGCTTTGCAGACTCCACTCTTGCATTTTTACCAATATGATCAAAGTGTGTGTTGAAAACCCAGAACTGCTGTTTGGTTTTTTTATTTTTAAAAAGGCCATAGGTGCAAACCCGTACAATTGCCGCATCCCATCCTTTGGATATAGAATCGGGGGTGGGAGATAACCAGAAAGTGGATTGCTTTACTACCTTGTATTTATCCGTCTTGTAAAAAATACAGGAATATTCTCCGGCCTCTTTCCCATCATCACGACCAACTCCTATGTAGAAGTAACCAGAAAGATTTTCCAATAAATAGTTTAACTGGTGATGGAGCACTTCCTGTACGCCGATGAAATCTGCTTCATAATAATTCATCAGAGTAGCCACTTTTTCTTTTCTTGCATCCCACCTGTTTTCACCGTCCGATGCTACATCAAGCCGGATATTATAACTCATCGCTTTTATTTCCTGGGCATTGGTATTTATTACATTCAAAATGCTCAAACAGGCTATAACAACAGGTTGAAAGATTTTCATATAAATTTCTCACTGTTTTTTAAAAATTAATTGGTCTACACTCCATTTACCAGGCCATGGTAAATCATGAAGAAACCGGTTACGATGCGTATTATTCCCAAACCCTCTTTTTGCCAAATACTGCCAGAATGTAAGAATTGTTTCATCCCAATTTTATTTCAGTGTAAATTTCTGCTTATAAATAAGGCGCACTAAATCCCAGCGATAACATTCCTGTTTTTATTTCAGGGCAACTGGTGAACAAATTCCACAACAAACTGCTACGATAGTTTTCTATCATGACAATTATTGGTCCCTGGTCAATGGCGAGATAGGAATCCGCAAACCATGGTTGCTGCAGGCTGAATGCATCTTTAAAACCATATTCACCCCAGAGTTTATCGCCCAATACATAATAGAAAAATTTCAGCGCTTTCATGCTTTCAGTTGGTGTATATGGAAAAGATGATAATGCTGCCGTTGGTGTAAGCACACCGACATCGTTGGTTGGCGAACTGGCCGTATAGCCATTGGGAATATCACTTGCCGACAGCCCCCAGCAACTATCACTGTATCCAAAACGGTTCAAAGGATTATTCACACAATAATTGTAATTAATAAGTGTATGATTTTTTGTTTGCATTGCATAATTGGCATAAGCATCTGTCAAACCGTTAGGATTTATTCCAAGAAATGAATAATGCGAAAAGAAAAGCGGCCCACCAAAAGATGGCCCTAAGGGAAGATTAATATCGAAATAAGAATTGCCATTGATAAATCCGTTCGTCCCTTTACCAGCCCAGCCATTAGTATATGTTATTAAGGGAACAGAATAGGTGGCAGATGAAGCAGCCAGCACATAAGTAATTAAACATTCATCCCATCCTCTGATTTGATGATTCATTTCCCAGTTATAGTTGGGGCTCCAATGCCAGTACAAAACATTTTCATTGTTTTTCCTGAACCAGCTCCATTCCACCGCATTCCACAAAGAATTAATATCATTTCTCAGGTTTGTTTCTGCTGTATCTGCTGCATTGAAATATTGTCTTGCTGTAAGCAAACCCATCATCAGGAAAGAAGTTTCCACCAGGTCGGCGCCATTATCTTTTTGACTGAATGGAATGACAACCCCCGTTGTTCCATTTAACCAATGCGGAAAAGCGCCATGAAATTTCTGAGCCGTATTTTTTAAGAACGAAACGATAGTCTGCATTCTTGCCAAACCCTGTGCTCTTGTAATAAAATTTCTGTTAATGCCTGCTACAATGGACATGACCCCAAACCCCGAACCGCCGGAAGTAACCGTTTCTGGTGTGGCATTGCTTCTTTCTCTTGCCAAACCACTTACAGGGTGACCGAAGTCCCAAAAGTATTTGAATGTTTGTTGCTGTACAAGATCAAGTAATGCATTATCAGAGATAACAGGAAACTTTCCTGAAGAATCAATTTTCGTGATAAAATCTTTATTGACATAAGAAATAAAATTTCCCCCCGATGCAGATTTAAGAGAAGTAGAAATTTTAAAATTATATTTTGAAAGATAATTTAATGGAGCAGCCGGTTGTAAAAGCAAAACAGAATCTTTATTTTGAAGGGTGGTGGTAATACCGGTTTCGGTTCCGCCGGCATCTGTTAATTTAACAGCAGTTGCAATACTGCTCTGCAGGATAGGTTCAGTAAATTCAATTTTGATTAGTGGCTGTGTATTGGTTCCATAAATTATATTGTCAAAAGCAGCATTATTGATATAAATGTTTTTAACAGCTACCTGTTTCGGAGCTGAAGGCAAAACAGGAATGGTTTTTTTATTACAAAAAACAGAAAGTAATATTATTGTCAACAACCAATACATGTTTTTAATATGTTTTTTCACAATAAAGTTATTTAAAACCACTCATTCCCAAACATAGGTAGCAACACTCCCCGGTGATAAATTAGCAGGTGCAGTTTTACCTTTGTATCTGATATTGAAATTTAAATCTGTTGTCCCGTCATTTAATACGACCAGTACTTTTTCCCCCCCCGGTGTTTTAAAAGCAACATTTGATAAGAAATTATTTGAAATATTGCTGGCAATGACCACTGAACCCGGCGGAACAAATTTTGAAACATGGGCGATAATGTAATAGGCTGCATTACGATTGATGGTGCCATCTAATGTTAAAGCTCCTTTACATTCAGTGCATCCGCCCGGTGTATGTGGTTTATATGCTCCATCATTTGCAAGGTTCCACTCTAAAGCTATCTTACTATGGTTACGCATGGAGCCAATGATTACATTTTTCAAATGCCATTTCAGATCACCCTCAAAAGTTCCGTTTGCACCAGTCCATTGTTCGGTGAAATAAAGATTTTTATCAGGATGAGCATTATACACGGCTGATAATGCACTGATATCGCCTGCGTAAAGATGGAAAGCAGTACCATCAATATATTGCTTTGCAGCTGCATCATTTAAAACAGTTATTGGATAATTTGGGTTATCGCAGTTGTGATCCCATATAATAATTTTTGTACTGATGCCGGCAGCCTGAAATGCCGGGCCTAAATGATTTTTTATAAAATCGGCTTGTTGCAATGCCGACATAAGCATACTTGGATTATTGCCGCCATGCTGTGGTTCATTCTGAGGAGTGATGGCATCAATGGCAATGCCTTTTGCTTTCATAGCCTGTATATACTTTACAAAGTATTGAGCATATACATTATAATATTGAGGTTGCAGACTGCCCCCGATAGTACTCCCGTTATCTTTCATCCATACCGGCGCACTCCAGGGGGAACCCATGATTTTTACAGACGGGTTGATAGTAAGAATTTCATTGAGCAAGGGAATCAGATCAACGGTATCTTTTGATAAACTGAAATAAGTGAGATTGGTATCTGTTTGTCCAGATGGCATATCATTATAACTGAAAACTTCCTGACTCAGATCGGATGCGCCAATACTTACACGGAGGTAGCTGATGCTGATTGAATTTTCGTTTTTATTAAATAACTCCTGGAGCAATGAATTTTTTTCTGATGCAGTTAGCTTGTTGATCAGCCACGCACTGCCTCCGGTTAGAGTATAACCAAAGCCATCAACCATTTGAAATGATTGGGAACTGTCTACTTCAATTGTTGGATTTGAGTTAGTGCTTGAATCAAAGGAAAGACGGGTAGATTGTTTTTCTAATAAAACAGATTGATTGCCTTTAGTCAGCCAGTAGGTAATTTCTTGGCCGCCCTGGTTGTTAATACCATCTTTCTTGTTTTTTGAGCAGTTTGAATGAATAGACAGTAAGCCAGTCAGCACTACAATTGTTATAGTAATTTTATTAAGCAACATGTCAATTTAGTTATTGTGATTTTCAAGAAATAATATTTCCTTATTGTTTCTTGCTATCATCAATATTTTTTTTCTATTGGGAGCTATTATCCATTTAGCATCTCTCACTTCCCCATCAATATTTGAAATATTAAAACCAATATCAAATGATTTTGTTCCAGGGTTGTATGAGAATCCCGTTGGTAGCAGTGCATCATATCTTCCTTCAAAAGGAATTACAGCAAAGAAATTACCACCAGCTATAAATGTTCCGGGCTTGGTTGAATTAATAAATGACATTATTGGTGCAAGTTGCAGTTCATCAGGTAAATTCTGTCTTTTGAAGTTACCCTTACCATCATTGATAAAACAAGAAGAGCTTAGTGTTTCAGCTTTTAATTCCAGGTAATCTTTGAATAAATCATAAAACATATATTGAACAGTTTTGCCGGCAACCTCGCCATAAGTGAGATATGCTTTTTTAAGTACAGGTAATCTTCTTTCCAGTTCATCTTTGGCAAGGAAAGAATATTCTTTCCCATTAATGGTATAGCACATCACCTGTTCGGTAGCGCCATTGTTGTCAAAATCTTTTACATATAATTTCAGTGGGCCATTTTTACCGGCATACAGTTTTGAATTATATCCCCAGTTGCCGGCAAGAATATCTGTAAAGCCATCTCCATTGACATCAGCGGGATAAACAGTTTGCCAAAGGCCGGTTGATTGAGCAAGATCAGTTAATTTAAAAACTCCTTTATTATTCATAAACACTTTTACAGGCATCCATTCGCCAGTCACTATTAGATCCTGCCAGCCATCGTTATTCAGATCTGCAAAAGATGCTGAAGTAACCATACCGATAGCATTCAATGGTATTATATTGTTACCTGCTAAAGTAAAATGTCCTATGCCATCATTTAAATACAGATAGGATGTTTTTGGTAAACCATAAGCTGTAGGGCTGGCAAGATTGCCAATAAAAAAATCCTGATCACCATCATTATCAATATCGGCTACTGCCACGCATGATTTGTTTTCATATTGTTGTGTAAAATGATTTTTAGTTTTTGTAAAATGACCGTCACCATCATTTATATACAACCTGTCTTCCAATACCTGGCTGTTAGCTGGTACTTCATTACCTCCGCTGATGACCAGTAAGTCGGGTTTATTGTCACCATTTGCATCAAAAAAAACTGCATCTACATCTTCACAAATGGCATCAGTATTAAAAATGGCAGTATCAGTTGGAAGGAATGAACCATTTTTTTGTTGTATCATTAAAGAGCCCGGCTGAAATTTAGCTCCGCAAACATATAAATCATCCAGGCCATCACCGTTCACATCACCAACTGCTATTTTGGGACCCCGGGTAGATTGTGCATGAGGAATTAAATACTGAACATTATAATCAAAGAATTCATTTTCGTTATGCTTCCAGGGAGCGGAGATATTTGCTGCAATAAATTCTTCTTTTGCCGGTTTAAAGTAAGATGCATAATCAAAAAAGCCCGACGCATTTTTCTGATAAACGATCAGTGGTTTATTGGCCGGTACATTTTTTAAAACTTCGTATTGCTGATTTGGCCAAACAATTAATACACTGTCCGTTTTAGTTAAAGTATCTAATCCAAAATGTAATCTCGTATCTACCGAAGATTGAAATCCCCGTGTCATCATCATCTGCTGGTATTGCAAATTGCCAATGTTGAATAAATAAACTTTTGTTCCTATACCAAAACTGTTGAGGCTATCGCCTTTGAAAGAAATGATAATAGAGTTTTTCTTTTTTGAATTGTTCTTTAAAATAACTGCCGGCGAGTTAATACAGTTAATCACCAGGTCAAGGTCGCCATCATTATCAAGATCAGCGTATGCTGCACCGGTAAAATAGCCTTTTATTTTACCTGTTCCCCATTCATTGCTGACATCAGTGAACGGGTTATTGCCATTTCCTTTAAAGAGAAAAGGATGAGAGCTTCCGTCTGGCATACTGCTAATGGTTGTATCGTCATATTTATTGGTAAAATTAAGTCCCCTTTTCATTTCCATGTTGGAAACAAACCGGATAAAATCAAGATCAACGGGGCGTTTTACAATTCCACTTGAAATAAAAAGGTCTTTTTTGCCATCATTATCAAAATCAGCAAACAGCGGTGCCCAGCTCCAGTCAGTCGCCGCTACGCCATTCACTAGTGCCAGTTCACTGAAACTGGTTCCATTCCCATTGTTTCGTTGCAGACAGTTTTTTGAGTATTGATTCTGATATCCCTGTATCTCCAGTTTCACCTTATAAGTATCAGGGTTTTCATCACTTCCATAAGTTTTTAATGTTTTTTCATCGGGTGGAAGCATATCTACAGTAATGACATCCAGTTGTCCGTCATTGTTATAATCAGCTATATCATTACCCATGCTGAACCGGCTAAAATGGCGGAAATGATTAGCTCCGCTTTCGGTAAAAGTGCCGTTGCCATTGTTTATATAGTAATAATCATTTTCATGAAAATCATTTCCGATATAGAGATCATCCCAGCCATCATTATTCAGGTCGGCTATGGCAAGGCCTAAGCCGTAACCAAGATTGCTCTGGTATATTCCGGCTAGTGAAGAAACATCTGTAAATTTTTTTGCAGAAGTGTTCAGATCATTTCTGAGTAATTTGTCTCCAGCCAATGTGTCGATTATTTTGCGGTTGTTGGTATCTGCAATATTTTCATGTGGTTTTTTGGAATGCCGTAGAATATAACAGTCTAAATCTCCATCATGGTCATAATCAAAAAAACCGGCTTGAGTGGAAAGACCAACCAGATCCAGTCCGTATTGTGCTGAACTTTCAGTGAAAGTATTATTGCCGTTGTTAATATAGAGTTCATTATGTCCTTTCAGGCCTAAAAAATTGGAAACGGCAGAAACATAAATATCCAAAAAACCATCGCCGTTTACATCGGCCATGGTTACGCCGCTGCACCAGTCAGAAGTGCCTGCTACTCCGGCTTTGGCGGTTATATCTTCAAATTGAAAGTCCCCTTTGTTCAGGAAAAGTTTATTATTCCCCTTACTGTTGGCGGTAAAATAAATATCCGGAAGGCCATCATTATTTATATCGCCGGTACTAACTCCGCCTCCGTTATAATAATAGAGGTAGTATAGGATGTTAAGCGTTTTCTTTTTTTCAAGGTTATTGGTAAAATGAATATTGGTTTGTGAAGAAGGCATTTCGGTAAATAAAACGTTACGATCATTACATGCAATAAGTACCAGGCAAGTGACTATCAAAGCAGAAACCACTAATAACAATCTGGAGATACTATTAAACATGATTTGAAGAATTTTAAAAGTACAGTTAAAAGGGCTGAACAAATCTTGTGTCAGCCCTTTACTGCTTATGTACTGCTTGCTAAAACGAAAAAAAATATTATAGTTTGCTATTGTATAAAGCAAGCACCTCTGCTGCACTTAAAGCTTTTCCATATAAGCGAAACTGATCCATTTTACCAGTAAAAGCACTAATCCAACCATCTGTAGGGCCGCTTATACCAGCATGTTTATTCCACCCACCCACAACTAAATTGGTTGCGTTTTTTAAATTTAGCTTGCCAAGACCTAAATTTCCTGAGTTTCCGGGTGTGGGTACTTCAAGACCATCAAAATAAACTCTTAATCTGGAAGTAGTCTCATCATAAGTAAATGCAATATGATGCCATTGGCCATCAAATAATGGTTTTGTAAAAGATTGATTTGTGTACTCTACCCAACGATCCTGTAATGCAAACTTGAAGGTACATTTGTCAACTGCGGCATGCTCTACCAATAAAAAAGCAGCACTTTCATGCCAGTAATCTTTACTAGCCAGAGAGAAATAAAGCTCGGTATTCGGGTTAACCGCGTTATTTACCCACATAGATATGGAGCAACTTGTTACTAAATTAAAATCATTTGCAGAAGAGTACTTTACTGATTTTGTACCAGTCCCCTGTATCCCTTTTCCGCTGACACCTGTAACGGAAGCTAATGGATTACTGCTGGCAAAATTTGCCCTTACGCTGTCAACTGCATTCCTTAATGCATCAGTTGTAGTACCATCAAATGCCACATAAAATTTTAAAGGCCCGCCGGGAGGGTTAGCGTCTTTAGGATAGTCGCCGAGATTTGGTCTTTCCATTTTTTGACAGGTTGCTGTCAAAAAAACCAAGCCAAACAGAAAACTCAGTTTTATTAATTGTTTTAACATTGTAATTCAGTTTAATTTTAATTTATTTAAATGTCTACTGTAGTGTCCGCTTCAGAATATTCCACAGAAGTATAAAAAATGATTACCATTCAGGATTTTGAATTAATGCTCCTCCGGCAAAATCAATTGCAGCCTGTGGAATTGGATAATACCTGTGTTTATTCTGGTAGCCCGATGATCCTAAAACAGTGATAGCGTCTCCCCATCGTACCAGGTCAAAAAACCGTTCACCTTCCATAGCGAGTTCTGTTCTCCTTTCTTTTTTTATATCGGTTCTCAATTGTGCCTGTGTAGTAAAGGTCAGGTTCGGCAAAACTGCAGCGCTGCCTCTTGCTCTAGCCCTTACCAAATTTATCCAGGTAATTGCTTCCGCCTGGTTTGTTGCGCCACCTAATTCATTGGCTGCTTCAGCTGCCATCAGCAATACATCTGCATAACGCAATTCTCTTTGATTCACCCATCCTGCTTGCCTTGACCCGGTAGATAGTTGCAAGGCCGGTTCCGGATAAACTTTTTTATTCCAATACAAGCGGGGAATTGAGGGGAAAGGAGGCAATACACGGCCATACACGCCATCAGTTTGACCAGAAAATAATATAGTTGCATTTTTACGCGGATCGCCTGTTTCGTAAGCATCTACTAAAGCCTGTGTGGGTGTATTCCATCCCCATCCCAAATCCCAATCTCCTGCACCACGAACTCCTTGTGCTATTCCATACCAGGAGAAAAGGTTATCTGTCCCGTTGGGGCCTATAAAAGCTTGAATTTCGAAAAGAGATTCATTGGAATTTTCACCTGCTTCTGTAAAAAGTTTGAAATAATCAGGATACAATGCATAATTACCTGAAGCGATAATTTGTTTACATAGAGTTAATGCACCTGACCAATTCTGCCTGTACAACATTGTTTTTGCTGCTAAGGCTTTTGCTGCGTTATTAGTTAACCTACCGGGAAAGCGGCTAGAACCAGCTAAATTATTCCAGTTAGGGGGAAGATTTTGTATGGCTTCCTGCAGATCCGCATCAATCAGCGCATAGATCTGTGCTACTGTAGCTTTTGGCTTTTTTGCATCAGTGGCGTTATAAATTCTGAAATCAATTTTTGGCACTTCACCATAAGCTCTCACAAGATCGAAATAGGCAAATGCTCTGAAGAATTTTGCTTCTGCTCTGTTAGCTATTGAAGCCGGATCAGTTAATTCTAAAGAATCAGCAATTTGGAGGGCGGTATTGGCAAGGCCAATTAATACATAATGTTGATCCCAATAAATGGTAGGAGCCCAATGATCTTTTTGATACTGAAACTGGTCAAAAATTACTCCCCAGTCAGCGCCATCTGAAGCACTGCTCCCTTTTTCTGAGTCATCTGCACGAAAGCCATTCATGGCCAGCCAGGGAATTCCACCAAAAGCCTGACCCGCAATATCGCCATTACGGATAGCACCATACAATGCGTAGATTTGTCCTTCTAATCCGCCCTGCTTCAGATCATCCAAAGTGGCTGATAAAGGTTTTCGGTCTAAAAATTTTGAACATCCTGAGAATATCGTAAAAATGAGAAGGGTAATAGCTGATCCCCACAAGATGTTTTTAAACTTATTCATAAAATAATTTTTAGTTGTTTTAGAATGATACGTTTATTCCGCCAGTAAATACAACGGGAACCGGGCCGTTTCCATTATCTATACCAAATGAAGTAGGCCCGCCGCCAAATTCAGGCGTATATCCGGAATTGTTTTTGAATGTTTTTAGATTCTGAACGTTCGCAAATACCCTCAGATTTTTAATATGTGCCTTATTCAGAATTTCCGGGTTAAAGTTATACCCGATCTGAATGTTTCTGATTCTGAAATAGCTCCCATCTTCAATTCCATAAGTGGAAGGTAACCGGTTGGTTGTATGGTTATCACCCAATATAGGGTCCCAGTTGGAAGTACCTTCTCCGTGCCAGCGGTTCAGTTTAAATGCCGGGTAATTGAATTTAGTAAACGGCAGTTCAGAACTTCCCCAGTACCTGTACACCTCATTGCCATAAACTCCATTGAAGTCAACACCCAATTCAAGCCCTTTATAATTAAAGGAAATGTTACCGCCATAACTGAAGTCAGGAGTAGGATTACCAATCATTGTTCTGTCTTTTGAATCTACAACGCCATCTCCATTTATATCTTTATACTTTAAATCGCCGGGACCGTAATTATTACCTAAATTCATAACAGGAGAGGCTAATTTATCAGCATAACTTTGATAAATGCCTTCTACCACATACCCAAAGAAATAGGCAATAGGGAAACCCTGTTCGGTTTGATTGGGTCTTTCTTCGCTGGAGGTTTGCTTAGCCCCGGAAGGGAGTTCTTTCACTAAATTCTTATAAGTTGTGAAATTTGCACTTACTGAATAAGAGAAATCTTTTGTGATCTTATCACTCCATGTAGTAGCTATTTCAACTCCTTTGTTAAGAATTTTACCCAAATTATCCAATCTTCTGCCAGCCGGGCCCAGATCCACAATGGTCATGAGGTCTTCTGTCAATTTATTATAATAAGCAATCTCTCCATATAAACGGTTTTGCAGAATATAGAATTCAACAGCCACCTCTTTTCCATTTACTGTTTCCCAGGTAAGGTTACGGTTGGGCTCATAAGCTAAACTATATGCCGGTGCAATGACTGATCCAAAAACTGCTGTGCTTCCTGTACGAAGTGAAGGATAAAAAGGATAATCAAATCCAAAAGTATTCTGAACGCCAAGAATACCCCAGGATGCTTTCAGTTTGAGGAAATTGAAAATATTCTGAGAACTCATAAAGTTCTCTTTTGTAATTTCCCATGCAGCACCAACAGCATAGAAATCTTTAAACCTGTTTGACGGAGATATTTGGGATGATCCGTCTCTTCTGTATGATGCATTCAGAAAATATTTATTCCTGTAATTGTATAAAGCACGGAATAAACTTGAAACGGTAGATTTTTCCCATTGACCGGTTGATGCTACCCTTGTAGATGGATCTCCAAATCCATTATCAATATACCAGAATCTTTTATCATCAGGTATAGGCAGACCTGTCAAAGATTGATTGACTGTTCCAAAAATTCCTCTGTAATCCTGATAATAAGTGGTAAAACCTGCAGTAGCCGTCAGACCATGATCCCCGATGCTCTTTTTAAAAGTAAGAATATGGTCCTGCTGAAATTTATTCCATCGCTGGTTGCCCTGGTTTACAGATGTCCTATTATAACTTGGATGGATGAAAACAGCTCCTGTTGCTCCAATAGTGGGATTATAAACGCTGTCAATAGGCCGGTATTCCCTGCTATCAAGGTTGGACATATCACCATAAAGAGTTGTTCTGAAGGTCAAATATTTCAAAAAATTAATTTCTGCAAATACACTACCCACCATTCTGTTTTCATTTCTTATTTGTTTGTTCCAATTATTCTCTAAAACCATTAAAGGGTTGGTAATTTGAGCAGACTGAATGGCCAGATCATAATAAGCTCCAAACGCATCATTGTAAATAGGCGTAATAGGCAGTACACGGCGTGCATCAAACAATAAACCGTTTGCCCGGCTATAAGGGAGCTTTTGCCTGATACCATTGAAAGTAAAGCCGAGTTTTAGCCCTTTGCTTATTTTTAACTCGTCGTTGATTGATAAAAGAATTTTTTCTAACTTCTCATGCTTGACAATTCCCTCTTCAGCAGTATAGCCAACGCCCATATAAAATTTATTTTTTTCCGTACTTCCGGATACACTAAGGTTATTGTTATTAAATGTTCCGGTTTGTGTTACTGCATTTACCCAATCTGTATTGCCCGGCCATTTGGAAAAATCAAACATCTGGATGGCGGGCACTCCAATATTTATCTGTTCTTCAGTAAACAGAGTTTTAAATCCTTCGGCATCTACCATTTTAATTTTGTCAACTAATTTTCTTGTGCCAAATGAACTATTAAAATTTACCAGTATTTGTCCGGCTTTTGCCTTTTTGGTAGTAATAGCAATTACTCCTGATGCACCCCGAATACCAAAGATGGCAAGAGAGGATGGATCTTTTAATATTTCTATAGATTCTATGTCATTAGGATTAATATAATCAATATTATCATTAAAGATTCCATCCACCACGTAAAGGGGTTTAACTGCTCCGATACTGACCGTGCCACGGATACGGATATCGGGTTCCTGACCGGGTGTGCCCGAATTCACTACACTTAAACCTGCAACCTTTCCCTGTAAAGAAGCAACAGGATTGGTATTGGGTTTATCTGCTACTTCTTTACCGGATATTTTCACAATTGAACCTGTCAGATCTCTCCTCGCAGCATTACCATATCCGATTACTACAACCTGGTCCTGTATTTTCACCGATGATTTTAATGATATATTAATAGTAGTTTGCCCGCTAACTGAAACTTGTCTTTCTTCATATCCTACATAAGAAATAATCAGCACTGCATCATCAGGTACAGTAATTGAAAATTCGCCATTGGCATTGGCAGATACTCCCTGGTTTGTTCCTTTAACACTTACACTTGCGCCGGCTAAAGGACTGCCGTTTTCATCAGTTATCCTGCCACTTACTTTTATTTCTGGTGATATTATTTCTTTTATATAAAGAACTACCAGTTTGTCAGGCATAACCTTATAGGAAAGGCTGGTACTGGCAAGAAGTTTATCCATTACTTCAGGAAGATCAGCATCACGAACCACCAGGTCAATTTTATTGCTGACCGGGGCCATATCATTACTGTAAACGAAACGATAACTGGAAGCTTTTTCAACAGCAGACAATGCCTTGGTCCAGGCAGTGTTTCTCAACACAATTGTAATTTTGTCCTGGCCATGTGCAAACACAGATAAGTGAATACATATAACCAACAACAGTAAAGTGGTTGTTTTCATAAACCGTAAAAAATTTTCCCTTTCAAGGAATTTTTTAAAAAAGCAATTTAGTTTTTCCCGTTTTAACATAATTTCGATTTTAGGATTAAGCAATAAATAAAACTCTTACAGCAACGAGTTTTTATCTTGACTCTTTTTTCTGACGGGGAATGCTACAACATTTCCCGTTTTTTTATTTTTAATAAATGACTACCGTTTCGTTCTCTATTCTGAAATTAAATGGCTTTGATAATTTCAATGATAATAAAACTTCTGCCATAGTTTCATTTTCAAAATTTCCCGTGTAGCGGGCCTTTCGCAACGCTTCGCTTTGTATCGTCACTTTTTTCCCAAACCATCTTTCAATCATTAGCCCGATGTCTTCAAGGGTGCCATCTTCGAAATAAAGTTTGTTCTGCGTCCATGCTATTTCACTAATGATGTTATTGACAGGGTTTGGCTTCAGTTCTTTTACAACAATCTGCGGTATAATATTATCATGGATAGTTTTTGCCGCTGATCTTTTATTAATAACTGAAGTGCTTTCTGCTTCTTCGGCAGCAATGCTGATTTTTTCATTTGGTTTCAGAATAATCTTCTGGTCTTTTCTGTCTTTCAGTGTTACTTCAATAGAACCTTTTATCAGGGCAGCTTCAGCTATTTTTTCATTACTGTAAGACCTTACATTAAAAGATGTACCCAGAACCTTAATATCCATTTTCCTTGTATGGATAATAAAAGGTTTTTCTGCATTTTTTACTACATCAAAATAAGCTTCGCCGTTAAGAGAAACTTCACGCAGATCTTTATTAAATAAAAGATTGTTGTAATCAAGGGTTGAGCCTGCATTCAGCCATATCTGGGAACCGTCCGGCAAAACAATTTTTGTCCGGTTACCATTTTTTGTAACTACTGAACTGATAGCTTCAGTAGGGGGGTGATTGTAATTGGTTGGCTGAAAAAGGAAAAACAGGACAGCACCTGCAAGTATTAATGAAGCAAACCATACTACCAATTGTGTTCTTGAAATAAGATGCCGGAAATATCCTCTTTCTTCAGGAATTTCATTCTCATAGAGTACCGCTTCTTCAGATATCTCTTCGCTAAAGAATTCATCCTTATGGTTGACCAGGTGACGCATATATGCAGCTTCACTTTCAGCCGGGTACTGTTGTGCAGGCTGAAGCCACATTTCAGTAAGAAGTTCTGCCTGGTACTGTAATTCAGGATTTTTTAATAAAAGATTTTCAAGCTCCTTTAATTTTTCTGGGGAGGTTTCGTTGGCTAGTTTTTTTGAAAGAAGGCTCCATAAACGGTCCTTGGAAGGTAAATGTTGATTATCCATATCTCTTATATAGACAACAAATACATAATAATCCCCCAAAGACTTAAAAAAATTATTGCTGTTTAAGTGAATATTGAATAGTGCCGGCAATCTTCTTTAATGCAATAGTGAGCTGGTTATCAATTGTACTTACAGAAAGATTAAGCAGTTTCGCGGCTTGTTTATAGCTTAAACCATCTTCTTTTACCAGAATAAAAATTAGTTTACACCGCGGCGGCAATTTATTTATAGCGGATTTTAACCTGAGATTCATTTCTTTTGTGATCATTATTTGGCCAGGATCGGAAAATGGGTCTTCGGGTTCAATTTCTACAGTATCCAGATATATGTGCTTTTCCCGTTGTAGCTTTTTAAGATAATTAAATGTGATGTTTCTGGATGAAATATACAGATATAATTTCAGGTTAGTTATTTCTACAAGGGCAGTTCTTTTTTTCCAAATATTTATAAAAACATCTGAAACGATCTCTTCTGCCAGTTCTTTGTTTTTAGTAAAACCCATTACAAATCGGCATAGCTTATTGTAGAACTGAATGAACAACTGCCGGTAGGCATACTGATCATTATTGGCAATTTTTTTACTCAGTTGTGATATGTCATCCCATCTGTTCATAGCTGGCAGTAACGGAACTAAGGTAGTATTTATAAACGAAACTATTACCTGAATTTCGAAAGGAATAAGCAGATCGTTTCAGCCGGAAATATAGAATAATAAAAAATTTCCATTCTGAAACGCAGGTTATCATTTACAGAAATGGCAAAAAACAAATGTTTTATCAGTTCGTATTCTTTTGAAAGCAATTAAATAAGTAATATAAAAGTATGTGCTTTATATAATAGATAATGAATTGGATTGCCATCAGATTTTTCTATTTTTGCCGCCCGGAGCTTGAAAGCTCAGGACCCTTAGCTCAGATGGTTAGAGCACCTGACTCATAATCAGGGGGTCGTTGGTTCGATCCCAACAGGGTCCACCACCTTATTAATGCGGAAACAATTCCGCATTTTTTTTGAACAGGTTCTTTAACCTTTTATTAACCGGGATGAAAATACATTTGTCCCTTACGAAAATTTAATATGAAGAAATTCTTTCAGATATTATCAGGAATTTGTTTTTCCGTTTCTCTTTTTGCACAGGATATCCCTGAAGCCAAAACAAGTAAGAAGAAAGATTGGAGCAAAGTAAAACTTACAGGCCGGTCCAACGATCACCTGATGATTCAATATGGGATTGCCGGTTGGGCACAAAAGCCGGATACGATTCATACCGGTGGGTTTTCCCGCAGTTTTAATTTTTATGTCATGATGGACATGCCTTTTAAAACTGATCCCCGATTCAGCCTGGCTTTCGGACCAGGTATTGGCACCGATCATATTTTTTTTGAAAAAACAAATATCACCATTGCCGACCGGCTGAATCCTTTAAGGTTTCAGAATGTACAAGACACAAATCATTTTCAGAAAACCAAACTCGTTAATGCCTACCTGGAACTTCCCCTTGAACTAAGGTTTTGCATGAACCCGGAGAATAGCAAGAAAAGTTTTAAAGCAGCAATAGGAATTAAGATAGGTACCCTGGCCGATGTGCATACAAAAAGTAAGAACTGGGTGGATAAAGACGGCAAAACCATTGTGGGTTTCTCAGATAAGTTTGTACAAAAACAAAAAGACAAATACTTTTTCAATGGCAACCGGTTTGCGGGCACAATGCGTGTCGGGTACGGCATCCTTTCTGTTTTTGGCACCTACAACCTGGGTGCATTTGTAAAAGAAGGGCTGGGACCTGCTGTAAAGCCTTATAGTATTGGTCTTACTTTAAGCGGACTTTAAACATCCCCTACAGGAGTTTTTAAAAATATTCAGTAAAGTGATTCGTCTTCACGGATCGCTTTTTTTATTTTTGTACTTTTTAGATTCAGTTCAGTTAGTTCAAACAAATTATGCTCGATAAAAAAAACAGTATTGCCCCGGAAGAAAAAGCGGTGTTGGTTGGGTTGGCACAAAAAAATCAGACGGATATACAGGTAGAGGAATATCTTGATGAACTTGCTTTTCTTGCTGAAACAGCGGGTGCAATCGCCGTGAAAAAATTTACCCAAAAACTGGCACACCCGGATAGTAAAACTTTTGTGGGTAAGGGAAAACTGGAAGAGATAAAAAAATATTGCAAAGAAAAAGACGTCCGTATTCTCATTTTTGATGATGAATTAAGCGGGGCACAGATCAACAATATTGAAAAAGCCACTGAAGTAAAAACAATAGACCGTAGTGACCTGATCCTCGACATTTTTGCAGCCAGGGCCAAAACAGCCCAGGCCAAAGCACAGGTAGAGCTGGCCCAATACCAATATATATTACCACGGCTTCGTGGTATGTGGAAACACCTGGAACGGCTGGGTGGTGGTATTGGTACAAGAGGCCCGGGTGAAACGGAGATAGAAACAGACCGCCGGATTGTTCGTGATAAAATTTCTTTATTAAGAAAACGACTTGCCGAAATAGACAAGCAGGCTTTTACCCAACGTAAAGATCGTGGTGAGTTTATTCGTGTGGCACTCGTGGGTTATACCAATGTTGGCAAGTC
>DATDPZ010000370.1:0-2056 GCA_035292525.1 Chitinophagaceae bacterium
ATAATCACCGGTTCTCAACAGGCAATCGCCGGCATAAAAGCGGGCAAGGTTACCCATTTTAGTGTTACCGTATTTATCAATTACTTTTATAAATCCGAAATTAAGACCATCACCGTTCAGTGCTTTCTGCAAGCTATCTAAGCGATAATATTCTTCCGCCTTGAAGATGGTATCCACAGCTTTTTCTTCATTTGGTTTTTGAACAAAGTTTTTGTACCCATAGTAACCCCCTATTGCTACAATGATGATGGTAGCAGCAATTACGATAGGTTTTTGAAAACGGGTCCAGATGTCTTTTGCTTTTTCAATCACTGCTTCATTGTGATCTTTTTCCATTACTTGTTTCTTGTCAGCCATTGTTTGTTTTTATATTTCGATTTTTTAAAAAATATAACTCCATCTTTACAACTGTTCATAAGTCCCTTTTAGAGTACCGATAGTAATCGGGATTAGGGGATTTAATCCACAATAAAAGGATAATTCTTATCTGCATAAACATCCTTCAGCACTTCGTCATCATCAGGCCAGGGACTTTCTTCTGCAAATTTTACAGAATCAGCCACTATCCCATCCACTCTTTCGTTAATACTGTTAATTTCTGCTTCAGTTGCATATCCGTTTTCCAATATTGTTTTCAATACTTTTTGTATGGGATCCTGTACTTTGTATTCATCCACTTCATCTTTGCTTCGGTATTTCTGGGGATCACTGATGGAATGACCTTTGTACCGGTAAGTTTTCAACTCCAGCAAGGTTGGCCCGCCTTTTTCCCTGGCTCTTTTTACGGCACGGCTGATGGCTTCATGCACGGTTTCAGGGCTCATGCCATCCACTGCATCTGCTGGCATTTCATAACCATCTGCCAGTTTATAAATATCAATTACGTTGCTGCTTCGTTCTACAGAAGTACCCATGGCATAATTATTATTTTCGCAAATAAAAATTACAGGCAATTTCCATAACATGGCCAGGTTGAAGGTTTCATGCAAAATTCCCTGGCGGGCTGCACCATCTCCAAAAAAGCAAAGGATCACATTATCAGTTCCCCGGTATTGCTCAGCAAATGCCAGACCCGCTCCGGTTCCGATTTGAGCACCTACAATTCCATGTCCTCCCCAAAAATTTACATCCTTACCAAAAAAATGCATACTGCCCCCTTTACCTTTTGCACAACCGGTAGCTTTTCCATAAAGTTCAGCCATACAACTATTCACTGAAACGCCTTTTGCTATTGCCAATCCATGATCACGGTAAGAGGTGATGAATCCATCCTCAGGTCGGGTAGCTGTCATACAACCAGCAGCAATTGCTTCCTGTCCGATATAGGCATGATAGAATCCACGAATCTTTCCTTCCATTTTATATTTCTCTTCCGACATCAGTTCAAACTGGCGGATTAGTTGCATCAGTTCATACCAATACAGGTAGGTTTCTTTAGAAAATTTTGTGGTCAAGGGCTTCAAAGTTGTAGTGGTTTCTGCCATAAATTAAACGGGGGCCCGTCCGAACCGGACAATTTTCAAACATTCACAAATCTATGTTCATCCGGGCGGGCAAAAATAAGGCAATCCCTCCAATTTCTGAATGCAGATTTTTGAATTAAGATTATTGATTTTTATTGTGTTACCAGCAGACAATTCCCTTCCCACCGTCCCTTTTATTTCTGTAATAGCTCCCTGGACTATTACTTGTACATCTTATTTCCAGTGAGCTATACTTTTTTAAACTTTTTTTTAAAAGAATGAATTAGTTCTATTTTCGAATTTATGAACCAGCTGAATTGAGAATTTGAAACTTCCAAACCATAACCCCCTGTCCGGAACTTAAAAACTGATATTATCATCTCTTGCTGAATCTTTATTCCATATCATTAACACAGTTCAAGAACTATAACTCAAAATCTTTTGTTTTCAAAGAAAGAATTATCGGCATTTGTGGTAATAATGGTGTGGGCAAGACCAACCTGCTGGATGCCATTCATTATCTCTGTTTTACCAAAAGCTATTTTACAAGAGATAATTTGAATGTACAAAATGGAAAATCAGGTTTCAGAATT
>DATDPZ010000371.1:0-3534 GCA_035292525.1 Chitinophagaceae bacterium
CCCTGGTTAAAGGATATTCTTAGTGACGTTTACCTGGCAACAGTGGCCGGCTTTTATAAAATTGATGAACAGCAGGCCATTTCGGGTTCACTCCGGTACTTTAGTTTGGGTAATATCCAGTTTACTGATAACCTGGGAAATGATTTAAATACATTTCGTCCACGGGAATTTGGAATTGATATGGGGTACTCCCGTAAACTTTCCGATAAATCGGGCATTGGTGTTGGATTAAAATATATCTATTCTAATCTGGCAGAAGGTCCTGCAGCAGGCAATACCTATAAAGCAGCCAGTGCAGTAGCCGGAGATATCGCATATTATTACCAGGGTCATAATGAAGTGGGACAGGGATGGGCTGTAGGTGCAGTGTTAAGTAATTTGGGTTCAAAAATTGCGTATACCGATAATGCAGATCAAAAAGATTATATACCTGCTAATTTAGGAATAGGTACTACTTATACCAGTGTGGCAAATTCTGCCAACAAATTCACCATCGGCCTGGATTTGAATAAACTTTTAGTGCCAACACCTCCGGGTGATCCTGTAACACAAGCTCAATTGGATGCTTACCGCAGTAAAAGTGTAGTGAGCAGTTGGTTCAGTTCCTTTGGAGATGCACCGGGTGGTTTCAGTGAAGAGATAAAAGAATTCCAGGCTTCTCTAGGCGCCGAGTATATGTACAATAACCAGTTTGCCATGCGTGCCGGTTATTTTTATGAAGATAAAACAAAAGGAAACCGCCGGTACTTCACTATGGGTGTGGGTATTAAGTACAGCAGCTTTGGTTTGGATTTTTCTTACCTGCTTCCTTCCGGCAGCGGGGTGGATCGTAATCCGTTGTCTAATACACTTCGGTTCTCACTGCATTTTAATTTTGACGGAGAGGGAGGAACTGCCAACCAATAATTTTTTTTAAAGAATAATATTTACGCCCCGGTCTTCTGGGGCGTCTTTGTTTATATTTGAAAAAATAATTTAAAGCATGAGTTACCGGATTGGCAGCGGAGTGGACTTCCATCAATTGGAAAAAGGAAGAGAGTTGTGGATTGGAGGCGTAAAAATTCCTCACTACAAAGGTGCAAAAGGGCATAGCGATGCGGATGTATTATTACATGCCATTTGTGATGCCTTGTTAGGAGCATTGGCACTTGGTGATATTGGCATTCATTTCCCAAACAACGCAGATGAGTTTAAAAATATTTCCAGTAGCATACTTCTTCAACGTACAATGGCTTTGGTAAAAAACGAAGGTTATACCGTTGTAAATCTTGACAGCACTATTTGCCTGGAAGAGCCTGAGATTAAATCTTATTCACAACAAATGAGAAATATTATCGCTGACATTATTGGTGTTTCAGAAAAAGATGTTTCCATAAAAGCAACTACTACAGAAAAAATGGGATTTGTCGGAAAAGGAAAGGGAATCATGGCTTATGCAACCGTGCTGCTTAAAAAAGATTAACGAACTCCTCCATATCGTTTCCCAGTCGTTTTCTCCTGAAACTATATCTTTGCCGCAATGGCTTCCATCCAAATAAAAATTGTTAATACATCAGAAAATCCGTTACCTGAATATGCAACCAGTGGTTCTTCGGGAATGGATCTTCGGGCATCACTTAGTGCACCCATGGTTTTAAAACCAATGGAAAGGAAACTGGTGCCCACCGGCTTGTTCATTGAGCTGCCGGAAAATTTTGAAGCACAAATCAGACCCCGGAGCGGGTTGGCAATAAAACAAGGGATTACCTGCCTGAATTCACCAGGCACCATCGATGCAGACTATCGCGGAGAAATTAAGATTATATTAATCAACCTTTCAGAACAGGAACAGGTCATTAATACCGGTGACCGGATCGCACAGATGGTCATCCAGCAGGTTCAGAAAGCCAGCTGGATAAAAACAGAGATTTTAAATGAAACAAAAAGAGCTGATGGAGGCTTTGGCCATACAGGCAAATAGTAAACGATGACAAAAATCATTTCAATACTAATTTTTGGAAACATATTGTTGCTTACTTCCTGTCGCTCCACAAAAAACATTCAGACAGCGATCACTAAAAAAGACACATTGGTTACAGCGGCAGTGGTTAACGACCCGCATGCAGATTCCCTCCTGTTTATGAATGATACATATGAAAAGCTGATTGCAAATAAAATAGAGTTTGAAACTTTTTCCGCAAAGATTAACACAGACTACCAGGGCAGTGATGGGAAAAAATACAATGTAACTGTTTTTGTAAGAATGAAGAAGGACAGTGTTATCTGGATATCCGTTAACGGCCTGTTAGGTATTGAAGGAATGCGGATTCTGATTGATAACGATTCTGTAAGAACACTGAACAAACTGGATAAAGAATACCAGGTAAGGTCGCTGGATTATCTTCAGGAAGTAGCGGCTCTGCCATTGGATCTGCGTTCCATGCAGGAACTGATCATCGGCAACCCGGTTTTCCTGGATTCAAATATTAAATCTTACTCAGTAAATGATAATATTGTTTCCATGCTAAGCGAAGGAGATTGGTTTCGCCACCTGGTCTCTTTACACAACAATGATCATCTTATCCTGCACAGCAAACTGGATGATGTGGATATTTTCAGAAACAGAACCTGCTATCTGAATTATGCAGATTATGAAAAAAAGAAAGGAATGAATTTTTCTGTAACAAGAAATATTTCTGTAACGGAAAAAACGAAGCTTGATATCAAACTTAGTTTTAAACAATATGAGTTTAATGAAACGTTAAGTTTTCCATTCTCCATACCAAAAAGTTATAAAAAATTATAATAAAGAAAATTAAATTTGCGGCTGGTCGTTATGAAATTGACTCTTTGCCCTGATACATTCATCCTGCCTGTTTCCATCTGGCATAAAAAATTACCGGTAACCATGAGGATATTATTTTTTTTATTAGCCCTTCTTTTTTTAGTTTCCTTCGGGATGCATGCACAGCAGACAGAGGATAAAGCCAGGCTGGAAAAAGAAAGGCAGGAAATACAAAAAGAGATCAGGGAAATACAGGGACAGTATGACAAAGTGAAAGGCCAGAAAAAACAGATTGTTGGCCAGTATAATCTCCTGGATAGAAAAATTAAATTACAGAACAGGTATATCGCTAATATCAACAAAGAACTCCGCTATATTGATGATGACATTTATCTCAGTAATATTGAGATATACCGGCTAAACAGACAACTGGATACCTTAAAAGCACAATATGCACGGAGTGTGGTGTATGCTTATAAGAACAGGAGCACTTATGATTTTTTGAATTTTATTTTTTCTGCCAGTACTTTTAATGATGCCATTAAAAGAGTGGCTTACCTGAAGAGTTACAGGGCCTACCGCGAGCAGCAGGTAAACACCATAAAAGAAACGCAAATTAAAATTGCCAGAAGAAAAGAAGATCAGTTGGTAAAGAAAGATCAGAAGGATGACGTATTGAAACATCAGACAGAACAGGTAAAAGTGCTGGATGTACAGAAAAAAGAAAAAGACCAGGTATTGGGCAGTTTGAAATCAAAAGAAAGAGAACT
>DATDPZ010000372.1:0-3073 GCA_035292525.1 Chitinophagaceae bacterium
CAATATTTGGTGTGTTGACTGTTGATAATGAAGAGCAGGCCAGAGAAAGAATTGGTGGTATGCATGGTCATAAAGGAGAAGAGGCAGCGCAGACAGCAATTAAGATGATTAACCTCAAATCCCAAAAGGATTTTAAATAAAGATTTGCTATTTTGAAACTTACTTTTTATAAAATCGCTTCCCAACTGAGCTCCTTCATCACGGGAACAGGGGGTTTATGAATGTACAAATTTTCATACCGTGTTTTGTTGACCAGCTTTATCCGCAGACAGGTCTTAACATGATCAAAGTGTTGGAGAAAACTGGCTGCACGGTAACTTACAACAGTAACCAGACCTGCTGTGGTCAACCGGCTTTTAATGCCGGTTTTTGGGATGAAGCAAGAGCAGTATGCATAAAATTTGTAAAAGATTTTAGTGGCAGTGATTTTATTATTACGCCCAGTGCCAGTTGTGCCGGCTTTATCAGAAATTATTACGGCAAACTGCTGGATAATTCTTCCGTTCATAATGAAGTAAAAGAGCTGACTAAAAGGATTTATGAGTTTTCAGAGTTTATGGTGAAAGTATTGCAGATTGAAAATGTAGGAGCCTCCTTACATGGCAAAGCTACATACCATGATAGTTGTGCCGGACTAAGGGAATGTAAAATAAAACAGGAGCCCAGAAAACTGTTGGCAAAGGTAAAAGGCCTGGAACTTTCAGAAATGAATGATGTAGAAACCTGCTGTGGATTCGGCGGAACATTTGCCATTAAGTTTGAGCCAATCTCTATCGGTATGGCTGATCAGAAAATTGACAATACACTGGCAACTGGTGCAGATTATTTAATCTCCACCGATCTTTCCTGCCTCATGCACCTGGATGGTTATATAAAAAACAAAGGATATAAAATACAAACCATGCATATTGCCGATGTGCTGGCGAGCGGTTGGTAATGTTTATCTAAATATTTACTATTGTAGATTTAATATTTGGTCTCGATTTATGAGTAAAGATTTTAAATATTCAATCTTAAATTTAAAATCATTATGGCTTACTGGCTTGTTAAATCAGAACCTTCCGTTTACTCCTGGGATGACTTTGTAAAAGAAGGCCAGACCTGCTGGAGTGGAATACGGAATTATGCAGCAAGGCTTCATTTGCGCAGCATGAAGAAAGGTGATGATGTTTTATTTTATCACAGTAATGAAGGAACCGCTATTGTTGGTATTGCAAAAGTGATTAAAGAACATTACCCGGATCCTACTAGTGACGATGACCGCTGGTGTGCGGTAGATCTGAAACCGCTGAAGAAAATTAAAAACCCTGTTTCGCTTGAAATGATAAAAAAAGATAAACGGCTTGCACAAATGGCCCTTGTACGGATTGGGCGTCTTTCTACACAACCGGTGACAGAACTGGAATGGGACATTGTGATGAAACTGGCAGGAGAGAAGTGATTTTTTCATTTAACTGCTTTTTTCAAAATTCCTTTTAACATTTTAAAGAGGTTACCTTTAGGTTGTATGTAGCATAAATACTAAATTTTTTCCCCTCCAAAAATCGGATGGAGAATTTTTATTCTGACGTTTCTGCTTTTCTTTAGAAAAGCAATGTTCTCTTTTTAAATATAAATTTTAAACACAATACTTCTGATATTATGCAAACTGGAACCGGCAGCATCTTACTACTATAAAAAAACAAATCATGAAAATTTTAATCCCCTTCTTTATAGCCACACTGATTCTTAATTCCTGTGGAAGCAATAAGCAGGAAACAGGTAGTTCTGTTATTGATGCACCTCAGATTCAAAATTCAGAAAAGCCATCTGATAGAATTTCAGAAAAAGATTTTGCTGATTTTCAAAATGACAGTGGAGTACCGGTAGGTATTGGTAAAAAAGAAGAAAAGTTACCTTCGATTCCTTTTCCTGCACAAGACTGGGATAAAAAAATTATTAAAACAGCATCACTTAATATCGAAATAAAAGATTACGCTAAATACAATCTATCCTTAAGAGATAAAGTAAAACAACTTGGAGGATACATAGCGCAGGAAGAAGAGAGCCAATCAGCTTACAAAATTGAAAACATTCTTACTATAAAAGTTCCGGTTGATCAGTTTGATAATGCCATAAGTTTATTATCAGCAGGTGCAGAAAATGTAAATGAAAAGAAAATGACTTCCCAGGATGTCACGGGAGAAGTGATGGATATTAAATCCAGGCTGGAAGCCAAAAAACAAGTCCGGCTCCGGTATCTTGATTTGCTGAAACAGGCAAAGAATATGGAAGAAATTCTAAATGTACAATCTGAGATAAACGATATTCAGGAAGAAATAGAATCTGCAGCCGGCAGATTAAATTACCTCAGTCATTCCTCTTCTTTAAGTACCATTCAATTGACATATTACCAGGTATTAAATGCTTTTGCAAAAGACAATGACAAGCCTGCATTTGGCACTAAGCTTAGTCATGCATTCCGACTGGGATGGGATTGGTTTGGAGAACTATTTATAGGGATTATATCCATCTGGCCATTAGTCATCCTGCTTTTTATAATATTCATCATTTATAGAAGATCAAAATCTGTAAAAAAAAGAGCAGATACAAAATTGAAAATGAATTCATGAATATATTTGAATATGGGATTAAAAAAATATTCACTTCCTTCTTTCATTGAGGCAGGCACCAAACCAAAACTCGTTGTGCTCACCGGCGCCGGTATCAGCGCTGAAAGCGGGTTAAAAACTTTCCGCGACAGTGATGGTTTGTGGGAAGGACACCGGGTAGAAGATGTGGCTACCCCGGGAGCCTGGAAAAAAGACCCTGTACGGGTACTTGACTTTTATAATGTTCGCCGGAAAGCTGTACTGGCAGCAAAACCAAATTCCGCACATATTGGTTTAGCGGGGTTGGAAAAATTTTTTGATGTTACCATCATCACTCAAAATGTAGATGACCTTCATGAAAGAGCCGGCTCTACAAAGATCATCCACCTTCATGGTGAGATATTAAAAATGCGGAGCGAAAAAAATGAAAACCTGGTTTATGAAATAAGGGGAGATATAAAAATTGGCGATAAAGCTGAAGA
>DATDPZ010000373.1:0-6785 GCA_035292525.1 Chitinophagaceae bacterium
TCCAGAGAATTAAAAGTTTATCCTAATCCAAGCCATACTTACTTCACTTTGCAGATTGGAAGTGAAATAGCTGATCAGAAAATAAGTCTGCGGGTTCTGAATTTAAAAGGAAGAGTGGTTGAAACACGAAATAATCTTACAACCAATCAAACTTTGCAATTAGGAAATAATTATAAACCGGGAGTTTATATCGCAGAAATTTGGCAGGGTAACAAGAGAAGATTTGTGAAGCTTGTAAAGCTGTAAACTGATTTTATTTCGACTCATTATAAAGCTGTTTCAAAATGAAAATTTGAAACAGCTTTTTTCAAATTGATTTAGAAGTAAAAAACTTTCCTGTCACCGGAATCCTCTCCAACTCTTTTATTTATTGTACAAGATCATAAACTGCCTCGGCGTTACTACCGGTAACTGCCGGGAGGCTTTTTTATAATCTCTGGTATTGGAAGTAATAAAATAGTCAATGCCTTTTATTTGCAGGGCGGTGTAATACTGGACTGCGTCTTCAAGATCAGGAAACCTGAATGTATTGCGTCTAAAAATATTTTTTCGGTACAAGAAATCAAAGAAAGAGTTTTGAGCAAACTTTCTGTTATTTGAATAATAACCGTGTAATCAATCTTTGTTTTTTTCAAAACGTACATCACATTCAGCAAACAGGAAACTGAGGTATACAATTTCACTGAAGTCGTTTCAGGTTGTTTCAGCAGGGATTCACAGTCAGGATAATATTCTGTGTGTCGTAAAATGGCATCCAGAAATACATTGCTATCTACAAATACAGAATTTATTATTTCCCTTTTTTGCCCGGAGATTTCATTCTTTTTTCGCTTTCTTTCATATAATCTTCATAACGCCATTGCCTCACCATTTCTTTATAATCAACATTCTCAGGCAACTTGATTTTCTTTCTATATGGCTCCATTATTCTGTTAATTTGATCCATAGCACTCTCCGTTTTATTCTCTTTTTCAACAATGCTGTTCAGATATTCCTCCACAATCCTGCTGATGCTTTTTCCCCGCTTACGGGAAATGCGCCTGGCCTTCAGTATAGTCTTTTCACTAATGCTTAATGTAAGTTTCCGGGTCATGAAATATAATTTTATCCAAAATACGTATAAATTTAAAAACTACGTATTGTTATGTATAATTTTAACCTGTAGATAAAAAAGTTATTCGATATTACTATAGTGTATTAAAGAGAGTGGCTAAAAGTATTTCCCAATCACCGGCAATCTTTGAAACTCCTTCCTCTCCACCTTTAAAATCAGCAATGCAAATAGTAAAATAAAAAACAGTCCGGCGCCCCGGTTCACCCACACATTTAATTCCAGTAATAAAAATGCCTGGTGAATACCAAAGAGCAGTATGCAGATAAAAATATAAGCCAGTAATTTTTTCCAGGCATAAGGAATGGGATAATGTTTTTGTCCCAACATATAACTGGTCAGCATCATAAAACCATAACAAAGGATAGTTGCAACTGCACAAGCAATATATCCCCAAACAGGAATGAAAAACCAGTTAAATACGATTGTTATTACTGCACCCCCGATGGTGATCCAGGCGCCGGTCAGATTCCGGTTGGTGAGTTTGTACCAGATAGAAAGATTATAATAAGCTCCCAGAAATATTTTTGATAACATTAAGATGGGCACCACTACCAGGCCGGTATAGTATTCCGGGTGCCTGGTACCCATAAAATATTTCCAGATGTCGAGAAATAATACGACTGACAGAAAACAGAAACAGCAAATGATAATAAAGAATTTCATCACCCGGGCATAGGTTTTCGGAGCGTTTTCAGTAGTGGATTGTTTAAAAAAGAATGGCTCAGCTCCCATACGGAAGGCCTGGATAAAAAGAACGATCAGCACCGCCAGTTTATAATTGGCAGAATAAATACCTGTCTGTGAAAAAGCTTCTTCTGTTGTTCCCGGGTAAAGTTTCAGCAGCATGATCCGGTCAATCGTTTCATTGATCATGCCGCCAAATCCAACAATGATCAGCGGCCAGGAGTAACGCATCATCTCTTTCCAGAAACCGGGATTTAACCTGAAGCGAAATTGAAAAAATTCTTTTGCCAGTAATAATAAAGTAATGCCGCTGGCAACCAGGTTGGCAATGATAACATAGCCCAGTCCTATGTCCGGATTATAGATTGTGGCAAAAAATGTATCAGCATTTTTTTCATAATCATTTTTACAGAGTACCAGGAAAAAAAGCACCAACCCTACATTGATAAGGATATTAAGAATTTTGATTGCTGCAAACTTTCGTGGCCGTCCTGAATAACGAAGTTTGGCAAAGGGCATCACACTTAAAGTATCCAACGCAACAATCAGTATTATCCAGGTAATATATTCCGGGTGATCAGGAATTTCCAGAAAGCCGGCAAATCCATTTACGGATAAAAGTAAAAGCCCTGTAAATAAAAAAGAAGTTATAATAATAGATGATGAACAGGTATTATAGACCTTGTTTTCGGGTTGTAAAGATGAAAAACGGAAATAAGAAGTTTCAAGGCCATACGTGAAAACGATATTCAGGAAGGCAGCAATCGTGAAAATGGTTGAAATCTTGCCATAGTCTGCTGAAGCAAATATGGTGGCCAGAATAGGAGTAAGCAGGTAATTGATAAATCTTCCGAAAATGCTGCTTAAGCCATACCAGAATGTTTGCCCCGCCAGTTTTTTAATGCTGCTCAAAAAAAATATTTCAGCAAATTTAATCTTTGGTACCCGATTGAGCAATGGATTTATATATTATTGCCTATACCGGGAAGCAGGTTTTAAAACAGGATTAATTTATGATCCAACCTGATGGAAGAACCTGTTGCTGAATCTGGAACTAATAAAGGGTTCCGGGGTCCACTCTTTTTCTTCCGCCTTTGATTTCTCCTTTTTTCTTTTTTGCTTCCAGTCTTTTTTCTTTAGCGGCTTTGGAGACTTTAGTGGCAATCCGTTTTTTCTTTCTCTCTAAGGCCCTTTTAATAAGGTCATTCATTTTTTCGATCACTTCTTTTTTGTTGGCTAATTGAGTCCGGTACTTTTGCGATTTTACAAAGAAGACACTTTCGCTGTTAATCCGGTTAGCCAGTTTTTGCAGCAAAATATTTTTTTGATCACCGGATAGAAGCAGAGAAGCCTCAATATCAAAATAACCCATCACAGCCGTTTCTACTTTATTTACATTCTGTCCGCCTTTGCCGCCACTGCGGGTGGTTTGAAAGTAGATTTCAGAAGATATATCTGATATGAATAGTTTATTGCTTATAGTTTTTGGTTTTTCGTTATTTATAATTTGTTAGATATAAACGGAGCAGGTAAATGAAAACCAATCAAATTTACGGACACTAAATGATAAACCTTAAACCATAAACTTTTATCTTGCACTTATGCGAGCAGTAATTCAGCGGGTAACCCGGGCCAGTGTAACCATAGAAGGAAAAATTCATGCAGCTATTGATGATGGTCTTTTGGTTTTGCTGGGTATTCAGGATTCGGATGCACGGGAGGATATTGAATGGTTATCTGCAAAAATTGTCAGTCTCCGGATTTTTAATGATATCAACGGGGTGATGAATATTTCTATAAAAGAGATTCATGGCGACATCTTGCTGATCAGCCAGTTCACCCTGCATGCTTCTACCAGAAAAGGCAACCGGCCTTCTTATATCCGTGCCAGTAAACCAGAAGTGGCCATTCCATTGTATGAAAAAATGATTCAGCAGCTTTCAAATGACCTGGGGAAAATTATTAAAACAGGAATATTTGGTGCAGATATGAAAGTGGAATTGATTAATAACGGACCGGTAACGATCATGATGGATTCAAAAATCAGGGAATAGTATTTCGTGTTATTTTTTTCAGGTTTAGGATAAATTAATTTACACCCAGTTTAGATGTATATCTATTCCCGTCGGTCATTTCCACCAGTATAAAAAATATTTTTTCATTCACTGTAATGGTAAATGAAAAAGAAAGTGCATTGATCTTTTTTTGTTCTACAATTCTGTGGCCGCTGGCAGTCCACACCAAAACCGATTTTATATATTGTTTTGACTGGATGCTGATTTGTTTACCGTTGGTTAAAATCTTATAGGGTTTTTGAATATCCGTTTTTCCCGATAGGGTTTCCTGCGCATTTAACAGCAGGGAAAAATGAAAAAACAGCAAAATGGAAAAAGTCTTTAATACAGCCGGTAGTATCATAGAATACAAAAGTTGGTATTGAATAATTGGTTTTTTGCTTTCAGAGGGCAGGTCAAAAAACAAGTTCGGGAAGGTACAGGGAATAGTTAACGGCTGGAATGATGTTAAATTGCATACTAATCTTAAAAATTTTGTTATGACGCTTCAACAAGCCCAGCAAGACGTGGATCAATGGATAAAAACCGTAGGCGTTCGCTATTTCAGTGAACTGACCAATATGGCCATATTAACAGAAGAAGTAGGAGAACTGGCCAGGCATATGTCACGGCAATTCGGTGATCAATCTTATAAGACTGGTTCAGTTCCTCCACTATCGGAAGAGGTTAAAAAGGAGCATATGGCCGATGAAATGGCTGATATATTATTTGTATTGATCTGCCTTGCCAATCAAACCGGTGTAAACCTGGCAGATGCTTTGAAAAAAAATTTTGAAAAGAAAACGATGAGAGATGCTGAAAGACATCGGCAAAATCCGAAATTGAAAGATTAAATTAAGCCCTTAAAAAAGTTGTTTATTTTATCAAGGATAGAAAATAATATGATCAAAAAAAATATCTGGAAAATAACCAGGCAAACCGTTGCAGATTTTTTTGCAAACAATGTGTTGAAGCTAAGCGGTGCCCTTGCATTTTTCACTGTTTTTTCCCTGCCGGGCTTGCTTATCATTATCATCTGGTTCAGCAACCTGTTCTATGGCCGTGACCTGGTGGAGAAATCAGTTTACCATCAGATAGAAGGGTTTGTTGGTCATAATGCTGCCCTGGAAATTCAACAAACTATTCATAATGCCACTCAAAATACGGGAAATAATTTTGCCACGATTGTAGGATTAATTGTACTCATTGTTGGTGCTACCGGTGTGTTTGAAGAAATTCAGGATTCAATTAACCATATCTGGAAGATCAGGGCCAGGCCACGCAAAGGACGGGCATGGCTGAAATTTATTGTCAACCGCCTGCTTTCTTTTTCAATGATTATTACACTGGGGTTTATTCTGCTGGTGTCGCTACTATTAAATGGAGCCATGGATGTATTATTGAATAATCTGATGGAAAAATTTCCGCAATTAACCGCTATTATTGTTTACAGCCTGAACCTTTTACTCACGTTATTCATTTCTACTTTTATTTTTGCTGCTATTTTCAAAGTGTTACCGGATGCAAAAGTGAAATGGAAACATGTATGGGTGGGGGCTTTTGTAACTGCCTTTTTATTCGTAGCGGGTAAATTCCTTATCAGTTATTACCTTGGTCATAGTCGCATGACTTCAGCATATGGCGCTGCTGGATCTATTATTGTCATCCTGCTATGGGTTTACTATTCCGCGATGATACTTTATTTTGGCGCTGCCTTTACCCACGTTTATGCTATACATACCGGATCGAGAATTTATCCAAATAATTATGCAGTGTGGGTACAGCAGATTGAAGTGGAATCAGAAAAATCCATACAACAGCAGCCCGAAGAAAAGACAGTGATTGAAATTCCGGAAAAGAAAGAATAATTGCTGATCATTTTTTATCCTTGTCATGAAAGATTTTCACAATTCTTTGGATTGCCTTTTAATGACAATATTGGCCGACAAGCAAATTTTTGCTCCACCAGGTTTCTTACTATTCTTTTTCCCCTTTCATTATTTCATATCTATCCATATACTCATGTAATTCTTAGTCCTTATTTTTGCCGCTATGGCAAACGATCAGAACAGGTTCCAGGCAATTATCTCCCATTGTAAAGAATACGGATTTATTTTCCCCAGTAGTGAAATCTATGATGGACTTCAGGCTGTATATGACTACGGACAGTGGGGTAGTGAGCTGAAAAAAAATATCAAAGATTATTGGTGGGAAAGCATGACCCGTATGTATGAGAATATTGTGGGTATTGATGCAGCCATCTTCATGCACCCTACTACATGGAAAGCCAGTGGTCACGTGGATAATTTCAACGATCCCATGATTGATAATAAAGACAGCAAGAAAAGATACAGAGTGGATCACTTAATTGAAGAGTTTATCGACGAATTAAAAAATGCAGGAGAAACGGAAAAAGCAGAGACTATCCATATCTTAATGAATAATTTCCTTGCACAGGATAATTTTTTGGGTTTAAAGGAATTAATTGTAACGTATAAAATAAAATGCGCCATCAGTAAAACCTGCAACTGGACGGATATTCGTCAATTCAACCTGATGTTCTCTACCGAATTCGGTTCTACTGCTACATCAGATGATGAAGAAAATAAAATTTATTTAAGACCGGAAACAGCACAAGGAATCTTTGTCAATTTTTTGAATGTGCAAAAAACCGGCAGGATGAAAATTCCCTTTGGTATTGCACAGATCGGAAAAGCATTCCGGAATGAAATTGTTGCCAGGCAGTTTATTTTTAGGATGAGGGAGTTTGAACAAATGGAAATGCAGTACTTCATTCGTCCCGGCACTCAAAAGGAATGGTATGAATTCTGGAAACAGGAAAGATTGAAATGGCATCTCTCTCTCTTCCCCTCCTTGGAGGGGCAGGGGTGGGTTAATGATCAATATCGCTTTCACGACCATGTGAAGCTGGC
>DATDPZ010000374.1:0-6068 GCA_035292525.1 Chitinophagaceae bacterium
ATTGGCCCCGAAGGTGATTTTACAAAAGAGGAAATTGAACTTGCTTTACAAAATGATTTTATTCCTGTATCTCTGGGGGAAACAAGATTGAGAACAGAAACGGCGGGGGTGGTAGCGGCGGCGGTGCTTAAAAATTTTGGATAAAAACTTTTTTTATTTATTGCCTGATGGGTTTTCATGAGTTATTTCCGCTGCATTCGACCTTACCAGGCGATCATTTTTCATTTATTGTCGGTTATGCATCGACATGTTCAACTTTTCTGCATTAAAAGATAAAAACATCTGTTTATTGTCAAAGACTTTCTGTTATCACAATACTCTTTTAGGCAATTTATCTTCTCCTTCAGTATAATGTTCATGTGTTACTACTGGTTTACTATTTCTGTTCATCCGCATTTGAAAAACATTTACCAGCATGGAAAATGACATGGAGAAATAAATATATCCTTTGGGTATTTCGATACCAAAGCCTTCACTCACCAACGCAAAACCTATCAGTAATAAGAATGAAAGGGCCAGCATTTTAAATGCGGGATGCTTGTTTACAAAATTACTGATTGGCTCTGCAGCTACCAGCATAATCAAAACAGTAACAACAATTGCCACATACATTATCCATATTTCTTTTACCATTCCTATTGCAGTAATAATAGAATCAATTGAAAAAACCAAATCCATTATCAAAATCTGAAAAATTACCTGGGCAAATGTTGTTGCTTTAATATTTTTTGTTTTATCGCCTTGTTCTCCTTCCATTTTATGGTATATTTCTGTTGAGCTTTTATATAATAAAAACAACCCACCCGATATCAGTATCAGATCTTTGGCGGAAATACCCTGGTTAAAAACTGTAAATAAATCATTATCTAATTTTAATATCATAGCAATCATTGCCAATAAAGCCAACCGTAAAATCATGGCCAGTATTATACCATAAAATCTTGCCTTTTTCTGCTGATGTGCCGGTAATTTATTGGCTAAGATGGATATGAAAATTACATTGTCTATTCCTAATACAACTTCTAATACAATAAGCGTTAGCAGCGATATAATAATTTGATAATCCATAACAGGAAGCTTTAGTTTATAATATTATTTATAAATTGATATACAAATATTTTTTACAATAACCGGTCCTTCATAAATAAAACCTGTCCAAACCTGCAGCAGCGAGGCGCCTGCATCCAGTTTTTCTTTTGCATCTGCTCCTGTGAAAATTCCACCGGATGCAATTACCGGAATCTCCCCATTTGTTTTTTGATAAATGTATTTTACAATTTCGGTGCTTCTGTGTTTCAGCGGCAACCCGCTCAGTCCACCCTGGCCAATAGTTTGTAGTTTATGGTTTGTAGTTAGTAATTTTTCCCTGTCAATTGTTGTGTTTACAGCTACCAATCCATCCAGTTTAATTTCCATAGCAAGATCAATGACGTCATCCAATTGTTCCAGAGTTAGGTCGGGTGAAATTTTCAGTAAAACTGGTTTTGCTTTAGCTTTTCCGTTGTTGATCATTTGCAGGTGCATTAGAATTTTTCTCAACGATTCTTTTTCCTGCAGTTCACGTAGCCCGGGTGTGTTCGGAGAGCTTACGTTTACTGTAAAATAATCTACATAAGGATGTAATTCTTTAAAGCAGGTTTCATAATCCTTCCATGCATTTTCATTGGGAGTATTTTTGTTTTTGCCAATGTTGCCGCCAATGATGAGTCGTGTCCGGGAAGACTCCTTCGGAGAATCGTCAATTTCACGATTGACGATGGACGATTGACAATCTCTCCATTGACGAAGTCTCTCCGCAATTACTTTTACTCCGTCATTATTAAATCCCATCCGGTTGATGAGGGCTTTATCTTTTGGTAAACGAAAAAGTCTTGGCAGATCATTTCCTTTTTGGGGAAGAGGAGTAACAGTTCCAATTTCAACAAATCCGAATCCAAGGGTTTTTATTTCACTAAGATATTTTGCGTTCTTGTCAAATCCGGCACCAAGGCCTACTCTGTTTGAATATTGAATATTGAATATTGAATATTGATTGTTACCAGTCGGCCTGAAACATTTAGTAATTATCTTCCTGAAAAAGTAAACATTGCAAAAAAACCTCAGGCAATTCATGGAAAAATAATGTACCTGTTCAGGGGGGAAAAGGAAAAGTATTCTGCGGAGTAGTTTATACAATTTGGTCTTTTATTTTTTTTAATATTTCTTTCAGGTAAGAATCAGAAATGTTTTCTTTATCACTTTTGTCAAAAATATCTATCAGCACCACTTTGTATACGCTGATTTTTACAAAAGTAATTACCCTTGCCCCACCGCTTTTGCCGGTATTTTTTGAAGTTATTTTCAAACGGATTTTATAGCAATTTTTCCCAACCGGATCACCCATAAAGGGGTCTTCAGCCAGTAGGGCAATTAGTTTTGCAAGGTCAGCCTTTACGGATGGATATTTCTTTGCTAAATATTTAATTTGCCTGGCAAAG
Organism: Chitinophagaceae bacterium; assembly: GCA_035292525.1. Taxonomy (GTDB): domain Bacteria; phylum Bacteroidota; class Bacteroidia; order Chitinophagales; family Chitinophagaceae; genus VBAS01. The sequence continues at coordinate 2,478 of DATDPZ010000374.1, forward strand.
TGTTCTGTAGCGGAAACACTGAACTTATAGCTCATTTAATAATTCTTCTGCTGATTTTAATTTTATTTTCCCGGCTGCCCCTAATTGTGCATCACGGTATGATTTTAAAAATGCAACAGCCCTTTTTTTCTTTGAAGGAGATAATTTCATTTGAGACTCTGATACTATTTGCAATAAGTTTTGTTCTTCCAGGCTAACCAGAATTTTCATGGCCTTTCTGTTCCTGATGGCCACCGTTGCAAATTGTAACATAGTTTACTGTTTAAATCAAAGGTACAAACAATGGCTATTTATCCGGTGATCTGTCCGGGCTTTTTTTGATATTTTTGTTGTTAACTTTGGCCTTCAAAATTATTTCATGCAGGAAGCGTATATAGTAGCCGGATACAGAACAGCAGTAGGAAAAGCAAAACGTGGCGGATTCCGTTTTTACAGACCCGATGACCTCGCCGTTGATGTGATCAGGGGATTGATGGCATCCGTGCCACAGCTGGAAGCGAAGCGGGTGGATGATGTATTAGTGGGTAATGCTGTACCGGAAGCAGAGCAGGGCTTGCAATTCGGCCGTATTATTTCTGCCCGTGCATTGGGTATCGATGTGCCAGGCGTAACAGTGAACCGGTATTGTGCATCCGGATTGGAAACAATTGCTATTGCCACTGCTAAAATAAGAATGGGCATGGCTGATTGTATCATTGCAGGTGGAACGGAAAGTATGAGCCTGGTGCCCACTGCAGGATGGAAAACAGTTCCTTCTTATGCAATTGCTGTTGATGAACCTGATTATTATTTAAGCATGGGATTAACAGCAGAAGCTGTTGCCAAAGAATATAATGTAAGCCGTAAGGCGCAGGATGAATTCTCTTTTAATTCACATCAAAAAGCTATTGCTGCTATTAAAGCAGGACATTTTAAAGACGGGATACTCCCGATAGAAATTGAAGAAGTTTATTTGAATGAGAAAGGCAAAAAACAAAAAAGAAATTACACAGTTGATACAGATGAAGGGCCAAGAGCCGACACATCAATTGAAGCTTTAGCAAAACTTAAACCGGCGTTTGCTGCAGGTGGTGTAGTGACAGCGGGAAATTCATCGCAAACTTCCGATGGTGCTGCATTCGTAATTGTAATGGGAGAAAAGATGGTGAAGGAACTTGGATTGAAGCCTATCGGCCGATTGGTGGGCAGTGCAGTTGCCGGTGTTCATCCACGCATTATGGGCATTGGCCCAGTGGCGGCTATTCCAAAAGTGTTGAAACAAACAGGAATGAACCTTTCTCAAATAGACCTGATAGAACTGAATGAAGCTTTTGCATCTCAATCAATCGCTGTGATTCGTGAAGCGGGTCTTGATCCCGAAAAAGTTAATATTAATGGTGGCGCTATTGCACTTGGTCATCCTTTAGGATGCACTGGTTGTAAACTTACTATCCAGAACCTTCATGACATGAAGCGCCTGAAAAAGAAATACGGAATGGTGACTGCCTGTGTAGGTGGCGGGCAGGGTATAGCCGGAATTATTGAAAATCTTTAAGCATGAGTTTACCATAATAAACTTATTTTCATCCTGTAATTTTACTATTTCGTAATTAATGGAAAAGTTCTATTTTTCTCCCTGATTAAATTAAACCAACAGGCAGCATTCTTGTCAATGAAGTCTGCCATCATTCCAAAACCATCATAAAATGGACAGAAGAGGTTTTTTAACTGCAAAGAGAAAGGCAGCACCGGTAAAAAGTGCTGACACCAAAGTTGCCTGCAGAACCTCCTCCGGTATTAGCACCTACAACGGTCCGTGGACTTCCAATGAAGTGGCTCATTTATTAAAACGCACCCTGTTTGGTTCAACAGCAGAAGACATTAACTTCTTTTCTGCTATGAGTATGAGCCAGGCGGTAGATCAGATACTGAATATTTCAGCTATTGCACCGGCTCCTCCGGTAAAAAATTATTCCAACAATAATATTCCTGTCACTGATCCAGATTATAATATTCCACAAGGAACAACCTGGGTTACAATCAATACGACGGATGCAGATGGGCTCCGGAGAAATTCTTTCAAAGCCTGGTGGATGGGGCTGATGATTAACCAGGATACGAATATCCGGGAGAAGATGACGCTTTTCTGGCACAATCATTTTGCAACAGAAAGTAATGAAATTGGAAGAGCAATATGGGCTTATAACAATAATGTACTTTGCAGGCAATATGCACTGGGAAACTTTAAACAATTAGTAAGAGCACAAACACTTGACGTCGCTATGCTCCGTTACCTCAACGGTTATTTAAATAACAGTACTGCTCCCGATGAAAACTATGCACGGGAACTGCAGGAATTGTTTACGTTGGGAAAAGAAAATAATCCCAATTATATTGAGGATGATGTAAAAAAAGCTGCCCGGATATTGACAGGGTGGAAAATTAACGGTACTACTAATTCCTATACGTTCAATGCTGGTCAGCATGATACCGGCAATAAACAGTTTTCTTCTTTTTATAATAATACAGTGATCACCGGAAGAACAGGATCCACTGCCGGCGATCTTGAACTGACTGACCTGATCAATATGATTTTCAGCAAAAGCACAGAGGTGTCAAGATTTATTGTAAAAAAACTTTATCGCTATTTTGTTTATTATAAAATTGATGCAGCTACAGAAGCCAATGTTATCAATCCGCTTGCACAGATACTGGTTGCAAACAATTGGGAAATTAAACCGGTTTTGACTGCACTGTTTAAAAGCGAACATTTTTTTGATGTATTAAACCAGGGATGTTTTATTAAATCACCGGTGGATCTTGTTGTTTCTGCCTGCAGAGAATTTGTTGTTGTTTTTCCAGATGCTTCGGACTATATAAATGCTTATAATATGTGGGGCTATATTCAAAACTATGCGGCCCTGTTACAACAAAACATTGGAGATCCTCCTGATGTGGCTGGATGGAAAGCCTTTTACCAGGAACCACAGTTTCATGAAATATGGATCAATACGGATACCTATCCAAGAAGGAATTTGTTTACTGATACAATGATCATTGCCGGGTATACCCGAAATGGGAAAAAGATCATCATAGATCCGATTGCCTTTACAAGAAAATTAAGCAATCCGGCAGATCCCAATATTTTGATTGACGATGCTTTAAAAATCTTGTACAGGATTGACCTGTCAGCAGCAACAAAAGCTACATTAAAAAAACAAATATTATTGAGCAACCAGGACCAGGATTTTTATTGGACAAATGCCTGGAATGCTTATCTGAGTAATCCTGTTCCAACGAATTTGAACTACCAGATAGTTTACATTCGTTTACGGGATCTTTATAAATATTTTATGAACCTGGCTGAATATCATTTATGTTAAACCCTGATCCCTTGCTGAAGGTATCACTGCATTTATAATTGAATGAAGTGACAATTAAAGAAGATGAGAAATAAAAACATTTTCAAATGAAAAGGAGAGACTTCTTAAAATACACCATACCGGCGGGAGCGGCATCAACTGTTATTGCCGGTTTTCCTGTCCGTACATTGGGAATGGAGTCTCCACTGATCCGGGCACTAATGAATATGGCTACAGAAACGGATCATGT
>DATDPZ010000375.1:0-4931 GCA_035292525.1 Chitinophagaceae bacterium
TCCCCGATCTGCAAGGCCCACTTTGTGGAGCAGATCAACTGCTCTTGGTTTTATGTTTTTTTCCCTGCGCAATTCCAAAGGCACCATCACATTTTCAAGTGCCGTAAGCGTAGGAAGCAACTGGAAGTTTTGAAAAAGAAAACCCACATGCTGGTTTCTTATGCTGGCCCGCTGGTCTTCATTCAACTGATCCAATTTTATATTATTTAATTCCACTGTACCTGTAGTAGAACGATCCAGTCCGGCAGCCAATCCCAGCAAAGTGGTTTTACCGCTGCCCGATGGGCCGACAATGGCCATTGTTGATCCCGCTTCTACGGAAAAATTAATATTCTCCAGAACCGTTAAGGTGCGGCCCGCACTCTGATAAGTTTTACCCAGGTTATGTATATTAAGTATCGTAGCCATTAACAATTATTTTTTAGTGTCGTGTAATATAAATTAAATTTTCATTTTGAGACCTACGGCATTTCCTCCTTTGGAGGGGCGGTATTATTTACTTATAAGGACAGGCCGAAGAGGGTGGATGAAAAACATTTTACCTTCACGTAATGGTTCCTGCTGAATAGCGGGATGCATGATCATTATGACAGATGTTCATAACAAGAAGACCCGCAGTTATAATATGAGCCGTATAAAGGCGAAGAATACAAAGCCCGAAATGCTGCTGAGAAAATTTTTACATGCACAGGGTTTCAGATATTCTCTGCACAATAAAAGACTGCCCGGCAAACCGGATATTGTTTTAAAGAAATACAAAACCATCGTCTTCGTTCATGGTTGTTTCTGGCATGGACATAAAAACTGCAAGTACTTTGTTGTTCCCAAAACAAGAACAAATTTTTGGTTAAATAAAATTGCTGCCAACAAAGCCAATGATGAAAAAGCGGTGAAGGCTTTGAAGAAAGATGGCTGGATGGTGATTACGGTTTGGGAGTGTAAATTGAAGCCCAATAAAGTTGAAAAGACATTGACTTTCCTTTTAAAGAAAATTTAATACCAGATGTTACCAATTTGGTAACATTTTTGTATATTTGACTTTGCTTATGAGAGTAATAGCTGTAAAATCCCTAAAACTGTATGGCAAAAAGAAGAAAGAGGCACAGCAGTCATTATTAGCCTGGTATGAGGAAGTGTGCAAAGCAAGCTGGAAAAATCATAACGAACTAAAAGCACAGATCCGTAATGTTTCTGTTATTGGCGATAAGCGGGTTGTATTTAATATTCATGGAAACAAATACCGGCTGATTGTGGATATTGAGTACCGGTTACAGATTATTTTCATTGTGTGGATTGGAACTCATGCTGACTATGATAAGATGGATGCTAAAAAAGTGATATATGTTAAAACCTATTAAGACAAAAAAAGAACATGAAGCTGCCTTACAGCGCATTTATGAACTCATGCAAAAAGACCTGAAACCCGGCAGCAAACTTTCAGATGAACTGGAAATTCTGTCTGTATTGGTGGAGGTATTTGAAAAAAAACATTATCCCATACCACCGCCTCATCCCATTGAGGCCATCAGGTTCCGGTTGGAACAAAAGGGAGTGGATGAAAAAGAGCTGATAAAGATTCTCGGCGGACGCAGCCGCAAATCGGAAATACTCAGCGGACGCAGAAAACTTTCTCTTGCCATGATCCGTGAACTGCATGATAAATTAAACATACCGGCCGAAATACTGATAGCCGCTTACTGATAAGTCGGGAAAATTCTGCAACTGCTGACCCCGCCGTAAAATTGGATTCAGAAGAAAGGGTGAAGAATAATTAGCCAGCCCGATCCTGCTGCAAAACATAGTTTACTTTGACTTTCTGAATGTAAACTAATTCCGCTTTTAGTTTACATTCCTCATAAATTCCATTTCATATCTCATTTACCAAAAAAAATCTTAACAGGAAGAGGTTGTACAGGTATAATAAAAGTGGTAAATTTGAAACATGCAGGATAAAGTAATACATATCGATCCCGAAATTTTAGGAGGCACTCCGGTTTTTAATGGCACAAGGGTTCCCATTAAAAACCTGTTTGATTACCTGGAAACCAGCGAGACCATTGAAATTTTCCTGCAGGATTTTGACAGTGTTTCCCGTGAACAGGTTTTAAAAGTGTTGGAGCTTTCTGAGCAATTAATTCAATCATCAAGCTCAATCCTTCATGAAAATATTACTTGATGAATGTGTCACTAAACGCCTCAAGCCACATCTTCCTCAACATGAAGTAGCAACCGTTGCCGAAAAAGAATGGAGTGGGGTAAAGAATGGCCAGCTTATGGCTGCTGCCGTTGCTGAAGGGTTCGATATCCTGCTAACCATTGATAAAAATATCCGGCAGCAGCAGAATATTGGCAATTACCCACTGATAGTTGTTATACTCAACAGCCCTTCCAGTAAAGTAGAAATGCTGGTAACATTTCTTCCTTCATTTGAAAAACAGATCCCTGCTTTTGCAAAAGGGAATGCTTACCTCGTAGAAATATAATACTTCCGTTTACTTGTGCTGCCTCTTTTTCAATCATTGCCAATCCCATTATTCCTCCGGTAGATATCCATACAATCCAAAAAACAGAATAAAATACCGGCCATCTCCGGATGCTGAACAGCATATTCTTCATCACGGATGATCATCCGGCAAACCGGGTCAATAATAAAACTTTGAGATGATCCGTAATTAACTCAAACACTTCTTTTTCTTCGCTGATATTTTTAAAGCTGTGCTTTTCTTTTGATGCAATCGTAAATGCAGAGGAATCGGAGAGGGCCGAAGAATAATTAATAGTAATAGACAACGGATAAAATTGGTTTATTCAGATTGTTTATTCAACTCATCAATTGCCTGTTGAATAAAATCAGCCAGTTCAGGTATATTTTCTTCTTTGATTTTCCATACTGTAGCATAATTAATTCCGAAATATTCATGGATGATGCGGTTTCGTAATCCCGTCATACGCCGCCATTCTATTTCCGGATAATCCGCTTTAAAGTCCTCCGGCACCCGGTTAGACATAAATAAGGTCGGGTTCAATGACTGTAAAGTATTTTGGTTTGATGCCCCCGCGGGATACAAGGTCAACTTTCAGTTGCAGCAGCAGCTCCAATTCATCGGCCAGATCAATGAAAGTAATGCCGATAGGTTGTGTAAAATCAACCATCACATCCACATCACTTTTTCCCGGAACGGCTGTATTGCGGCTGTAGGAGCCAAACAATGCCAGGTCCTTTACGCCATATTTTTTTTCCAGTGAAGGTTTTACCCGTTTAAGAGTCGCCAGTATGGTTTGTTTGTCAGCCATGAAGCGAATTTACAATTTTTATTCCGCAAAGCTAAGAAGGCTCCAGCCTGTCTTTCAATTATCACCAATCCCATTATTCCTCCGGTAGATATCCATACAATCCAAAGAACAGAATAAAATATCAGCCATCTCCGGATGCTGAACAGCATGTTCTCCATCACGGATGATCATCCGGCAAACCGGGTCAATAATAAAAGTTTGAGATGATCCGTAATTAACTCAAACACTTCTTTTTCTTCGCTGATATTTTTAAAGCTGTGCTTTCCTTTTGATTCAAAGGTAAATGCAGGTGGATCGGAGAGTGCCCTTACATATTCATGCGGGCACCAGAAAGTACCCGGGGCCGCCTGATTGGTAATTCTTGATGCGAGGTTGATGGTATTGGATGGTACTGGAAAGAGGTCTATTTTAGAGGTGGTCGCAAATTGCGACCACCTCTTTAAATCCTTAGATAATGGCAAATCTCAGAAAAAGAAGCACAATACCAGATGAAATAGTGATGAACAAGATAATCATGATTCGTAGTCAAAAGGTAATGATTGACAAAGACCTTGCGGAGCTGTATGGAGTAACAACGAAACGTCTTAATGAACAGGTTAAAAGAAACAGAAAAAGATTTCCTGAAGATTTCATGTTTCAATTAACTGAAGAAGAAAAAGCGGAAGTAGTCGCAAATTGCGACCACCTTGCCACCCTTAAATTTTCATCAAACCTGCCATTTGCCTTTACTGAGCATGGTGCGGTAATGCTGGCCAGTGTGCTGAATAGTGAAAGAGCTATTGAAGTAAATATTCAGATTGTAAGGGTGTTTGCCAAAATCCGGGAACTGTTGCTCACCCACAAAGACATCCTGCTGCAACTTGAAAAAATCGAAAAGAAACTCACCGGTCATGATGAAGACATACAACTAATCTTTCAATACCTGAAACAACTGCTGAACCCGCCGCAACCACCCCGTCATAAAATTGGGTTTAGAAGAAATGGCGAAGAATAATAATTAACCGCCATTGTCTCTCTTTCAATTATCACCAATTCCTTTATTTCTCCGGTAGATATCCATACAATCCAAAGAACAGAATAAAATACCAGCCATATCCGGATGCTGAAAGCATGTTCTTCATCACGGATGATCATCCGGCAAACCGGGTCAATAATAAAAGCTTAGTCCACACGGGGTCTTCGCCAGAATGAATTTATAATAATTAAACAATTGCTGCGAGACCCCGTGATCAACCGGCTATGCCTTTTCCCGTTTTATTTTCCATTCTTATCATCCCGGGGTCTGCCCTCATCATTTCCTGTTATTGCAGTTGCTTCGGGGCAAGACCCCAAGGGAAAGGAATAAAACTTTGAGATGATCCGTGATCAACTCAAACACTTCTTTTTATTTGCTGATATTTTTAAAGCTGAGCTTTCCTTTTAATTCAAATGTAAATGCAGGGGGATCAGGGGGCAGTGTAGCCTGGCAGATCAGCCATTAATATTGCATTATCCTCTTCCATATTCAGATGTAAAGTACTATTGCTGTAAGGAGATTAAAACTCTTTTGCTAATTGCTCTTTTAGTTGCTTAATAGCTTCGGGAGAAACCTGAATTGATTGACTTACTTTTCCTGGTATTTCCCGATCATCTGAACC
>DATDPZ010000376.1:0-2317 GCA_035292525.1 Chitinophagaceae bacterium
GCATAAAGGAAGCCTGGTATATATTGAAGGCAGGCTGCGTACCCGGAATTGGGATGATAAAGAAGGACACCGGAAATTTGCCACTGAAGTAGTCGGGGATAATTTAATTATGCTTGATAAAAGATCTGATGGAATAGCGGGAATGCATCCCGATAGCGGGAATAGTGAAACGATCAGCAGCCAGGATGCTCATCCACCCCTGGGCGAGCCACCACAGGATATATCAGAATAATACATGTAGCTGAATACTTTATTTTTGTATAAATAGAACTACAGGCAGGTTATTTACCTGCCTTTATGATTATACCTGAACATCAAAAAATTTTGCCTTGGATTATTATTCGTTCATCTGCAGCTTAGCACATCCTTTTGCTTTTATCCTGCTATCTATTCAAACCCAGGGAACCACTATATTGATTTTATTATTACTATCATTGATTTCTCTTTCATTTATTATATCCGGCGCTGAAGTGGCATTGTTTTCACTAAGCAATAAGGATATAAATATGCTGAAAACAAAACAACACCCGGCAGCGAGACGAATAGTGTACCTGTTAGACGAATCGAAAGAAGTTTACACTTCATTAGTGATTTCCGGAACATTTATCAATATTTCTATCATTGTGCTTTCAAATTTTCTGATCAATGAATTTTTCCGGTTAGAAGCAGCGCTGGAGCCTTTGAAGTCTTTTTCCTTTATCGCTGAATTGCTGATTAAGGTATTTATCATCGCTTTCATTATAATTTTTTTCTGTAAAATTTTACCCAAGGTCTGGGCTACGCAAAATAATCTTCGCTTTGCTTATGGTTGCTCTTATATTGTAGAAGGCATTCATTTGCTGCTATCCGTTTTGAGTAAAAGAATGGTGGGCATAGCGGACAATATTGGTAAAAAACTAGGAGCAGACAAAGGGCGCCGGGCCAGCTTAAAAGAGCTGGATCAGGCAATAGATTTTACAACAGATGATGAAACATCGCTGGAAGAAAAAAATATTCTTAAAGGAATTGTGAAGTTTGGAAATATTAATGTCAAACAGATCATGCGAAGCCGGCTGGATGTAAGTGGTATTGAATATAGTTTATCCTGGCAGGAATTATTAAAAAAAATTGAAGAGCTGCACTTTTCCAGGTTACCGGTTTATAAAATAAATCTTGATGAAGTTGTAGGGGTCATCAATACCAAGGACCTCCTGGCTTATTTAACTATAGAAGATAACCATCCGGAAAACCAACAAAAATTTGACTGGCATATTTTACTGCGTCAACCTTATTTTGTTCCTGAAACAAAACTGATAGAAGACCTTCTGAAAGAATTCCAGCAAAAAAGAACTCATTTCGCAATAGTAGTAGATGAATTTGGAGGAACAAGCGGTATTGTAACTATGGAAGATATCCTGGAGGAAATAGTAGGAGAGATAAAAGATGAATTTGATGAGGATGAACCGGGGATCACTAAAATTGATGAAAACAATTTCCTGTTTGACGGCAAAACCATGATTCATGAAGCCTGCAGGGCAATGAAATTACCACAGGACACTTTTGATACCGTGAGGGGTGAAAGCGAGTCACTGGCCGGCTTGATCCTGGAACTGGCCGGGGAATTCCCGGATAAAAATACAGTAATACCCTGCGGGGATTTTAGTTTTACAGTAATAGAATCATATAGAAACAGGATACTCAAAATAAAAGTTACTATAAAACCCAATCCGGACTCCGAAAAATGAAACAAAGAATAACCCATCTTTTTCTAATAGTTTGTTGCTTATGGCTGATTGCCAATTGTAATTTTTACTGTAATTCAAACTATACTGTAAATAAAAAGCGGGGGTTTTTTAAAATTGATTTCCCCGAAAAAAAATACCAGTTGTACGATCAACCCGGTTATCCGTACTCTTTTGAATATCCTCTGTATGCTCATATTATTAAAGACAGTACTTTTTTTGAAGACAAACCCGAAAACGAATGGTGGATCAATATTGATTTTCCACAATTCAACGGAAGGGTTTTTGTGAGTTACAAGGAAGTGGGAAAAAATAAACTGGATTCTCTCGTTAATGATGCTTTTACCCTAAGTTATAAGCAGCATACCTACAAGGCATCCTCTATTGAGCCGGTTCCGTTCCGGACTCCAAATAATATAGAAGGAGTTTATTTTTCCCTGACCGGAAATACTGCCACCGCCAACCAGTTTTTTATAACCGATTCGGTAAAGCATTTTCTCCGCGGAGCCTTGTATTTTGATGCTACACCCAATGAAGATTCCTTGTCTATTGTAAATGATTTTCTGAAGAAAGATCTGCTACACCTGATCAATACA
>DATDPZ010000377.1:0-4243 GCA_035292525.1 Chitinophagaceae bacterium
AATCGAAACAGGGCAAGGGCAGTTCATTTTATTTTACCATAGCCAGGAAAATAAAAACTTAGTAACATTCATTAACACTTTAAAAAAACAATATGGCAAAATATGTACACATCCTGCTGGTGGAAGACAATGAAGGCGACATAGTACTGGCAAAAGAAGCGCTGCAAGATGCCCGGATCATTAACCAGGTTTCCGTTTCGAGGGATGGCGATGAAGCGCTGGATTTTTTATTCCATAAAGGCAATTACAGTAATTCTGAAATACCTGACCTGGTACTGCTCGACATTAATATGCCGCGGGTAAATGGTTTTGAAGTGCTCACCACCATGAAAAACGATGAAAGTCTGAAATCCATCCCGGTGGTGATGCTTACTACTTCTTCGTCAGAAAAAGATATAAAGTTTGCGTATGAACACCATGCCAACTGCTATATCACCAAGCCCGTGGATATGGAAAAATTTATAGAAGTGGTGCGGAAGGTGGAAGATTTCTGGCTAAGTATCGTAAAACTGCCCCTAAAGAAAAACTGAGCCGTTAGCAGCAAATCAGATGGATAGTGAAAACAGTTTATCGCAGACTAAAAATTGTATTAAAATAGTAAGATGATTGTTTTAAGTGAACTTTTTAAAGATGCAAACTTTGGCCGCTTCATCAACCTGATGCATGAAGGCGTAGTATGCCTTGATGCAACAGGTAAAATTATTTTGTGCAACAATGCCGCTAAAAAAATTTTAGGCCTTACAAAAGGACAGATAATTGGAAGCACATTGATGGATATCGGCTGGCATTGCATACATGAAGACGGGAGCGATATTTCTGCTGAAGCAATGCCAACCGCAATAACGCTGAAAACCGGGCAGCCTCAATATAATGTAGTTGCTGGTAAACTTCAGCCAGGCAGACAGCATGGCTGGGTGCTCGTTAATACCGAGCCGGTATTTTCCGGCGAAAACAAAAAAAATATTTCCGGAGTAATTGTATCGGTTGCTGATATTACAGCACTTAAGAAAAAGGAAAACGAACTCCTTGAAAAAGAAAATTACCTGCGTACACTGATCAATTCCATCCCCGATATTTTATTCCGGGTAGATAAGGATGGCCGTTTTCTTGATTGTAAAGTGGAGAATGAAAACCTGCTGGCCTTCCGGCCTATAGATTTTCTTGGTAAAACATTTTATGAAGTATGGCCAAAGGACATCGCCGATTTTCACATGGGCTATTCACGTAAAGCTTTCAACGGTGAGAAACTGGTGACTTATGAATACCCGGTGATAACCGTAACCGGCGAAAAAAGATTTTTTGAAGCCAGGATAAAAAAAATAAATGAGGAAGAAGCAGTGATCATTTGCCGGGATATTACCAGATCAAAAACACTAAACGATAAAATTATTGCAAGCGAAAAACTACTTGCGCAGAGCCAGGAGATAGCTCATATTGGCAGCTGGCAGTTGAAAATTGCCACTGGTAAATCTTTTTGGACGGATGAACTCTATAGAATTAGCGGTTTGCAACCACAGGGAATTGAAGCTACCTATGAGAATTACCTAAAGTTAATTCACTCCGATGACCAGGAAATGGTGAAAAATACAGTGCATCAGGCTTACAATAACCACCAGCCGTATAGCTTTTTTCACCGCATTGTACGTCCTGATGGGGATATACGCATAGTGTTTGGTATGGGCGAAGTAGAAGTGGATGAAAAGGGACAGGCTGTAAAAATGAGAGGAGTGGCGCAGGATGTTACGGAAATAAAAAAAGCCGAAGAATCGCTGAAAAAATTAAACAACGATTTATCCGCTTCCAATAAAGAACTGGAACAGTTTGCCTACATCATCAGTCACGATCTGCAGGAGCCGCTCCGCATGGTAAGCAACTTTTTGGAACTGTTGCAGAAAAAATTAGGCGGACAGTTAGATGATAGTTCAAAACAATTCATCCATTTTGCCACGGATGGCGCCGAAAGAATGAAAAAAATGATACAGGACCTGCTGCAGTATTCCCGCCTCAATACCAATAAAGAAATTTATACCGCCACCGACCTGAATGAAGTAATGCAGTATGTAACCCGTGTGCAGGATGAAAGTATGAAGAAAAACCAGGCTGTAATTACCGTGACCCCTATGCCGGTTATTACCGCCAATAAAACGCTGATCACTCAATTAATTTTAAACTTAATAAGCAATGCGCTGAAATTCTGCGGCGACAACCCACCCGTGGTGGAAGTGAGCTGCACGGAAACCCAGCAGGAATGGATGCTTTATGTAAAAGATAATGGCATCGGCATTGAGCCGAAACATTTCGAAAAGATATTCCTCGTATTTCAGCGCCTGCATGATAAAGCCAAATACCCCGGCACCGGCATCGGGCTGGCCATCTGCAAAAGAGTGGTGGATCTGCACAAGGGAAAAATATGGGTGGAATCCGAACCTGGCAATGGCAGCACATTTTATTTCACTATTCCAAAAAAAATAATCTATGAGCAAACAAATTGAAATACTGCTGGTGGAAGACAATGAAGGCGATGTGGTGCTGACACTGGAAGCCCTGCAAGAAGCTAAAGTTTATAACCATGTACATGTGGTAAGAGATGGCGAGGAAGCCATAAAATTTTTAAAAAAGCAAGCCCCCTACCAGGAGGCGGTAACACCGGATATTATTTTGCTGGACATCAACCTGCCCAAAATGGATGGCAAAGAAGTGCTCACAGAAATAAAAAAAGATAACCGCCTCAAAACAATACCCGTGGTGATATTAACCACATCCGAAGCAGAAAAAGACATCAGTTATGCCTACCACCATCATGCCAACTGCTATATCACCAAACCGGTTGATTTCAGCAAATTCATGGAAGTGGTGCAGTCCATAAAAAATTTCTGGATAAGCATTGTACAATTACCTAAACCTGAAACCGATGATCAAAGAAACTAATCCGCTCCGCCTGCTGGTGGTGGAAGACAACCCCGGCGACTATGTACTGCTGGAGCAATACCTGCAGATGACCGGTCTTGCGATTGAAAATATCAGTCAGGCCGGAACCCTCTCCGAAGCGATAAGTTTGATAAAAGAAAATGAATTTGACCTGGCGCTGCTTGACCTGAGCCTACCCGACAGCCGCAGCATCGAAACATTTACTCAATTAAACAAGGAAGCCTCGGCTGTCCCCATCATTGTGCTGTCCGGCCTTTCCGATATGGAAGTGGTGCTTAAAGCCATCTCGCTGGGCGCACAGGATTACCTGATCAAAGGAGAGTTTTTTGAAAAGCTTTTGGGCAAATCCATTCAATACAGTATTGAAAGAAAGAAAACCCTCGAAAACCTGCGGATAAGCAATGAGCGGTATGAATTAGTAAACAAAGCCACCCTCGATACCATCTGGGAGTGGGATTATCCTACCGGCAAAGGACGCTGGGGCGAAGGGATTATAAAAACATTTGGCTACACGGAAGATAAACTGAAATACGATGAAAACTGGATAAACGAATATGTACATCCGTACGACAGGGAAGAAATAATCAGAAAGATAAAATCCTGTATTGAGTCGGGGATTGAAAACTGGCAGGATGAATTCCGGTTTCGATGTGCTGATGGCACTTATAAATATGTATATGACCGGGGGTTTATTCTGTTTGACGATCAGGGAAATCCTTACCGCATGTTTGGCGCCATGACCGATGTAACAGAAAAGAAAAGACTGGAAAGGGAACTGGCTGAACAACAGGTCAGGCTACAGAAATTGATAACTGAAACAACCATCCAGGCGCAGGAAAAAGAAAAAAATGAACTGGGCAGGGAACTGCACGACAATATTAACCAGATACTGGCCACCGTGAAAATGTACCTGGGCATTGTTAAATCAGGGAGGAATGTACCCGAAGACCTGGTAGGCAAAAGTTATGAATTTGTGGATGAGGCCATCAAAGAGATACGCAAACTTTCTCACTCGCTGGTAGCGCCATCGCTGGGCGATATGGGGTTAAAAGAAGCCCTGGAGGAATTGGTTGGAGATTCAAGTCTGAATAATGGACTGCAGATACATATATCAGTAGATAATAAGTATTATGAAAAAGAAACAGATAAAAACAAAGAACTGATGCTTTACCGCATTGTGCAGGAACAATTAAACAATATCTTTAAATATGCCCGGGCAACTGAAGTCACTGTTTCTTTACATACAGATCCTGATAACCTGGTTTTATCTGTAGCTGATAATGGCGTCGGATTTAACCCTTCAGAAAAAAGCAAA
>DATDPZ010000378.1:0-6617 GCA_035292525.1 Chitinophagaceae bacterium
GATTTAATAATAACAGGCGAAGGAAAGATAGACGCTCAAAGCATGCAGGGAAAAGTGGTAGGCGAAATTGCCCGGATCGGGAGGGAAGAAAAAATTCCTGTTATTGCTTTTTGTGGTTTGCTGGATACAACGCCTGCCGTATTAAAAAAACTAAAATTCACCTATGTCGAATCTCTTGCCGACAAGAATATAAGTGAAGAGGAAGCCATGATAAACGGAAGTAAATTACTTACCAAAAAAGTAAAAGACTACTTTACTTATAAATTAACAACATAATAGTTTTATAATTTCCTGGTGGGAACAAACTAAAGCTGAGAAGATATTTTATTTTAACCTGTCTTTATAATCCAATCTATGTTCCCTCAATGCATCCTTTGCTGATTCATACCCAGCATCTGCATGTCTGATCACACCCATCCCCGGATCATTTCGCAATACTCTTTTTAATCTTTGTTCCGCATCATTCGTTCCATCTGCCACAATCACCATACCGGCATGTATGCTATAGCCCATACCCACACCACCACCATGATGCAGTGAAACCCAACTGGCACCACCTGCTGTATTTACCAGCGCATTTAAAATGGGCCAGTCAGCTACAGCATCGCTGCCATCGGCCATCGCTTCCGTTTCCCGGTTGGGAGAAGCTACACTTCCTGTATCCAGGTGATCACGGCCAATAACGATCGGCGCTTTTATTTTTCCGGTTTTTACTAACTCATTAAAAGCAAGCCCGGCTTTTTCTCTTTCTCCTTGTCCCAGCCAGCAGATCCTTGCGGGCAATCCCTGGAAAGCTATTTTTTGATTCGCCATTGGAATCCAGCGTTGTAATGATTTATTTTCAGGAAACATTTTCAAAATCAGTTCATCAGTTACAGCAATATCATTGGGATCTCCGCTCAGCGCTGCCCAACGGAAAGGTCCTTTGCCTTCACAGAAAAGCGGACGGATATAAGCCGGAACGAAGCCTTCAAAGTCGAAACAGCAGCCAGGCCGGTAGTTCAGAGTTCGTAGTTCGGAGTCATGGCTGCTTCCCTCTCCTGCATCCTGATTCCTGATTTCATACTCCTGTGCCCTGGCTCTTATATTATTACCATAATCAAAGGTAATGGCGCCCTTGTCCATGAGCTGCAACATGAGTTGTACATGCAGATACATACTTTCATAACTATGTTTAATATATTCATCCGGATTTTTATCTCTTAAAACATTAGCCTGCTCTATGGATAGTGTGTGAGGAATATAACCAATCAGCGGGTCGTGTGCACTGGTCTGGTCGGTAAGTGTATCGGGTATGATATTTCTTTCAAGAAGTCTTTGTAATAAATGAACAGCATTGCCATGTACACCGATGCTTTTCCCTTTACCTTCTGCTTTATACTTAACAGCCGCATCTATCGCTTCATCAATATCAGTGAATTTTTCATCAAGGTATTTTGTTTCGATGCGTTTATCTATTCTCCATTCTTCTACTTCAGCAATCAGGGCAACCCCTTCGTTCATCGTTATTGCCAATGGTTGTGCGCCACCCATGCCACCAAGACCAGCAGTAACATTCAATGTTCCTTTCAGACTACCACCAAAATGTTTATCAGCAATAGCAGCATAAGTTTCAAAAGTACCCTGAACAATTCCCTGGCTGCCGATGTATATCCAGCTGCCGGCAGTCATTTGTCCGTACATCATCAGCCCTTTTTTTTCCAGTTCATCAAAATGTGCCCAGTTGGCCCAGTTGGGTACCAGCTGTGAATTGCTGATTAAAACTCTGGGTGCATCTTTATGCGTTTTGAGAATTCCAACAGCCTTTCCGGATTGAATTAATAAGGACTCATCATTTTCTAAAATTTTCAAAGCGGCGATAATATTGTCGAGTGCTTCAAAATTCCTGGCAGCTTTCCCTCTGCCACCATACACTATTAACTCATCTGGCTTTTCGGCCACTTCGGGATTCAGGTTATTGAGCAGCATTCTTAAAGCAGCTTCCTGTATCCAGCCTTTGCAGTTCAGTTGAGTACCTGTTGGAGTTTTATATTTTACGGGATCGTATTTTGTTTTTATTGTAGTAGTCATATTGTTATTTTTTTCACTGCTCAGAATGGGAGATTAATGAGTTTACCCGGAGTCTCTCTGCGTGGTCATTTTTAACTCAAGTCCTGAGTTGTTAAATATTATATGAAGTAAATCCATTATTCAAATCAATTTGCCTGGCCAAAGCAAACTCATTCAAGTTATTTACAAACGAAAAATCCCTGATGATGCCAGACACTTTATTTATATCCTCTGCAAAAATCCGGTCTTCCGATGCAAAGCTCACAAATTTCCGAACAAAATCATGAGCATATTCCAACAATTCAGAACTCTTTAATGGCCGGCGAAATTCAATAGCCTGGCAGGACGAAAGCAATTCAATCGCCAGGATAAATTCAAGGTTATCCAGTACACGATTCAGTTTTCTTCCACTGATGCTACCCATACTCACATGATCCTCCTGCCCCAGCGAAGTGGGAATGCTGTCAGCACTGGCAGGATAACATAACGTTTTATTTTCAGAAACCAGGGCCGCCGTAGTGTATTGCGGTATCATGAAACCGGAATTTAATCCCACATCTTTCATCAACAACATAGGTAATCCCCATTTACCTTCCAGTAATAAATAACAACGCCGGTCCGAAATATTTCCAAGCTCCGAAGCTGCAAAGCAGGCATAATCTAATGGTAAGGCCAGTGGTTGTCCGTGAAAATTGCCACCGCTGATAGTATCATCAGCAGAAAAAATAATTGGATTATCTGTGACCGCATTTAATTCTATTTCTGTCAATTTTTTTAAATGGATCCAGGCATTTCGGGAGGCCCCATGCACCTGTGGCATACAACGGAGTGAATAAGGATCCTGTACCCTTCCGCAATCTACATGGCTTTGCATAATGGCGGAATCTTTTAATAAAAGTCTTAATCGCTGTGCCACTAATTTATTTCCGGTAAAAGGACGTAGCTCATGCAACCGATTGTCAAATGGAGCTTTGGTGCCGGTTAATGCTTCAAGGCTCATGGCGCCGATGATATCTGCTGCTTCGAGACAGTTGTGCATCCGCTGTACGGCTTTTACTGCAAAAGATAAAATGAATTGAGTGCCATTAATAAGGGCAAGACCTTCTTTTGGTCCAGGTTGAATGGGAGCTATTCCTGCATCCTGCATCATGAATGCGGTAT
Organism: Chitinophagaceae bacterium; assembly: GCA_035292525.1. Classification (GTDB taxonomy): domain Bacteria; phylum Bacteroidota; class Bacteroidia; order Chitinophagales; family Chitinophagaceae; genus VBAS01. Next base: position 3,211 of record DATDPZ010000378.1, read on the forward strand.
CCCTCATTTCATTCTTATAAAAAACTTTTCCCAAACCGATCAAGGGTAGGAATAAATGTGCCAGCGGAGCAAGATCACCGGAAGCTCCCACACTACCTTTTTCAGGCACAAGTGGAATAATATTATTTTCTATATGCCAGATGATCCGCTCCAGCGTTGATAATTGTACGCCACTGTATCCCTGTGCCAGGGCATGCACTTTGGCAATCATCATCAGCTTTGCAATTTCGGAAGGTATAGGATCACCCACACCTACACTATGACTTTGCAGGATTTTATGCTGGAGTATTATAGTATCTGCATCCGAAATTTTTTTATTCTCCAAAATTCCAAACCCGGTATTGATTCCATAAACTGTTTTGTTATCAGCTACAATCTGATGAACATATTGCTGACTGAGATTAATTTTCTGAATAGCCTTTTCATTCAGTACTGCTTTTAGTTTTCCTGAAGCTATATCAATAATTTTTCCTGCCGTCAGCGTATCAATTCCGTAATTAAATGTTGAATTCATGTGAGATAATTAGTGTCAAAAATAACACATTAGCACATCGTGAAAATAAAAAAACCTCCCGTATGAGAGGTTTTTTGTGATCCGGATTGGACTCAAACCAATGACCTATTGCTTAGAAGGCAATTGCTCTATTCAGCTGAGCTACCGGACCATTTTTAAAAGAACTTTCCCTTTAAAACAATTTATTTGTCGGGGCGGCAAAGATATGTTTTTTAAGTTTGTACCCAAAGCGATAAAGCATGGAAGTTAAAATAGAAGAAAGTTGGAAAGAAATGTTGAAAGATGAATTCAGCAAACCTTATTTTCAACAAATACCGAATCATTTAAAAACTGAAAAGGAACAGGGTAAAAAGATATTCCCTCCCGGCTCCTTGATTTTTAATGCCTTTAACACTACACCAATTCATAAAGTGAAAGTAGTCATCCTGGGACAGGATCCTTATCATGGTCAGGGGCAGGCACACGGTCTCTGTTTTTCTGTTTCCACCGGAATACCCAAACCGCCTTCCCTGATTAATATTTTTAAAGAGTTGCATGAAGACACCGGCGTACCAATCCCTGATCATGGAAATCTTACTCATTGGGCAATGCAGGGAGTGTTTTTATTAAATGCATCTCTTACAGTTCGCAGCAATGAACCGATGAGTCATGCAAAAATTGGCTGGGCAGCATTTACAGATGCAGTGATTAAAAAAATTTCTGATACCCGGGAGCATGTTGTTTTTTTATTATGGGGAAAATTTGCCCAGGAAAAAAAATATTTAATTGATGAAAGCAAACATTTAATCCTGAAAGCGGCTCACCCCTCTCCTCTTTCAGCACATGCCGGATTCTTTGGATGCAAGCATTTTTCAGCCGCAAATGTATGGCTGATGAAAAACGGAATTGATCCGGTGGATTGGAAATTGTAGGTAATCATCCAAAACAACAGCATTAAACAATACTGATTAAATTGTTTTACTAAAAGTAAATTTGCTATCAAGCATGATTCCATTACCACTCACTTTAGAAACTGATAAGGTTTTACTCAGGCCCCTTCAGCACCTGGACATTGTTTCTTTTTCCACGATAACCAAAAACCGTTCGCTTTGGGAATATTTTACGATGCTGCTGAATAATCAAACAGAACTTGAAAAATGGGTAGAGATTGCATTAGAAGAAAAAGAATCAGGTAAAAGGATTCCTTTTACAGTCATTGAAAAAAAAACCGGTGCCATTTGTGGCAGTACCAGCTTTGGCAGTATTTCTTATTTTGATCGGCGAATTGAAATTGGCTGGAGTTGGCTGGGAAAACAATACCAGGGAACAGGTATTAATTTCCATGCAAAGTTTTGCCTGTTAAGTTTTGCTTTTGATTTGCTCCACTTTGAAAGAGTGGAAATAAAAACCGATAACCTGAATGAAAGAGCCAAATATGGCCTGCGAAAGATCGGCGCAACAGAAGAAGGCGTATTAAGAAGTCATATGCAGATGCCCTTGAACAGAAGAAGAGATTCTGTTTATTACAGCATCCTGAAAAATGAATGGCCTGCCATCAGGAATTCTATTTTTAAAGAAATAATTACATTTCAATTTTCCTGATGAAATTTTTAAAAGAAATATCAGGCCGTTTATTTGCTTTATGGGCCATCCTGACTTTTTTAATTACTTTTTTAATCATTTTTATTCCCTCCATGCTTACCTGGTTGGTCCCTGAACCCAGGGGGCAGTATCTGTTTATTAAAATTGCAAGAATATGGATGAATGTCTGGCTCCATTTGGCAGGATGCCCTATAAAAATAAAAGGGAAAGAAAATTTTAAACCGGGACAAACTTATGTAGTTACCTGCAATCATAACTCCTTAATGGATGTACCGCTTTCCTGCCCTTATATTCCCGGCCCAAATAAAACGATTGCCAAAGCATCCTTTGCTAAAATTCCTTTGTTTGGATTATTTTATAGTAAAGGATCCGTGTTGGTGGACAGAAAAAGCGAACAGAGCAGGCGACAGAGTTTTGAAAAAATGAAAACAGTGATAAAAAGTGGTATGCACCTGTGTATATACCCGGAAGGTACCCGCAACCGTACTAATGAACCGCTGAAAAAATTTCATGATGGAGCATTTAAAGTAGCCAAAGAAACCGGTTGTGCTATTATCCCTTCTGTAATTTTTAATACAAAAAAAGTTTTGCCACCACAAAAAACATTTTATTTCTGGCCGCAAAAATTACGAATGCATTTCTTACCGGCCATTACTTCCAACCCGGAAGAATCCTATACAGAACTGAAAGAAAAAGTTTTTTTAATTATGAAAGATTATTACACAAAGCATGCTGATTAATCACCGTAGAAATACCTTGTGCGGTTGATTTTCAGGTTTTGCAATAATCCTGATTTGGGGCTGATGGTGAAATTGAAATACCGGTACTGCCCTACGGGAGTTACATTAATAGCCAGTTGCCAGCAATGCATTTCCCTGGCAATACTCATTTGGAAAGTTTGCAGGTTCCGGTTACTGATATCATAATAGCCGTTCAAACTGAAATTCCATTTTGGAGTAAGACTGAAGCTGCCGTTAAAATTCACATTGCTGGTAAACTCTTTATCAAATCCGCTGTAATCTGCTTTGAGACGTTCACTAAAATTTACGGAGAAACTAAGGTTGACAGACCAGGGAATATTGAAATCAACAAACTGTGCCGGGTTTCTCCGCATATAATCCAACTGGCTTTGCATTTCACCGGCAATTAAAGGATCACTTAACAATTCCTGCTCTCTTTGTTTTCTTTCTTCTTCTTTTTTCTCGTCTTTGGGTTTGCTCTTGAAATTTGTGGACATAGAAAGATTCCCGTTGGTAAATCGGCCCAGCCTGAACTTACTGCCTTCCCATGCATATTTATCAACCGGGAATCC
>DATDPZ010000379.1:0-2860 GCA_035292525.1 Chitinophagaceae bacterium
GGCGATACCTATCCAACTTATAACGGCGCTATCGGAATGACCTATGAACAGGCCGGTGGTCCGGCTGGAGGAGCAGCTGTTTTAACGAATGACGGGGACACTCTTACTTTGTATGATCGTGCTATTCATCATTACACTACCAGCATCAGCACCATTGAGACTTCATCATTGCATGCTGCAAAACTGGTTAAAGAATTCAGAAAATATTTCAACGATGCAGTAAACGCCGGTATCGGGGAATACAAAACTTATTTAATTAAGAACAGTGAAGCCGACCGGGAAAGAATGAACGGGTTAATGGATCTTTTGGAAAAGAATGGCATCCTGTATGAAGTAGCCGGCGGAAATACCAAAGGGACATTTTCAGGTTATAATTATTATACAGGAAGAGAGGAAGTTTCATCTTTAGCCGAAGGTGACCTCCTGGTTCATTCGCAACAGCCGCGGTCAGCGATGACAAAAGTTTTGTTTGAACCCAAAAGTAAATTAGTTGATTCCAACACGTATGATATTACCGCATGGTCGCTGCCTTATGTTTTTGGGTTAAATGCCATTGCTTCTAAAACAAAATTACTTACCACTGCAAAACCAAGACCGGCATCGTTGGTAAATAATATTACAGATGCCTATGGCTATGTTATCCGCTGGCAGGGATTGCAGAGTGCAAAAGCATTGAGCCAGCTGATTCAGCAGGGAGTAAAACTGCGCTTTAGCGAAACCGCTTTTGAAGTAAACGGTCAGCAGTTTGACAGGGGATCATTGATTATTATAAAAAAGGGAAATGAAAAATTCGGGAATACACTTTATAAAATCGTCAACGATGTTTGCAACGCAAATAATATAAAAGCGAATATGATCAGCACGGGATTTGTAGACAAGGGATTTGATTTCGGAAGCAGAAAAGTGCACTTGCTGAAACCTTCCAGAGTAGCCTTACTTACCGGGGAAGGAGTGGCATCCAATGCAGCAGGAGAAATCTGGCATTTTTTTGACCAGGTAATTGATTACCCGCTGACCCTTGTTAATGCAATTGATTTTGGCAGAATAAATATGAATGATTTTGATGTGATCATCATGCCCTCAGGTAATTATCGTTTTCTCAGTGATAAATCCGCTACCGACCTTTTAAAAGACTGGATTAATAAAGGTGGAAGATTGGTTGCTTTAGATGGCGGCGTGGCACAACTGGCAAAAATTGACTGGGGCATAAAAACAAAAAAAGCAGAAGATAGTGCAGATAAAAAGGATCCTTATGCTGCCCTGCAGACATTTGATGAAAGAGAAAGAGATTTTCTGGCTTCCAGTAATCCCGGTTCCATATTTAAAGTTGAATTAGACAATAGTCATCCGCTGGCCTTTGGGTATCCCGGTTATTATTACACTTTGAAACAGGATGATGTCTTGTATGAGTTTATGAAAGACGGCGGTTGGAATGTGGGGGTTATTAAAAAAGAAAACCAGGTATCAGGATTTGTGGGAACAAAGCTAAAAGATAAGTTAAAAGACGGGTTAATCTTTGGTGTTCAGGATATGGGGCGTGGCGCTGTTGTTTATCTTGCAGATAACATTATGTTTCGAAGTTTTTGGGAAAACGGGAAGCTGATGTTGTGTAACGCTGTTTTTTTTGTGCGACAATAATTTTTTTCTCTCCAACCCTTCGCTATCTGCAGTAGGGGTTGGGAAAAAATAAATAAGCGGTAAGGCTGCTTGCTTCACAAAACTTATATTCACTGTATAATTAGTCTGAATGAAAAAACTTAGCATTTATACTCTTATTCTTTTTTTATCTTCCAACCTTCTGTCACAGGCCCCCAAAAGCTGGACTTCAGCAGAAATGTACCAGGCAATTAAAAAATTAAATGTGCTGGGTTCTGTTTTATATGTGGCTGCCCATCCGGATGATGAAAATACAAGATTGATCGCTTATTTATCAAAAGATAAACTATACCAGACCGGTTATCTTTCCATTACCCGGGGTGATGGAGGACAAAACCTGATTGGTGAAGAACAAGGCATCGAACTGGGTTTGATAAGAACACAGGAATTGCTGGCTGCCAGGCGAATTGACGGCGGCGAACAGTTTTTTACCCGTGCATTTGATTTTGGATATTCTAAAAGCCCGGAAGAAACTTTTACAAAATGGGATAAAGAAAAAATATTGAGTGATGTGGTTTGGGTGATCAGAAAATTTCAACCGGATGTGATCATCACAAGATTTCCTTCGACTGGAGAAGGAGGGCACGGGCACCATACCGCTTCCGGAATATTAGCCATCGAAGCTTTTTCCGCTGCTGCCGATGCCAACCGCTTTCCGGAACAACTAACTGCAGGATCAGCCGGAAAAAAAGTACAGCCCTGGCAGGCTAAAAGAGTATTGTGGAATTCTTTCAATTTTGGAGGCACCAATACACAACGGGAGGATCAGTACAAGCTGGATGTTGGTGGTTACAATGCATTATTAGGAAAGAGCTATGGTGAAATATCTTCTGAAAGCAGGAGCCAGCACAAGAGCCAGGGATTTGGTGTACCTGCTTCAAGAGGGGAGGCCTGGGAATATTTTTCTTCGGTAAAAGGTGATCAACCCGTAAACGACCTTATGGAAGGAATAGAACTGAGTTGGAAAAAAGTAAGCGGTGGAAAGCCAATTTCAGCAGCTATTGACAGGATCGCTGCTGGTTTTGATTTTTTACATCCGGAAAAATCAGTAAAACCCCTTGTACAATTATATCAATCAATAGAAGCATTGTCATCCGGATATTGGAGAAATAAAAAACTGGAGGAAACCAAAGTACTGATAGCCCAGTGCAGTGGATTATGGATGGATGTATTTGCACCGGAACAATATGCTGTGCAAACAGAT
>DATDPZ010000380.1:0-3474 GCA_035292525.1 Chitinophagaceae bacterium
AGCAAAAGACAAAGTGGAACGATACACTACTCCTGAAGAATATAAAACGAACATTAAAAAATTTATTGCAGAAACAAGGATTAAAAAAGGGATACCGGTTTTATTTACTCCTGTCAGCCGCAGAAGATTCAATGCTGAAGGAAATGTGATCGAAACACACCAGGAATATTCAGCACTGGTTCGTAAGCTGGCTGTTACTGAAAATGTACAAATGATCGATCTGGATAAAAAGACCATGGAGCTGTACCAGCAGTTCGGGAAAGAAAATTCCCGTTGGCTTTTTCTTCAGTTGAAACCCGGAGAACATCCAAACTACCCGGATGGCCGCGATGACAATACGCATTTTAATGAGCTCGGTGCAAGACTGGTGGCACAAATGGCATTGGAAGAATTAAAAAAATTATTTCCTGATTTGGCAGGCAGAGTAGTAAAGCCTGTAGTAAAATGAGAAATGAAAATATTTTTACTCACCATATCTTTTTTTCTGAGTGTATCTAACGGGTTCACTCAATCAAAGGCAGGCATCAGCAGCAAGCCCGACACTTCTTACAGCATTCACAGTGCATATAACAGTACGGTAAAGACACATCCTCAAACAAAAATTGTAAAAGAATTAAAATTTGCGACGGTTGCAGAAGAAAGGGATCTTTTGTATTGTACACAGGGAAACAGGAAACTACTGACGGATGTATTTTTTCCAAGAGAAAAAACAACTGCAAAAAGAACGGCTATTATTATCATTCATGGCGGCGGATGGAGAACCGGAAACAAATCAATTCAGCATCCCATGGCAAAACAACTGGCTGCTTGGGGCTATGTTTGTTTTACACCGGAGTACAGGTTATCTACTGAAGCATTATACCCCGCTGCTGTTTTTGATATCAAATCTGTTATCCGTTGGGTAAGAAAAAATGCAGCAAAGTATAATATTGATGAATCAAAAATTTCAGTAGCCGGTCACTCTGCCGGTGGTGAATTGGCAGCTATGATGGGTGCAACAAATAACCTGTCTTCTTTTGAAGGAAGTGATTGTGATAAAAATTTTTCGAGCCGGGTAAATGCAGTAATCAATATGGACGGCATTCTCGCATTTATCCATCCGGAATCAGGCGAAGGCGATGACAACAAACGGATTTCAGCAGCCAGCAACTGGTTTGGTTTTTCAAAAACAGAAAATCCCGGATTATGGAGACAGGGATCACCACTCACTCATGTGGGCCCACATACCCCGCCCACATTGTTTATTAATAGTTCTGTGGACCGTATGCATGCCGGAAGAGAAGAGTTTATTAAAATTCTTGATCAGTTTAAAATTTATTCAGCAGTAAAAACATTTGAAGGATCACCACATTCTTTTCCCTTATTTGAGCCCTGGTTTGATTCAACCATTCAGGTCATGGATCAGTTTCTGAAAAAAGTATTTGATACACCTGCATCAGCCCCGGTAATAATCGTGGCAAAGGATGGCAGTGGAAATTTCACCACCGTACAGTCTGCGTTGGATGCTGTGCCTTTAAAAAATACAAGGAAGCAAATTATTTATATCCGTAATGGGGTGTATAAAGAAAAACTTTTTCTTGACTCAACAAAAAATTATGTAACGGTCATCGGGGAAGATAAATTCAAAACCATACTGACTTACGATGATCATACCGGAAAAATTTCACCACAGGGAGATACGATCAGCACAAGAACATCATGGAGCTTTAAAATCAGGGCAGATAATTTTACAGCCGGCAATATTACTTTTCAAAATGATGCGGGGTTCACTGCCGGGCAGGCGGTGGCTGTTGAGTCAGATGGAGACAAAGCAATTTTCAAAAACTGCCGTTTCATTGGCAACCAGGATGTATTATTTACCAACAGCGATAAGAGCAGGCAGTATTATGAAAACTGTTATATAGAAGGAACTACCGATTTTATTTTTGGCTCCTCAACTGCCTGGTTTGAAAAATGTCATATTCACAGTAAAAAAAATTCTCACATCACCGCAGCTTCAACTCCGGCAGAAAAAAAGCATGGTTATGTATTTAATGATTGTGTTTTAACAGGCGACACTTCTTTACACAATGTTTCATTGGGCCGTCCATGGCGTCCATATGCCAGTGTCACTTATATCCGTTGTTTTATAGGAGAACATATTAAACCGGAAGGCTGGAGTAACTGGAACAATACGGATAATTATAAAACTACCCGGTATGCGGAATATAAAAATTACGGGCCTTCATCAGACCCGGCAAAGCGAATTGAATGGTCAAAACAACTGACTGATGAGGAAGCAAAAAAAATCACTATCAGCAAGGTGCTGACCGGATGGAACCCATTGCAATGAAGAAAGTATTTATCATATCGGTATTATCCTGTGTATTATATTCAACACAAGCGCAACAGGCTATTTCAAAAGTATGGGTAGCAGATAATGGCAACGGCAAGTACAGGAACCCCATCATTCACGCTGACTACAGCGACCCCGATGCAATCAGAGCAGGAGATGATTATTATTTGATTTCTTCCAGCTTTAATCATGCACCCGGATTACCAATTTTGCATTCAAAGGATTTGATAAACTGGAAACTGATTGGCCATGCTTTAAACCGGCAGGTACCGGATATACATTTCAGCAAAGTGCAACATGGAGGTGGAGTTTGGGCCCCCTCGATTCGTTATCACAACAATGAATTTTATATCTATTATCCCGATCCGGATTTTGGTATTTATTTAATTAAAGCCAAAAATATTGCTGGACCCTGGAGTGTACCAATATTAGTTGAAGCAGGCAAAGGACTAATAGATCCCTGTCCTCTTTGGGATAAAGATGGAAAAGTTTACCTCGTTCATGCATATGCCGGAAGCCGTGCAGGCATCAAATCAATTATTGTTGTAAAAGAATTAAACAAAGAAGGAATAAAAGTGATCAGCGATGCAGTGATGATTTATGATGGTCATGAATCAGATCCAACAATTGAAGGCCCGAAATTTTATAAAAGAAATGGATGGTATTACATTTTCGCTCCTGCTGGTGGAGTAAGCACAGGATGGCAAACTGTTTTGCGAAGCAAAAATGTATATGGTCCTTATGAAAGAAAAGTAGTGATGGAGCAGGGTAGTACAAACATCAATGGTCCGCACCAGGGCGCATGGGTTACTACACAAACAGGCGAAGACTGGTTTCTGCATTTCCAGGATAAAGAAGCTTATGGAAGAGTGGTGCATCTGCAACCCATGAAATGGATGAACGAATGGCCGGTGATTGGAAATGATAAAGACGGTGATAGAAAAGGAGAACCAGGTTTATCTTATAAAAAACCAAATGTTGGAAAAGTTTATCCTGTCATCACTCCTGCTGAGTCGGATGAATTTAATTCAGCTACATTAGGTTTACAATGGCAATGGCAGGCGAATCCAAAGCAAGGCTGGGCTTTTACTACATCACAAGGTTATCTCCGGATGTTTTCTGCATATAAAAACGATTCA
>DATDPZ010000381.1:0-3485 GCA_035292525.1 Chitinophagaceae bacterium
TAATACTGCTGATACTCTCCCGATGTAACATGCCCCAACCAATCCATATTTTGCAAATACCAATCAATGGTCAGGTTCAATCCTTCTTCAAATGTAACAGAGGGTTTCCATCCGAGTTCTTTATTTATTTTGGTAGCGTCAATAGCATATCGTTTATCGTGTCCCGGCCTGTCCTTTACAAAGCTGATCAGTTTTTCACTGGTGCCTTTTGCATTTCCCAGTTTTTCATCCATCAGTTTACAAAGTAACTTTACCAAATCAATATTTTTCCATTCATTAAAGCCGCCAATATTATAAGTATTGAAGATTTTCCCTTTATGAAAAACCAGGTCTATTGCAGCAGCATGATCTTTTACAAATAACCAATCCCGGGTATATTGTCCATCGCCATAAACCGGCAGCGGTTTTTTATTAATAATATTATTTATCAGCAGCGGAATTAATTTTTCGGGAAAATGATTCGGACCATAGTTATTTGAACAATTTGATATGACTACCGGCAACTGATAAGTCTCTCCATAAGCTCTTACAAAATGATCAGCCGCTGCTTTTGAAGCGGAGTAGGGTGAATTGGGTGCATAGGGTGTAGTCTCAGTAAAAAAACCTGATACACCCAATGATCCATAAACTTCATCGGTAGAAATGTGGTAAAATTTTTTTTCTTCAAAAGATTGCCAGTAATTTTTTGCTGCATTCAACAGGTTAACTGTACCCAAAATATTTGTATAAACAAAATCCAGGGGAGATAGAATGGAACGATCTACATGTGATTCTGCAGCCAGGTGAATAACTCCATCTACATCATATTTTTTAAAAACATGATCCAGCATTTCTGCTTCCAGTATATCTGCCTTTTCAAAAATGTAGTTTGATTTTTTTTCTACATCTTTTAAATTTTCCAGGTTGCCTGCATAGGTCAGTGCATCCAGGTTGATGATCCTGTACTGTGGGTAGGTGTTTACAAATAACCTTACCACATGGCTGCCAATAAATCCGGCGCCACCTGTAATCAGTATATTTTTATTAAAATTCAATGATCAAAAAAAGAAAAATGCTTTTTATACCAATCAAAAGTTTTTTTTAACCCTTCTACCGGAGTTGTGGCGGGGTGATAAGCAAGAAGTTTCTTTGCTTTACTTATATCTGCCAGGCTATGCATTATATCACCGGGTCTTTCCGGCCCGTGAATGGCTTTTATTTTATACCCGGTTAGTTGATTCAGAATGGCCACCAGGTCATTCAGTGTTGTTTCTTCTCCCTTTGCTATATTAAACACCTGGTTTATGGCGTGTGGTTCATTGGTAAACATGGCATGAATATTTGCCTGTACCACATCTTCTACAAAAGTAAAATCACGGCTCTGTTCTCCCGAACCATTTATTACCGGTGATTTTTTTTCAAGAAATGCTTTAATGAAAATTGGTATGACAGCGGCATAAGGTCCGGCCGGATTCTGGTGAGGCCCATAAACATTAAAATATCGAAGGCCGATGAACTCCATTTTATAAAGATCTGCAAACACTTTTGCATAAATTTCATTCATCAGTTTTGTAACGCCGTATGGTGAAAGGGGGGAACCGATCTGATCTTCTACTTTAGGTAAGGCCGGATGATCGCCATAAGTAGATGACGAAGCCGCATAAATTATTCTTTTTACTTTATTTAACCGGGCCGCATTAAAAATATTTACTGTTCCGGTTGCATTTACTTCATGAGTGGTAACAGGGTCTGCCACCGAACGGGGAACAGAGCCAAGGGCAGCCTGGTGTGAGATGATGTCCATGCCTTCAGATGCTCCGAGGCAGATGGACGCATTACGAATATCTCCTTCTATAAATTCGAACTTTGCGTTGTTCTTAATTTCAGAAAGATTATTCATACTTCCTGTTTCAAGATTGTCAAGTATTTTGACAGCGCTGATTCTTTTGTCCCGGAGAAGCGCTTTTGCAAGATTAGAACCAATAAATCCTGCTCCCCCTGTAATTAAAATTTTCATGCGGGAAAAACCCTTTTTGAAGATCAGGTATTTCGTTTTTTCCTTGAAAAGAAATTCTTGAATTTATTCAGCATGATCACTGGTTTTGGAACATCGGTATCATTGTCCGTATCATAATACCCGCCACCATAGCCGTAGCCGTAGCCATATCTGCCGTAGCCATAGTAGCCATACCCCGGCTTGATCTTAATGTCATTAAGTATAATTGAAATTTTTGGCAACCGTTGTTCTTCATAAAATTCATCAATCAAAACAATCTGCTTTTTATATGTACGTCCCTGGCGAACGATATATAAAGTTGAGTCGGCAAATTTTCCTAAGGTCATTGCATCGCTTACCATTCCCACAGGAGCCGTATCCATGATAATTACATCAAAATTTTCTTTTAGCCAGTCAAATAATTGTTCTACTGATGGATCCAGCAGCAACTCAGCAGGATTGGGAGGTACGGGTCCGCAACTGATCGCATACAAATTTTCAAATCCCGGCACTTTTACCGGCAGATCTTCCAGTGCCGCTTTACCAACCAGGAAGTTGGTGATGCCGGTTTTAAAAGAAAGTTTTAACCCGGAAAATAATTTGGGTTTGCGGATATCAAATTCCAGCACGGCTGTTTTCTTTCCGGCCAACGCCATCACGCCTCCAAGATTGGTGGCAATAAATGATTTCCCTTCTGCACTGAAAGAAGAAGTGACCATGATCACTGGTTTTTCTGCTTTATTCAATACATACTGCAGGTTAGACCGGATGATGCGGAACTGCTCAGACACCATTGACCGGTTGGTTTTACTTACAATCATGGATGAACTGCTATAAGAGTGTCCTACTTCTCCCAGTATGGAGGCCGAAGTGATTTTTTCAATATCAAATCTTGTGTATACTTTATCATTGATGATCTCCTGGAAGAAAATAAACATGGCGGGCAGGCCAATGCCGAGAATAATGGCTAGTATCTGTACCCCCCGGCGGTTTGGTTTAATCGGATTAGGGTCGCCAGTAGCATAACTCAGTATTTTTGAATTTGGAATTGTGGAGGCTTTGGACATGGCCGTTTCTTCTCTTTTCTCCAGCAGAAAATTATATAACCGTTGTTTGATGTCTTTCTCTCTTTCAATCTCCAGGAGTTCTTTGGCTCTTTGAGGAAGAAATTTTAATTCATAGCGGGCGGTGCCTCCCTGGCCGGTTGCATCACTAATCAATGCCTGGAAGAGTTGCTTTGTACTTTTTAAAGATTCAAATATTGCAATCCTGATATCATTGATCTGGCCTTCCAGGTTTTTCACAACAAGATTTTCAGGTTTGGTTCCTTCTTCCAACAGGATCTTTCGTTCAGTTACTTTTAAATTATATTCTCCAACCAGTCTCTGAAATGATTCATTGGAAATACCAAGGGATGAAGGCACTTTTTCATACAGATTATTTTTACCGGATAAATATTCCTCTATCAGATCCACTACTTTCAGATTCATCCTGTACTCATTCTGAATCT
>DATDPZ010000382.1:0-12280 GCA_035292525.1 Chitinophagaceae bacterium
CTGGAGGAATTTGTCAGTGGAAAAGGGCCAAATAGTTTTTATGAATCAGTGGATAACCGGAAACAATGCTGCCATATCCGTAAAGTAGAACCATTACGAAGGGCATTAAGCGGGAATAAAATCTGGGTAACAGGCATACGAGCCGAACAAAGCAAAGATCGTTTGGATATGCCGGTAGTGGAATGGGATGAGGTGAACCGGGTGATAAAATTTCATCCTTTACTAAGCTGGACATGGGGGCAGGTAAAACAATTTGTAAGCAAGAATGATGTTCCCTGCAATCCTTTACATGATCAGGGCTTTGTCAGTATTGGTTGTGCGCCCTGTACCAGAGCCACAAGGCCCGGGGAAGATTTCAGAGCCGGCAGATGGTGGTGGGAAGATAATAGTAACAGAGAATGTGGATTGCATATTCATGATGCTGTAAGGGAAAAAGTAACCTAATTTTTTTTAAACATAAACCCACTAAGTTAGTAGACTAATAAAATAAAATCAGTATGAGTAGGTACCATCTTAATTACCTGGAGCAACTGGAATCAGAAAGCATATACATTTTCCGGGAAATAGCTGCGCAGTTTGAAAATCCGGCATTGTTATTCAGCGGCGGTAAAGATTCGATTACACTGGTACACCTGGCCATCAAAGCATTTGCACCGGGAAAGATTCCTTTTCCATTGGTACATATCGATACGGGTCATAATTTTCCTGAAGCCCTGGACTTTCGTGATGATCTGGCAAAAAAAATAAATGCCACACTTATTGTAAGAAAAGTAGAAGATACCATCAAACAAAAAAATCTTACAGAACCCAAAGGGAAATTTGCCAGCAGGAACTGGTTACAGACTTATACTTTATTGGATTCGATTGACGAATTCAAATTCGATGCCTGCATTGGCGGAGGCAGAAGAGACGAAGAAAAAGCAAGAGCCAAAGAAAGAATATTTTCAGTCCGTGATGAATTCGGGCAATGGAATCCTAAACTGCAGCGGCCCGAACTCTGGAACATTTATAATGGCAGAATTCATAAAGGGGAAAATGTAAGGGTGTTTCCAATCAGCAACTGGACCGAACTGGATATCTGGAATTATATACGTATAGAAAAAATTGATTTACCCTCCATCTATTTTGCTCATGAACGTGAAGTAATAAATCACGAAGGGCAACTGGTGGCTTTTTCTGAATTTATCCGTATCGATGAAACAGATATAGTATTGAAAAAGAAAGTCCGCTACCGCACGGTGGGGGATATGACCTGTACCGCTGCTGTTGAATCAAATGCTGTAACACTGGATGAAGTGATTGATGAAATTACAGGAACACGGATCAGCGAAAGAGGAGAAACAAGAATTGATGATAAAGTAACCGAAGCAGCGATGGAGGACAGGAAGAAGGATGGGTATTTCTGAGGAGAATGAGCAAATGTGCAAATGTGCTGATGTGCAAATGAATGAAGATTATTGATTAGAGTTCATCCCCACTTTCGGAGGGGCGAATTTAGTGATTGATTGAGTTGAGGACATTGGGATGCCTGCCCGACTGAGTCATTAAGGCGGGGGTTGAAGACCGGAAAACAGAAAGATGAACGGAGCCCGTCCGAATGGCTGGCCGGGCGGACGTCGCAAGGGACGATGAAAAGAATTACTAATGTTGACAAAAAAATATATTTTCTTATTACTTGGTCTTTCTAATCTGAAAGACTGATACAAATTAAGGTACCCCTTTAGGGGGCCAGGGGGTTTATGGATTTATTACGCTTTATCACCGCAGGCAGTGTAGATGATGGCAAAAGCACATTGATTGGTCGATTGCTTTACGACAGCAAAAATATTCTGATTGACCAGTTAGCAGCTTTGGAAAAATCTACTAAGAACAGGACAGATGGTTCAGTGGATCTGGCCTTGCTCACCGATGGCTTGCGTGCCGAAAGGGAACAGGGGATTACCATTGATGTGGCCTATCGTTATTTCACTACGCCAAAAAGAAAATTCATCATTGCCGATGCGCCGGGTCATGTGCAATATACCCGCAATATGATTACAGGTGCATCAAATGCCAATCTCATTATTATTTTGATTGACGCAAGACTGGGTGTGGTAGAACAGACCCGCCGTCATTCCATCATCGCATCGCTGCTGAAGATTCCACATGTAGTGGTAGCGATTAACAAAATGGACCTGGTGGAATTTTCGCAGGATGTATTTAATAATATAGTGATTGATTTTTCTGCTGTAGTAAAACAACTGGGACTAAAAGAGGTCACCTATATTCCCATCAGCGCCTTGCAGGGAGATAATATTGTAGATAAATCTGCATTTACACCATGGTATGCAGGAAAAACATTGATGGAGTTTTTAGAAGAAGTGGAAATTGAAAAGGATATTAATCTTACTCATGCCCGCTTCCAGGTGCAGTATGTTATACGTCCGCAAACGGAAGAGCTGCCTGATTACCGTGGTTATGCAGGTGAAGTTTTCAGCGGCGTATATAAAAAAGGAGATAAAGTGAAAATATTACCAGCCGGAATTGAAACCAGCATTTCAAAATTAGAAGTGGGTGGCCAGGAAGTGGAAGAAGCCTTTGCCCCGCAGGCGGTGGTAATACAACTGAGTGATGCTATTGATATCAGCCGCGGTGATGCGATAGCGAAAGTGGATGATTTACCACAAATACAAAATGAATTTGATGCGCTGCTCTGCTGGATGGATGAAAAACCTTTGCTGGCCGGAAATAAATATTACCTGCAGCACAACAGCCTCCTGGTAAAAGCAATTGTCAGCAAGGTGGAATATAAATTAGATGTAAATACGCTGCAGCATCAACCGGTGCAGGGAGGAGTGAAGCTGAATGAAGTAGTGAAAGCAACTATAAAGACTGCTTCGCCACTGGTATATGATGCGTATGATAAACTGGGAGCAAATGGCAGCGCTATCCTGATTGATGAAACGGGTAACAGTACGGTAGCAGCTGTGCTAATACAATAAAGAATTATGGATTAATAATTTGAATTTATTAATCGTGCTTGATAACATCAGTGACTTTGATTTCGATATAACAATAATCAATATTTATTACCCATGCGGGAGGTGAATAAGAAAGGGAAAGTGATCATTGCAGGCGCCGGACCCGGGGATGCAGAATTAATTACACTGAAATTGCAAAAGCGACTGGCCGAAGCAGATGTCATCATTACTGACCGGTTGGTAAACCAGGCTATTATTAAAAACTATTCACGAAAAGATGCCGAGGTGATAATCGCCGGCAAGCAGGGATATAATGATGCTTCTGCAACCAGGGAAAAAATTAACTCACTTATCATTGAGCATTCACTAAAGGGCAAAACCGTTTTAAGGTTAAAAGGTGGTGATGTTGCTTTTTTCAGTAATGTGCTGGATGAACTGATGGTATTGAAGCAGCAGCAGGTTCCTTTTGAAATCATACCCGGAATTACCGCCGCTTCCGGTGCTTCAGCTTATGCCGGCATTCCGTTAACAGCAAGAAATTATTCACAGGGTGTACAATGGCTTACCTATAATCCCAACAGCAGCTACACAGCGGAGCGATGGAAAGAACTTGCCTTTACCACCGATACACTTGTATTTTATATGTCTGCCAAAAATATTATTGAACTTGCCGGGCACTTATTGCAATATAAAAGCCATGCAAATACAGCCATTGCGGTTATAGAACAGGCTACCACCATTCACCAGCAGGTGCATACGACTACGCTGCAGGATTGCGCAAAAGATTTTGCAGCAAAAAATTTCAGTTCTCCTTCCCTGGTTATTATTGGCGAAGTGGTGAAACTGCATCAGCAATTCAACTGGTACAAGGCTGAAGAAGCAGGAACTATTTTCCATGAGTTGGAGAAGTGATTTTATCTACCCCATTTTTGAATTTCTATCAGGCTTTTCTTACGTCTGCCTGCCGCTTCAGGTAGTTAAACTACCAGGTTACTTACTTGCACGAAAGCAATTTAATAGCACATCTTTATTTTTTTTTATTGACGTGTAACGGCTACCAGGTTATTCTAAAGATGTCACTAACTGATCATTAAAAACAGTTAAGCAGGCCTTTTACAGGATATGTTAAAGTTCTTCAATAAATATCTTAACAGTTAGCATGGAGATTTAAGAAATACTGGCACCCGCTTTGGAATAGAGTAATGACTAATTGATATAATCGACCGGAAATGAAATAATCATCCTTTTGTTTTTTACCGGTTGGAAATAAAAGGGTCAATTCTCTAAATTAAAAATTATGAAAAAATTTTACTTCTTACTTGCAGTCGCTTTATTTGCTGCCACCCTTTCCGTATCGGCGCAACGTGTCATACTTCGTCTCAATAATAATTATGAAGTGAATATTGACGGCCGTTATTATGGATCCAATGCAACAGTACCTACTTTAAGTTATGGTCAGCATACCGTAAAGCTGTACGAGGTTCAGCCGGGTATCCTGGGTATTGGTAAAAGAAGAAATCTTGTTTCTTCTTCCACTTTTGAGATGCGGGATAATGATGTCCTTATAGAAACAGATCAAAACGGACAGCTTAGAATTAACCAGGTAGGTAACTATAATAACAGTCAGACAAGGAACAGGGATAGAAATAACAACGAAAATGGCGACTACGGTTATCAGAAAAATACACAACAGCGAAATGGCAAAGGATACGGACCTTATAACAATCCGGGACGTGGCCATAAATACGGACTTTATAAAAAAGGCCGGGAGAATGAATACAGGAAAGACCATGAGAAAGACCATGTGAAAGGCAATAAGAAAAATAAAAAGACAGGCAATAAGAATCACGATAGAGAAAATGATGATTAATAAAGGGTAATGAAATCAAAACCGCTCAACTTTGGGCGGTTTTTTTATGCTTCTTATTTTATATAGCAAGGATCGATGAGGGCAAGAATTTTTTTCCGGATTCAGTATTCTTCATCAGTTTCCTCTATCAGGCATGTTGAAAATTTTGTCCTGCCATAACCGGGACGTACAGTAGCTTACATGCAACAACGGGGAAATTATTAATTTCATGATGACAATGGATGTATTTCTTATTATACTTGGTTCACTGGCAGTTGTTGCATTATTTTTTTCTTTCCTGCTAAACACAGGGAAAAAAACAAAACCCACGGCAGCTTTATCCGGATCATACAGGCAGCTACTTGTACAACATGTACCATTTTATCAGCAACTGGATCAAAATAAAAAAAAAGAGTTTGAAGACCGGGTACAACATTTCCTCAGCCAGGTAAAAATTACCGGGGTAAAAACGGAGGCTGAGGAACTGGACAAAGTACTGATAGCCGCCAGTGCGGTCATTCCTATTTTTAATTTTCCCGGGTGGGAGTATATTAATTTGCATGAGGTGCTGCTTTATCCCGGTTCATTTAACCATGATTTTGAACAGGCGGGGAGCGGACGTGATGTATTGGGCATGGTGGGCAACGGGCCATTAAATCATGTCATGATTTTATCCCGGCAGCAGCTGAGGGAAGCATTTACAAATAAAACTGGAAAAGACAATGTGGCCATCCATGAGTTTGTACACCTGGTAGATAAAACAGATGGGGCTATTGACGGGGTGCCTGCATTTATCCTGGAGAAAAAATATATTCAACCCTGGCTGCAACTGATGCAACATGAAATAAAGCAGATAGAAGAAAACAAGTCTGATATTAATATTTATGGAGCCAGCAACCAGGCCGAGTTTTTTGCCGTAGTATCCGAATACTTTTTTAAACGACCCCAACTTCTCAAAGAAAAACACCCGGAGCTGTATGCACTACTGCAAAAAATTTTTTGCAGGCCTGCGGGGCTATAAGAATGATTTTTATTATTAAGCTGTATTGAAATGCAGAGCATTTTATTGATTATTTGTAAATGCACCCATCATCACAGTGTTCATTATTTTTCCAGAAATTTCAACAAATGTTCTTCTGATTTTCCGATGGTGCGGAGATTATTTTTTATAATAAATTCAGGAATCGGGTCAATATGCGTTTGTAAAACCACCGGCCTTGTTAAATCTTTGGCACTCCATATTTCATGGCCGCCTTTGGTACGAATATGCTTCAACCTGCAATGTTGCAGGTAACGCCGGAAAACTTTAAGAGAAATATTTTTGAGTTTGCCCATTATGCATAAGCCGGAAGGCTGACGCCGGTATCAAATTTTTTATACGGATAAGTATCAAAGATCCGGCTGAATTCTTCATTATTTTCCAATAGCTCACTCATGGACGGAGGAGAAGCAGGTCTCTTTTTACCTTTTTTAATCGTCCATCCCAATTTTTTTAAATCATTCCATAAAGTTCCTTTATGAGTGGTGTAGTTTAAATACTCAGTAACTGTTATAGCAAAACTTTCTCTTGCTTCTGATTCTGTATTACCGGTGCCATTCAGGTCAAGTGCCGGGCAATAAATAATAACGGCATTGTCTTCTTTAAAAGATAACACCGGTACTTTTACAGTAATACTCCCTTTTTCATTGGAAAATTTACTTTCAACATTCATGGACTTCATAAAAAGAATTGTCTTGCAAAATACATATTATTAATGAACTGAAAATTCCGTTTCCTGTTAATCTTTTACTGGCCCAGGTTCAGGGGTTTATTTTTCAAGCCTTAGGGCAAACAAAATGTATTACTGAATAGAGTTACCGAACCCTGAATGGAGCCCGTCCGAATGGCTGGCCGGGCGGACGTCGCAACTGTCGCTTAATAGTAGCAATTAGCTGACTACATAAAAGTAAAAAGCACCCATCTTCTGAGTGCTTCATTTTTAATTTTTAATTCCTCATTTACTTCTCCGCCAACACTGCCTGCTCACGCCATTGCCGGGCAAAGGCAATAAAATCTTTTGCCTGCTGCAGGTAACTGAGGGCAAAGATTTCTGAAGGTTCTACTTCATTCATCTTTAATACTACATCTTTAAAGCTGATGTATTCATTGAACAAACCTTTTTGAGTAAAGTGTGTATCAAAATCCTTTAAAATACCTGCTTGCGTATTACACTGAACTCCTTGTTGAAGTAATAATGCCTTAGCAGCATTTACAAAAGCGGAATAGGAATGATAAATTCCATCGGCCCACGATTTATTAGTCAGGCATTCCTGCGACAGTTCCAACTTTTCATCTGCTTCCAGAATAAGTGTAGCTACAAGGTCAATCATCACACCGGCACATTCTCCCACACCGATAGCAGTGGCAAATTTTTCCTGTTGCCCAAAATCAATATAATCGTCGGGCTGCAAATTTTCTAAACTTGCCAGTGGTTTTAATAAATCATAATAGTACCTGTTACCCTTTTGCTGGCTGTAGTTTAAAAATGTTTCACCGTCCGGTGCATTCGTTTTATAATCATTTAAAATAGTTCTAACCACATCCGGACCACGTTTGCCGGGTACTTTAATTATTTTATCCGATAAACGTCCTTCGCCACCGCCAAGTACTCCACCACCAACAAGTACCTGCAATGCAGGTAACACCTGTCCCTTTGCTTTTAGTGAACTGCCATGAAAACCGATAGTCGCCATCCCATGTTGACCGCAACTGTTCATACAGCCGCTAATCTTCACCGTAATCTCTTTGTTGTATAAAAATTCGGGATACTCATCTTCAATTACCTGCGATAAAACAAGGGCGGTACCGGTACTGTTGCTGATACCAAGATTGCAGGTATCGGTGCCGGGACAGGCCGTAATATCCGCCACAGATCCAAAACCGGCAGCAGCAAATCCCTCTTCTTCCAATACATTATATATATATTCAAGATGCGCTGGTTTTACAAAACGGAACTGTAATCCCTGGTTAATGGTAACACGAACATCGTCGGCAATCACATCTTTTAATTTTTCAATCAGCCGGCGGCTCGTATGAGAACCAATATTTCCATTTGGCACACGAACATATACAGCGAGATAGCCGGGTTGTTTTTGATTAAAGACATTGGTGGATTTCCAGAGTTGGAACCGGTATGGATTTTTTATTGAATATTGATTATTGATTATTGAGTGTTGAGTGTTTTCTTTATCAGCAATTTCCAACTTGCTCAAATCCACTTTATACGTCTGATGTGTCAGTGCCTTCTGTTCGGCAGCAACCAGTTCATTGAATGCATCAATGCCGGTTTTTTGAACCAGGTATTTTATCCGTGCTTTATGGCGGCTGGCTCTTTCGCCATGCCGGTCGAAAACACGCAGCACAGCTTCTGTATAAGGTATCAGCAAATCTTCTGCTAAAAATTCATGTGTGGTGATGGCGAGATGTGGTTGTGCGCCGAGGCCACCACCGATCAAAACTTTAAATCCTCTCAGTTCTTTTCCATCCACCATTTTTATTCTTGGAATGGCGCCGAGGTCATGCATAAAAACAAGTGCTGTATCTTTTTCACTGCTGGAAAAAGCAATCTTGAATTTTCTTCCCATTTCCTGGCACACGGGTTTGCGCAGAAAATATTCAAACATTGCATGGGCATAGGGCGTTACATCAAATGGTTCGTCAGGATCAATGCCTGCCATATCTGAAGCAGTAATATTTCTTACTGTATTGCCACATGCTTCACGAATGGTGACCTCATCTTTTTCCAGCTCGGCCCACATTTCAGGAGTGCGGTCAAGACTTACAAAATGGATTTGTATATCCTGTCTTGTGGTGAGATGAAGATTGCCGGTGGAGTATTCATCTGACACATCGGCAATTCTTTTCCACTGGGCCAGGGTCATTTTACCATAAGGTAATTTAATCCGCACCATCTGTACACCGGGTTGTCTTTGTCCGTACACGCCACGGGCCAGCCGCAGACTGCGGAATTTTTCTTCCGGAATTTTTCCTTCTTTGAACCCGCGGATCTTTCTTTCCAGTTCAAGAATGTCTTTTTCAACAAGGGGATTCTCTAACTCAGTGCGGAAACTTTGCATAGTCGTTGTTTTCGTTTTTATTTCACACAACGACGCAAAGATTCATTCAGGTGAATGCTATTTGTTACGCCTTCGTTTCGCTTTGTGAAATTATATATCCTACTTTTCTGGTAGACTAAAGCAAAAATAAGGGCTGGACTGCATCCTGCAAAAATTAATTCCGAAACAATAACGAATGTAAGTTGTGTTAAGGCCATAAGAATTAATTAATAAAATATTTTATTAGTCTGCTTATTCAGTAGGGTAATATATTATCTTTACCGCTTCTTAAAAGAACAGTTTAAAAGGCGGAAAAATTTTTGCGTAGCAAATAAGAATATTTTATTGTATGGAGATAAAGGAAACAGTAAATAAAAATAAACTCTATCCGATTTTCCTGAAACTGGAGGAATTAGAATTGCTGTTGGTGGGTGCCGGTAATGTGGCATTGGAAAAATTAAATTCATTGTTATCCAATTCTCCCAAAGCAAAGATTACCGTGGTGGCACCGGCAGTTAAAGAAGAAATGAGGCAACTTTTACAAAAGCATCCTGCCTGTGTATTGTTACAACGTGTATTTGAAGAAACCGATTTAAACAAAAAAGACCTGGTCGTACTGGCAACAGATGATGCCCTTTTGCATCAACAAATAAAAGTTCTTGCTGAAGAGAAAGGTATTTTAGTAAATGTAGCCGATACTCCTGATCTCTGTGATTTTTACCTTGGCGCAATTGTACAAAAGGGAAACCTGAAACTTGCTATTTCCACCAATGGCAAATCTCCCACAGCCGCCAAACGTATAAAAGAAGTATTACAGGATGCATTGCCCGGTGAATTGGATGAAGTGATAGAGAACCTGCATAAGTTCAGAAATAAACTCAACGGCAATTTTGAATACAAGGTAAAAAAGCTGAACAGGCTCACAAAAATCCTGGTGAACAAAGAGAATTCCGGCAATGGAAACCGTTGGAGAAAAATTGCTACTTATTCATTAATTGCATTCGGGCTAATGTTGATAGGGCATTTTATTTTTTCTTATATACCATTTCAAAGTATGGCGGATGAAACTCTGAAATGGTACCAGACGCTTGATAAAAATTTTCATTGGATGCTGCTGGCTGGTTTTCTGGCGCAATTAGTGGATGGTTCATTGGGGATGGGTTACGGAGTTACCAGTGCCACCGTATTATTATCAACCGGCATCAATCCCGCAACCATCAGTGCCAGTATTCATACAGCAGAAATGTTTGCCAGCGGGGCATCGGGTTACAGTCATTATAAATTCGGCAATGTCAATAAAAAATTATTCAGGACACTGGTAATACCGGGAGTCATCGGTGCAATTCTTGGTGCGGTTATTCTTACAAAACTGGGTAATACCAATACCACGTTGCTTCGGGGCCTGCTTGCCTGTTATACACTTTTTCTGGGAATAAAGTTTTTATGGAATGCTTTTCGCAGGCAACAAAAAAAGAAATTCAGGCATTATAAAATTTTAGCCGGAGCAGGTGGTTTTCTTGATTCTTTTGGTGGCGGTGGTTGGGGTCCTTTGGTAACAACGACACTTATAAACAAGGGACGTAGTCCAAAATATGTGATTGGTTCTGTAAGCCTTACTGAATTTTTTGTGACGCTGGCCAGTGCATTTACTTTTTTTACATTAATCGGAGTCAGTCACTGGCAGGTGATTTTAGCATTGGTCATTGGTGGGTTGGTAGCTGCACCCATCGCTGCAAAGCTGACAGGAAAAATGCCGCGAAAAACCGCTTTCATTCTCCTGGGAATACTGGTGATCATCTGGAGTGTAAGAATTCTGGTAAAAGTTTTTTAAGCAACCGGCTTCTTCCATTTATTTAATTGCTGTAAGGTCGCTTTCAAATCTTTGGGCAAAGGAGCTTCCAGCTTTATTGTTTCGCCATTTGTATTTGTAAATTTTAAATTCAAGGCATGCAATGCCAGACGGTTCAACAATGGTCTTTCTTCCAGTTCATTTTTTGATAAGTTAAATTTTGATTTCAGGGAAGAAACCAGCACCGGTTTTCCATCTCCATAAACAGGATCACCTACTACCGGGTGGCCAAGATGTTTTGCATGTACTCTTATCTGGTGTGTACGGCCGGTATGAATCCGGAATTGCAGCCAGGAATATAGTTTGAAATTTTCCAGTACTTCATAATCGGTTAAAGACGCTTTGCCGTTTTTGTGAATGATCATTGTTCCTTTCTTCGCCTGGTTTTCGGCAATGGGGGCATCAATGGTTCCTGCTTTTTCTGAAACTGAACCATGCACCAGTCCCAAATAAACTTTTTCGGTTTGCCTGGTTTCAAATTGCTGTGACAGATTTTTATGTGTCAATTCATTTTTTGCAAATACAATCAGGCCGCTGGTGTCTCTATCCAGGCGATGTACGGTGAAAATGTTCTCAAATTTTTCCTGCAATAATCTTTTTAAGGAAACTTCTTTGCCTTCCCGGTCGGGAATTGATAAAAGACCTGAAGGTTTATTCAGGACTATTAAATTTTCATCTTCGAAAAGTATCCAATTTTTTAAAATCATTTTCCAATAATTAAAGACTTCACAAGTCTCCTTTAAGCCGCCCTGATGATCCCCGCTTGAATGACTCAGTCGGGCAGACGGTCGGACGGGGAATTTAGGGGTTTATTTCCCTTTTCTGAAATGTTTTAAATCACGAACTTCTTTTTCATTTAAAAACCGCCATTTACCTCTTTCCACATTTTTTTTGGTAAGTCCTGCAAACATGACCCGGTCCAGGTTTTTTACATCGTAACCCAACTGTTCAAAGATGCGACGTACAATACGGTTACGGCCACTATGTATTTCCACACCCAATTGTGTTTTATCTTTTAAATCTGCATAAGCTAATACATCAACAAAAACAGGCCCGTCTTCTAAGGTTATTCCTTTCAGGATATCCTCGAAATGATTTTTTTCCAGGGGCTTGTTTAAGGTAACAGCATAGATTTTCCTGACTTCATTTTTAGGATGGGTGAGTTGTTGAGCCAGTTCGCCATCATTGGTGATCAGCAACACACCGGATGTATTTCTGTCTAATCTGCCTACGGGATAAACTCTTTCAGTAGTAGCTCGTTTAACGAGATCCAGTACAGTTTTTCTTCCCTGCGGATCATCGCTGGTGGTGATATAGTCCTTGGGTTTATTAAGTAAAATATAAACCAGGTTTTTTGCCAGGAAAATTTTTTTGCCATTCACCACTACTTCATCTTTTTGAGAAACTTTATGGCCGGGTTCTGTAATAAGCTTGCCATTCACTTTTACAATGCCTTTTTTTATTATTTCTGCTGCTTCACGCCGGCCAGAAAGACCAGAGTGGGAAATATATTTATTAAGTGGCATC
>DATDPZ010000383.1:0-9585 GCA_035292525.1 Chitinophagaceae bacterium
TTGCTGCAGCTTGTCTTCGTTTTGCAATTGTTCGTATAAGGTGTGAGTGGAAGACCACTGTAAGCCTTTTTTTGTAAAAGCCAATCCTTTTGTAGCCATCCTGGAAAGACCGTAACAAATTTTCATAACCTGCTCGTCAAAAACCACATCGGGAATTGCTTTATAAATCATTCCCATTCTTTCTGCTTCAATTGCCGGTACTTTATCTCCCAGCATCATCAGCGCAGAGGCTTTCTGCCAGCCAATCAACCTGGGAAGAAAAAAAGTCCCACTGCTATCCGGTATTAACCCGATTTTTGAAAACGCCTGGATGAAGGATGCTGATTCTGTCGCAACAACGATATCACAACATAAAGCAATATTGGCTCCTGCGCCGGCTGCCACTCCGTTAACGGCGGCTACTACCGGTTTTTCCATTTGGCGGATCTGCAGCACTATCGGGTTAAAGTGTTCTGACAAAATTCTGTTCATTCCCGGGCCCTGAGGATCCACTACTTCGGCCAGGTCCTGCCCTGCACTGAATGCCTTTCCAGTTCCGGTAATTACCACACAGCGAACGAACCTGTCATTTGTACAGATATCCAGTTTCTCCTGCATCAGCAGGGCCATCTCTCTGTTGAAAGCATTCAGTTTATCAGGACGGTTGAGTGTAAGAAAACCAATGGAATCTTTTATTTCAAAAAGAATAGCAGGCATGATCTCTGGTTTGAATGATAAGAAAACAACTAATTCTTATCAAATCTAAATTAATTAATGACATTTAAAATAATCAAACGGCTCTTTACAATCATTACACCGGTATAATGCTTTACAGGCAGTGCTGCCAAATTCACTTATCAGGGTTGTATTGATTGAATTACACCGAGGACATTCAATCCCGTCTTTTGGAACAGAAAACTTTTTATCTGGCGGAGCTATTCCGTATTCTTTTAATTTTCTTTTTCCTGCTTCACTCATCCATTCTGTAGTCCATGGCGGGGAAAGTTGATTTTTAATAATAATATTGTTATAACCATGTTCAAGAAAAGCCATCCGGATATCATTATTTATTACTTCTGTAGCAGGGCAGCCGGAGTAAGTAGTGGTGACAGTAATAACAGGGCTGCCGTTTTCAAAATCAATTTTCCGGATGATGCCGAGATCAGGAACGGAAAGAACCGGTACTTCGGGGTCATATACTTTTTCAAGAATGGAAAGTATTTTTTCTTCTTCAGATAATATATTTACTTTCTTTACCATTTTGCTCCGGGGTAAGTACGTTGCATATATTGAAGTTCTGTAAGAATAAAACCTAAATGTTCAGTATGAATTCCATTCTTACCGCCGGTTTGCATAAAAATATTTTCCGGGATATCCAAAGTAGCTTTTGTAAAAACTTCTTTTACTTTATTCAACCATTCATCTTTTAGTTTTGAAACATCCACCCCGGTTCCTTCAGCAGCAAGCTGTAATTCATAATCCGAAGGTTCAAATAATTCACCCGTATATCTCCATAGTTCTTCAATTGCATTTCTGACGCGGCTATTACTTTCTTCGGTTCCATCACCCAGCCTGATCATCCACTCACTACTCCACCGAAGATGATAAGTTACTTCTTTTAATGATTTTGCAGCAATGGCTGCCAGCTGTTCATCCTGATTGCTGTTTTGTAATTTACTGAATAATAAAAATTGAAACTGGCTGAATAAAAATTGACGGAGAATCGTTTGCGCCCAGTCGCCTTTTGGTAATTCCAGCAGTAAACAGTTTTTAAATTCTCTTTCTGATCGCAAATAGGCCAGAGAATCTTCGGCAGATCCATTTCCAAGCAGAACCGCTGCATATTGATAAAAATTTCTTGCCTGGCCCAGCAGGTCAAGAGAGATATTAGTGATGGCAATATCCTGTTCCAATACAGGACCATGCCCGCACCATTCACTGTTCCTTTGTGCAAGAATAAGTGTGTTGTCTGCAAGATGGAGAGTATAGTTGATTAGTTGATCAGTTGACTGGTTAACCATTTGCTTTTATTTAAGCTTACTTCTTATGAATGTAATATATCCGTTTAATAACCGGCCCACTTCATCAATCATCTTTTTAAAATAATCAAATTGGATTTGTGAGAAATACCGGCAGTCTAAAGCATCAATTAAATGATTATGTGTTTCAGATAATGAACCTCTTGCCTGGATACAAAAATGTAATTGATCCTTGTAAGTAAAACGTCCATGTCCTTCTGCCATATTAGAATTAATAGAACGGGAGGAACGGATTATCTGATCAGATAATCTGTACTTTTCTTCTTGGTGGAAGGATTTTGTCAGGTCAGTTAATTCATTCTTAAGAATTCTGGCCTTCTTCCAAACTTCCAGTTCAGTAAAACTTTGATTTTTTTCTTCCATAAAATCATATTCGATGAAATTACTATTTCACTAATCAACTAATCAACCAATCAACCAACTACATCTGATTCACTTCATCCGGTAATTGATAAAATGTGGGATAGCGGTAAATTTTATCAGTGGCAGGGTCAAACAATTCTCCTGCTTCTTCAGGATTGGTGGCATGAATATATTTTGATTCCACAACCCAGATACTAACACCTTCCATTCTCCGGGTATATACGTCTCTTGCATTTTCAATGGCCATTTGTGCATCTGCAGCATGCAGGCTGCCGGCATGTTTATGATCAAGACCCTGTTTGCTGCGAATGAATACTTCCCAAAGAGGCCAATCCGCCCCCCCACCCCCCGAAGGGGAGATTTTGGAAGAGTCATTTAATTCGCTGCCTCCGGATTTGTCCTCCGGAATATCACCGTAGTAAAATTTTCTGAAGAAGTTTTTCATTATTAATTTTTTAATTCTTAATTACTAATTAAGCAGCTTGCTGTTTTGTCTTTCGCTTTTCAGCATAAGCCGCAGCCGCTTCTCTTACCCACTCACCTTCTTTCCAGGCTTTTCTTCTCGCATCCAGTCTTTGTTTATTGCAGGGACCATTTCCTTTTACTACCTGCCAGAATTCATCCCAGTTGATATCACCAAAATCATAATGCTTTTTTTCTTCACTCCATGTTAGTTTATCATCAGGAAGCTTCATACCAAGAACGGTTACCTGCTCAGCAATCATATCCACGAAATTTTGCCTGAGTTCATCATTGGTCTTTCTTTTGATCTTCCATTTCATGCTCTGGTCACTGTTGGTGCTTTCTGCATCTTTAGGCCCAAACATCATCAGCGAGGGCCACCACCACCGGTTGATGGCATCCTGGCACATGGCTTTTTGTTCAGCAGTTCCTTTTGAAAGCACCAATAAAATTTCAAAACCCTGGCGTTGATGGAAACTTTCTTCTTTACAGATCCGTACCATAGCTCTTGCATAAGGGCCATAAGAAGTTCTGGTGAGCATTACCTGGTTCATGATGGCAGCCCCATCTACCAGCCAGCCAATAGCGCCAATGTCGGCCCATGTTAATGTGGGATAATTGAAGATGGATGAATATTTTGCTTTGCCAAGATGCAGGTCATGAATGGTTTCTTCTCTTGTAATACCCAATGTTTCGCAGGCACTGTATAAATACAAACCATGGCCTGCCTCATCCTGTACTTTCGCAAGCAGAATTGCTTTTCTTTTTAAGGAAGGGGCCCTGGATATCCAGTTTCCTTCTGGCAGCATACCCACTACTTCGCTATGGGCATGCTGGCTGATCTGCCGGATATTTGTTTTCCGGTAGGCTTCAGGCATCCAGTCTTTGGGTTCAATTTTTATTTCTTCGTCAATCTTTTGCTGAAAATTATTTTCAAATTTTGTGGTCGTCATTCATCTGGATTTTGAAAAACAAAATTAACGAAAACCTATGGGGCATTTTGTTATCATTTAATATCAAAATCCACCACTACTTTCTCTGTTTTTGGATGAGACTGGCAGCTGAGAATAAATCCTTTTTCAATTTCTTCATGCTCCAGACCCCAGTGTACATCCATTTCCACTTCACCTTCCAGCAGCCGTGCCTTGCAGGTGCAGCACATTCCTCCTTTGCAGGCAAAGGGAAGATCAGCGCCTTGTTTCAGTGCTGCATCCAGAATACTGGTATCCTCATGAAAAGGGAGATTAAAATCAAATTCTCTTCCATCCACTTTTACCGTAATCCTGCTTTGCGGACCCGTTTCAGTGATCGGGTGCACTGACCGGGGATTAATTCTTTTTGAAGTTGAGCTGGTGAACAATTCAAAATGAATTTTTTTTTCATTGATCTGTTTTTTTTGCAAAAAATCTTTTATACAAAAAATCATTTTTTCGGGGCCACAAATAAAAATTTCATCCATGGTTGCGAAATCTATCAGGCGGGATAAATCAGTAAGTTTTGCCGGATCAATTCTTCCAAAGCTTACCG
The DNA here is from genome assembly GCA_035292525.1 of Chitinophagaceae bacterium. GTDB lineage: Bacteria > Bacteroidota > Bacteroidia > Chitinophagales > Chitinophagaceae > VBAS01. The sequence goes on from DATDPZ010000383.1 coordinate 4,371, forward strand.
GCGCTTCTGTTTTTTCCCTGCTTAAAATATGGAGGAGACTGAACCGGCTCAGGAATTGGTTTTTTAAACCTTCCAGTTCTTCAAAAAAAATAATAGAAGATCTTTTGCGGTTGCCATATACCAAAGTGAAATGACTGTTTGGTTCAGTTCTAAGCGTTGTTTTAATAATTGAAAGAACAGGGGTGATGCCGCTACCTGCAGCAAAAGCCAGGTAGTTTTTTTTATTGGAAGGATGGAGTTCAGTATAAAATTTTCCAACCGGTTCCATCACTTCCAGACTGTCACCCGCTTTTAAATTTTCATTGGCAAAAAAAGAAAATAATCCGCCTTCTACTTTTTTAATAGCCACTTTCCAGGAATGATCTAAAGGAGAACTGCATAAAGAATACGTTCGTCTTACTTCTTCCCCATTGATGGTTGCCCGCATGGTCAGGCTCTGTCCCTGTTTGAATTTAAAAGCTTCTTTTTTAGTTTCAGGGATATCAAATTCCACCGATACGCAATCAGCCGTTTCCCCTTTTATCTCCTTAATTCTTATAGCGTGAAAATGAATGGACATATTTCCATTATAGTTTTCTGAGGCCGTCAATCATGATCGCCACAATGTTGTCTTCCAGTTCCTGGGAGCTGATCTTTGCTTCCGAACGATGCCAGCTTTCAATGCCATTTACGGAATGAAGTAAAATCAGTACGGCAGTAGGAGCGTCTATTTTTCTTATTTCGTTTCTTACAATTCCTGTTTCAATGATGGTGGCAAACCGCTTACGGTAAAGTCGCCGCTGGTTATGAAAGTTGGAAAGATAAGGCTCAACCAGGTGTTTCCATTCCCGGTCGGCAACCAGTACTTCTTCAAAATTTTCAATCATTTGCCGGATATGAAACCGAAGCAGGATTTCTATTTTTTTAATAATTTTCTGATTGTTTAATTCCAGTTCATCCATATGTAAGTTGAAACGATTGGCCACATGAAAACAAACGGTTTCCAGCAATTCGTTTTTTGAGCTGATATGATTATATAAACTTGCTGCTTCAATACCGACTGTTTCTGCCAGGTCTCTCATGGAAGTAGCAGCAAATCCTTTCTCCCGGAACATCTGGGCTGCTTTTTTGAGAATAAATTCTTTTTTGGATGCTTTTTTCCTGCTGGGCTTTACCATACCATCAAAGATAAGCCTGTATGGTGTAATTAGGAATTAGTAATTTGTTCCAATGGAATTTCTCAGGATAAAATTGTAATAAGGAATTCCTGCCGAAGCCTGATTGGTAATTGCTAAGTTCCGTTACTACCTGATTGCAATTTCTGATTTGACCTAATTCCTGTAATATTGCCCGTCATAATAAAATTCCTAATACCTAATTCCTGATTCCATGTCATTAGTAGTAGTTGGTTCCATGGCCTTTGATGCAATTGAAACTCCATTTGGTAAAAGTGATAAGATCGTGGGTGGGGCTGCTACTTATATTGCCTGGAGTGCTTCCAACTTTACACGTCCGGTGAAGCAAATTTCTGTAGTAGGAGGTGATTTTCCGAAAGAAGAACTGAAAATACTGGAAGCACGGGGGGTATTTTTGGAAGGAGTACAAATAAAAGAGAAGGAAAAATCTTTTTTCTGGAGTGGTCGCTATCACATGGATATGAACACCCGTGATACGTTAGAAACCCAATTGAATGTATTGGGAAATTTTAAGCCGGTAGTTCCGGAGAGTTACCAGGGTTGCGAGTACCTGATGCTTGGTAATTTGCTGCCTTCGGTACAACTGTCTGTGATCAACCAGATGAAAAATAAACCCAAGCTGGTGGTGCTGGATACTATGAATTTCTGGATGGAAACAGCGATGGCCGACCTGGAAAAAGTACTGAAGAAAATAGATGTGCTGATGGTTAATGACAGCGAAGCAAGGCAGCTTAGCGGGCAATATTCACTGGTAGGCGCTGCCAAATCAATTATGGAAATGGGCCCCAAATACCTGATCATAAAAAAAGGGGAACACGGCGCTTTGTTATTTTATGACGACAAGGTTTTCTTTGCTCCGGCACTGCCGCTTGAAGTGGTGTTTGATCCTACCGGCGCCGGGGATACGTTTGCAGGAGGATTTATTGGTTACCTGGCCAATACCGGCGATACCAGTTTTGAAAATATGAAAGCGGCTATCATCATCGGCTCTGCCATGGCCAGTTTTTGTGTAGAGAAATTTGGCACAATGAGATTAAGGGAACTGACCAGGGCAGATATAGAAAACAGAATCCAAATGTTCAGGGATCTGACAAAGTTTGAAATTGATTTAGTGATATGAGATAATCGAACTGAAAATTCCTGAAGGAACTGGCATCAATTATTTTTAAAATCCCTTTTTTTCGTCGGGCTTGCTCAGCAGGTAGCGGGTCATAAAAATTCCGGCGCCTTTATCACCGGGGCTTAAGGTAAGCGGAATGATCAGATAAATTTTTCAGCCATCGTCTGTATAAACTTTCAATGCTTTTAAAATATCTGATTCATTACTTTTTATATTCTTTAAATTCATTCCGGTTAAACTGAATAAGTTTTCCATATCTCTTTCTTCCTGGGAGCCGTCTTCTTTTGTAATAATCATTTTGGAACGACCAATTCCACCGCCCACAACGGATTCGATCGTGGTGATCTGCATAAATTTTTGTGGTATTTCTTTGGGAGGTTCCTAAGCATTGGAGTTTAAAAAAAAGATAAAAAATAAACTGGCAAAGACGATGATGTTTTTTTTCATACAATTAGTTATTAAATTAAATAGCAGGTTTTATTTTGTCATCCTATTAATAAAGTTACAATTGAGTAGAAATTTATTAATCGGGATTTAAATTATCTGGCATATCAGGCATACATCAGTTTCCCTTTAGGTTCAGGGATCAATCTTCCAAGAGATTGGGCCGTTTCTATCCATTCATTGATTATTACCTGGACATTTTCTAAGGCTTCTGAATAGGTTTTGCCATCAGCAAGACAACCAGCCAGTTCAGGAACTTCTGCTATGAATGCATTATCATCTTTGCTCCAGTAAATGATAATTTCGAATTTGCTATTCATCTGTTGTATTTATTAATTTGTATTTGATCAAAAGATCTCTGACCTGTTTAACCTGGTAGGACTTTGCCTAATTATTATCAGGCTGCAGGTTAATAATCTCTTCCACACCACTTTTAAAATATATATGATGGCTTCCTTTTATTCTTTCTTCAAATCCAAGATTTTTCAGGACTTTACTTAAATCACTAAAGTTAATATTCTTATCTGTGCTTCCTGAAAGTAATTTCTGTATAAACTTTTCAAATTTACTCATTTCAGAGAGTTTTTTTAAACCTAATTCAGTTTTCTTGCCAGCACCACCACATTTTTAAAAATCTCTTTTTTACCCTGTAAATTAAAAATTTCGGCAAGCACTACGTAAGTGCCCACGGGTAATTTCATTTTTTTATTATCAAGCCCGTCCCAGTTCCAATAACCTTCCAGGCCTAAAATTCCATTACTCACCAACGTTTTAACCGGCCTTCCATTGGAATCAAAAATAGTAATATTAGCTACATATCCCGGTTCGGTTGTTTTATATTGAATGGAAACAATATCATCCCTTCCATCATTATCAGGCGAAAAAACTTTTGGTGTGGCTTCAATAGTTGCATTGATGCGCTGCACTGATTTGTACTGTGAGTTTTTATAAGTGGGGGTTCCGTAACCTGCAGTGGAGGCAGCCGAATGCCAGTTAGCGGCTTCCTGCGAAGGACCATCGGGATCAATTCGTTCCAACGAAATGCCATTTTCATCATCCAGAAGAGCAAAGTGCCAGCTTTTATTATAAGAAACTTCGTCAGAAATATTTCCCTGGAAATTTAACAGGATTACATTGCCCTTGTCATCAGGAAAAGAGGGCATGGAGGAAATAATAAATACAGCATCCGGATTTTTTACAAAAAAATTCAGGGAGAGGTTGTCTGCATTTTCTGTTACTACAAGATAATCTCCGGGAAAAACCAGAAAAGGAGAGGAGACCAGAAGTTTTGCAGAGCTGACTGCATTACTGCTGTTACGATTGGCGATATAAAGTTTATTGGCGTCAAAAATTTTATTGCTGCGGTTATAAAATTCTACAAAATCACTTCCCCCGCTTACGGGATTAAATAAAATTTCATTGATCACTAATTCAGCAGCAGCAGCATCCACCGGCAATCCTACTCTTGATTTGTTTGCCGAACCAATTGGATTATTCTTACAGTCCGTTACATTATTTACCGTAAGATTATAAATTGTATTTGCCTGCATCGGGTTCTGAAGACGCAACTGCACCTGGTTAAAAAAAGGAGAAATGGAAGTAGCAGACAGGATGAGCAGTCCCCCGTCAATAGAATAATTTGCCAGGGTGGCTCCTTTTAAACTATCAAGTGGTTCGTCAAACTCAGCCATGATATTCATATTGTCAACAGGAAAGGCTTTCTTTAAGGAGGGCCCGGTTAAATCAATATTAACGGCATCAATCGAATTTTTTGTACCCGGGCTTCCTCCCCGGATATCCACACTGGCTTTCCAGTTGCTCATTCCTGCACAGGGGCTTTTGGTGTCAATCATTTCCAGCGTCCATCCACCATCTTTTTTTACGGCATTCTGGTACCAGGAGGATGAATAATTGACTGCATGAATAACCATACCCGTATTACTTTTTAAAAAAAGCTGGTCGCCATCATTATCCAAAGAAGGGAAACTGGTTACGGAGATCACTCTTCCATATGCCTGCATGGCGGCAACAGCACTTCCCGTACAAACAATTACAAAACTGTCGGGTTGTAAAATAAAAACGGGCATCGGGCCGCTTTGTCCTGTGGCATCTCCAATTCTCCAGTTCAGCAGGTTGATAGGATTGGCAGAAACATTTTTTAATTCAATCCATTCATTAGACGGTAAACTGACCGCCGGAGTCTGATCAGCCATGATTTCGTCAATCACCACATCATAGCGGGTTTGAGCAGCTACAAAAAAGGGGAGAAGAAAAATAACTAATAGTTTGAGAATTTTCATATAACTCAAGATAGGCAAACCACGGCATTTGAAAGACACCTGAAAATATTTATAATAATAATTTGGTGTGAAGTTGTACCCGCCCTACTTTTGCAACGCAATGAACATGATTAAACATACAAAACGCAATAAGAAACTTTCCCGGGGAAGGCTATAGCGATTTGTATATTTAAATA
>DATDPZ010000384.1:0-9883 GCA_035292525.1 Chitinophagaceae bacterium
TGTATAACCCCACCAATGCCATGTTGCTTTTGGGTATTTGTGGTTTTTCCACCACATGTGTTACAAAACCCTCTTCATTGATCACTGCCACGCCAAACTCACGGGGGTCATCCACTTTTCTTACGCCCAGCATGGAATGTGGATTCTGCAATACCGCTTTCAGATCATATTCACAGATGGTATCACCCAGTACTACAAACACTTCATCATTACTCACAATGCTTTTTGTCATTTTAATGGCATGACCAATCCCCTGCCTGTCCGTTTGCTGAACAAAATGACTTTTAATATCCGGGTATTTTTGTTTTACATAATCCCTGATCTTATCGCCAAGATAACCCACAATAAAAATGATTTCCCCGATCCCGGCTTCCTGCAGTTGATCAATAATTGTACTGAGTACTGTTTTTCCGGCAAGCGGAATCAGTGCCTTGGGATGAGTATAAGTATGTGGACGCAGCTTGGTGCCGGCCCCTGCTACTGGTATTAATGCCTTCATGTTGATTTTAAAAGCCTGTGAAAATAGGGAATTTACAATAAACAAAAATTTACACAGGTCAATTCCTACTCTCCTATTTTTGCAGGAAGTAATGATGTAACCAGCCAAACAATTCTATTTGGCTTTTGTTGTGTCACTCACTTGTACGTTCTTATCGCTATTCAGCAGGTTTCATAGTTTCAGGGGTTTACGAAGTTCGCAAATTATTTAAATCAACTTTTAAACTAATGAACCGGTTAGCCTGTGAACTTGTGAACTATGGAACTTGTGAACCTATAAACTACTAAACTCTGTCATGCAAAAAGACACTCTCGTTTTCGAACTCATCCAAAAAGAACTAAACCGTCAAAGGATCGGCATAGAACTCATCGCTTCGGAAAACTTTACCTCCCTGCAGGTAATGCAGGCTATGGGTACGGTTCCTACCAATAAATATGCGGAAGGCTATCCCGGCAAACGATACTATGGCGGATGTGAAGTAGTGGATGAAATTGAAACCCTGGCCATCGAACGCCTGAAAAAAATATTTAATTGCTCCTGGGCCAATGTACAACCTCACAGTGGTGCACAGGCAAACGGGGCCGTATTCCTGGCCGTAATGAAACCCGGTGAAAAATTTTTAGGTCTGGATCTTAGTATGGGTGGGCATCTGACACATGGTAGTCCTGCCAACTTCAGTGGCAAAACTTATCATGCCCTTCATTACGGAGTAACCCAAGATGGAATTGTAGATTACGATCAACTGGAAGCGAAAGCCCGTACTGAAAAACCAAAGATGATCATTTGCGGAGCATCAGCATACAGCCGTGACTGGGATTATAAACGCATCCGTGCCATTGCAGATGAAATAAGTGCAGTCGTATTTGCTGATATTGCACATCCTGCCGGGTTGATAGCAACCGGGTTATTAAATGATCCTTTTGATCATTGCCATATAGTTAGTTCTACCACCCACAAAACTTTAAGAGGCCCCCGCGGTGGCATCATTATGCTTCGTCACGATTTTGAAAATCCCTGGGGTATTAAAGATCCGAAAGGAAACACCAGGCTGATGAGCCAGTTACTTGACCTGGCGGTATTCCCCGGATCACAAGGCGGACCACTGGAACATGTGATCGCAGCTAAGGCAGTTGCTTTTGGAGAAATTCTTTCTGAAGATTTTAAAGCTTATGGCCAGCAGATCATACTTAATGCACAGGCGATGGCCAAAGCCTTCGTAAGCAGAGGATATAATTTAATAAGCAATGGCACCGATACCCATTTAATGCTGATTGATCTTCGCAATAAAAAATCAACCGGTAAAAAAGCACAGGAGACTTTAGACAAAGCACATATTACTTTAAATAAAAACGCTGTTCCGTTTGACGACAAATCACCTTTTGTAACTTCCGGTATACGTGTTGGTGTACCTGCTGTAACAACAAGAGGCATGACTGAAGATCATATGGAAACCGTGGTGAATATGATTGACAAAGTGCTGATGAATGCAGACAATGAAAAAATGATTTCAGAAATAAAAAATGAAGTGAAAGAATTTATGAAGCAGTTCCCTTTGTATCCTGAATTGGGATGATTTATTAACTTAGTTTAAATTTAAAGCTATGATTCAACGAATACAAACACTTTGGTTACTGGCTGCTACAGCCTGTGCGGTACTGACATTCAGATTCTCTTTCTACAGCGGGAATCAGCCAGGGAAAGATAATTTTCAGGAATTCAAATCTCTTACTGCTGCTTCGAATATCTTTTTAATAATGCTTACAGCCATTCTTGCTGCGGGATGCCTGTTCATTATATTTCTATACAAACAAAGAAAATTGCAATTACGCTTTACGATATTCATACTCCTGGTCTCTATCATCAACCTGGTGATTTATTTCAGCCAGCTGAATAAATTTACCAGTGGCACCATCTCTTTAACTTCTGTATTTGCCTTTGCCATTCCGGTGTTGGTTATTGCAGCAGCCCGGGGAATCTGGAAAGATGAAAAACTGGTGAAGAGTCTTGACCGGTTAAGGTAAATAATCTTTATTAATTCAGACAGTGGCTTCCGGATATGGCGATTTTATTAGTAACCCATGTATATTATTGTACAATAAATGCTTTGCTGAATACTGTTAAATAATTTGTCAATTGCAGACTATAGATACCTGGTTGAATTGATGCCGGAAGTTGAATGGCCTGTGTGATTGCCCCAGCACTAAAGGATAAATTTTTTCTATACACCTGCTGACCCGTGCTGTTGTTTATGATCAGCACATATTCTCCTTTTTGAATATCAGATACCTGAAAAGAAATTTGTTTACTTGTAACCGGGTTTGGATAAATACTGAAACCGGAGCCGGTTTTTTTAAAACTTATTTTCACAATAGTAGTAAAGTCTGATTTAGTATCTATATCTACACTTTTAATCCGGTAAAAATTATAGTTAGGTAATGGCGCTGCGTCATACCAGCTGTAATCTGATCTTTGGTTAAGATTTCTTGCTTTTACCTGGCCAATAGTGACAAATGTACGTCCATCAGCTGAACGTTGAATTTCAAAACGGTCAACATTGCTTTCTATATAAGTACTCCATTCTATCTGAACACCCGGAAGCTTTTCAAAAACTTTAAAGTCTCCAAACTTTACAGGTAAAGTATTTTCGGTAGAACTGGTGCTTCCAAGTGAAAATGGGCTAAAAGCAGAAACATTATTCCAGGTGATGGTTCCATCACTCAGGGTACCGGTTGTACCTCCGTCATTACCATGACTATCCCAACTGCTGCCATTAAAGTGAGCAATAGTAAGTGAATTGAGGTCTGTTATATAAGAAGCCACATTACATGGGCTTGAACTGCTCCAGGAAACAGTAATATTTACATTAGAAGTTCCGGCATTACGATCCAGCTGCCAGTATTCACAATTACTGACGTTATGTAATCCCGGTGCAATAATGTTTCCCAATGAAGTAGCACTGGCCCGGATATATTCAGCCGTAAAAACATCGGTAGCATTTGCCGGTGCAGAAATACTAATTGGTGAAAAAACTCCATCTTTCCCAATGGGGAAAGTAAAGCTGCCATTACCTGTTTTACGAACCGGACCATTTACATAAGAATTATTGCTCACTCCAGATACTGTAGCATTATTATCAATGATTAGTAAATTGGAGTTTGAAGTCGTTAAAATGCCATTGGTTAGAGTTAGGGATTCTGTAACTGTAACAGCTTTTGATAAGATAATACCGGCATTATTATTTATGGTCATTTTTTTTACAGTTGAAGGCAAACCACCACCTTCTGACTGTATAGCATTTCCATTAAAAATGTAAGTTGCCCCGCTATTATAAGACCTGGAACCCGTCACCCTAATATTTCCATTTGCACCAGAGTTAGTAATTCCTTCAGGAGAGGTTATATATATTCCGGCATCGTTTGATAAAGTAAAAGAACCATCTCCAGTAATTGCAGTTGAAGGAGTAACAAATTGTAAAGTGCTCCCAAGATTAACAGTAAAATTTATGGTATTAACAATTGTTCCTCCCGAAGTAAAAACCTGAATACCATTCCCATTAAATACGATGTCACCTTTTCCGGATCCGGTTTCTGTAATCGTTCCCCCGGTATGTGAAAAATTTCCGGCAACATTTAACAGGCCTGTAGCATTTACAACAGAAAAGTCGTATGTACCATTATCCATGCTGAAATTTCCACTCACAGCCACAGTTGCAGTTGAAGACGCACTACTTGCCCGGTGATCAAAAGTTCCACCTGTCATTGAAAAATGACCATTCACATTTAGTTCTGCTTTCCCATTCGCATTTTTGAATATAAATGAACCGCCGGATAAGCTAAAATCTCCGTTGATATTCAAAGTACCATCCCCATTACCATTAACAACAATAAAATTACCACCGGATTGTAAAAAGTTTCCGCTAATGTTCAATGTTCTGTCTGTATTCGAATTCAACATTCGCAGGTTTTTACTTCCGGTACTGAAAATGGTAATATTTCCTGCTACACTCATCCCATCAGGTTCCAGATTAAGATTGCCTGACTGGCTTGTACAATTCCATATAAAATGCCCGAATGACTGATTCAGTCCGGAAGGTTCACTACCCACCGATCCCGTTATACCACATGTTGAATTGCTGTTCCAGGTAGCTGTTGGCACTGTTCCTCCATTTAATGCATGTTGGTATGTACTACCACTGGTAAATATTAATTTATCAGCAGATGATCCATATATTCCATTATTGCTGCTGCTTGAGTTGACGATAGTTCCTGAAACAGTTGTAACCACTCCGGAATTAGTCAGTCTGAAAATTCTGCCTGCATTAATATTTAATGTGCCACTGATATCGGCTGTCGAATTAGTATTTAAAGTAACAGTTAAAGTGCTGGTCCCTCCGATTGTAAGTGCAGCGCCAGCAGAAATCAACAGATCATCACCAGTACCGTTTCCAACTGTTACTGTACTTGTGGCAGAGTTCTGAAGTGTAATGTCTGAATTATTAATGATTAATAAACTTCCGATGGTTTGAGTAGGTACGCTTGTTACATTTTTTACGGTTCCATCATTAAAAAGTAAAATATCGTTAGTGGCTGGGGTTGTTCTTGCCGGGCTCCAGTTCGTGCTGGTAGTCCAGGATGCGTTATTAGCGCCTACCCAGGTATAAGTAGTTTGAGCGTAAATGTTGCTGATCAAAAAGAAGAATGCTATTAAAAAAAAGCCTGTATGATAATGATAGTTTTTCATGCTTCCGGATATTAAAAAACAGTTTTGGTTATGATGGATGATGTTCTAATGCTAAAATGGGAAAATGCTGATGCCTGTATCCAAAAAGATGAAAATAAAAATTGAGACAGAAAGAAATATTGACGAAAGTAAAAGATTGTTTTTCATTCAGTTTGGATTTTAGACTCAAAAAATAACTAAGAGTATTTACCTAAACGTACCATACTATATTCTTATTATACAACGCTAGTAAGGAATACTTAGAATGGATGATAAAAGTTGATAAATATTAAAACGTTGTTAGTAATCTTACGATACAGTTACTGCCACATGTAATTGATTTATAAAATAAAAATTCTTTAATTCATATAAAAATGAATTTGTGATAGTAAAAACACTCTTTTTTAAAAATTAATTATGTGAAGGAGGGATTATTGATAAATAGATAAGTGTATCGTAATCTCCTGGATATATTTAAATATATTTCCCGGTCCAGCTTTTCTTTTCTTTTTTGATTTCAGATGGCTTGCCGGCAAACACCAGTTGCCCTCCTCCATCACCGGCCTCGGGACCCAGATCAATCACCCAGTCTGCACTGCGTACAATATCCAGGTTATGCTCTATCACTATGATGGAATGACCCTGCTCAATTAATGCATTAAAAGAAGTAAGGAGTTTTTTTATATCATGAAAATGTAACCCTGTAGTAGGTTCGTCAAAAATAAAAAGGATGTTTCCCCGCCCGAACGATGATTCAGTCGGGCGGGCCTTCCCTTTTCCTTTACCCAGGAAAGAAGCCAGCTTCACTCTTTGTGCTTCGCCACCGGAAAGTGTATTGGACGACTGGCCAAGTTTTATATAGCCAAGGCCTACATCCGTAAGCGGAGAAACAGATCTTTTAATGGCAGGTTCATCATAAAAGAAATCAATGGCTTCATCTACACTCATCTCCAGTACATCAAAAATATTTTTGTCTTTGTACTTTACGTCCAGTACTTCTTCTTTAAATCTTTTCCCATTACAGGATTCACAGGTCAGATGTACATCTGCTAAAAACTGCATTTCCACTACCTGCTCCCCCTCCCCTTTGCAGGTATCACAGCGACCGCCATCCACGTTAAATGAAAAATGTTTGGGTAAAAATCCCCGCATCTTGCTCAAGGGTTGTTTGGAATAAAGATCCCTGATTTCATCATACGCTTTGATATAAGTAACCGGGTTACTTCTTGAAGACTTACCGATTGGATGCTGATCCACCATTTCTAATTGCGAAATAGATTCAATGTCGCCGGTAATGGTTTTATGTATTCCTGCTTTACCAGCAAAACCGATGTCTCCTTTGATCTTTTGCAATGCAGGATAAAGAATTTGTTTTACCAATGTTGTTTTGCCACTTCCGCTTACCCCGGTTACTACGCAAAGAATATTCAGGGGAAACTCAACAGTGATATTATCCAGGTTATGCTGCCTTGCACCTTCCACTTTTATGGACCGGATCCATTTTCTGACAGATTTAGGCGGTTCAATTTTCATTTCTCCTTTTAAATATTTTCCTGTAAGGCTTTGGGGATGATGAATGATCTCTTCATAATTTCCTTCAGCCACTATTTCACCTCCTAAATGAGATGCGTAGGGGCCCATATCTATTATATGATCTGCTTCTCTCATCATCATTTCATCATGCTCCACTACTACTACCGTGTTTCCAAGTTCACGAAGCTCTTTGAGCACCCGAATAAGATTGACCGTATCTCTTGAATGCAATCCGATTGAAGGTTCATCCAGTATATACAATGAATTGGTGAGGTTGCTACCCAGATTTCTAGTCAGCTGGATACGCTGACTTTCGCCGCCACTTAAAGAATTAGCCAGGCGGTTTAGCGTAAGATAACCGAGGCCTACATTCAATAATGTATTTATCCTGTTGTTGATTTCAATCAGTATTCGTTTTGCAATTTTCTTTTCGTTGCCTGAAAGTTTTTTTCCCAGATTGTCAAACCAGGTTTTCAAATCTTTTACCGGTAATTCATTCAACTCCCCGATGTTTTTCTCATAAACTTTTACATACAAAGCTTCTTTCCTAAGCCGGGACCCCTTGCAATCAGGACATGTTGTTCTTCCCCTGTAACGACTTAGCAGCACCCTGTACTGAACTTTATATAGCTGCGATTCTACATCTTTAAAAAAATCATTAATTCCAATTCCATCCACCCCCTCCCATAAAAGATCATATTGTATGTCTGTTAAATCTGCGATGGCTTTATGTACCGAGAAATTATTTTTTGCAGCTACTTTAATAAATTGTTTTCTCCACCAATCCAGTTTTTCTCCTTTCCATGGCGCCACAGCTCCATCGTAAACGCTCAACCTTCTGTCAGGAATCACCAGGTCTGCATCAATGCCCAACACCTGGGAAAATCCTTCACAAGTGGGACAGGCTCCGAAAGGATTATTAAATGAGAAAAGATGGGGAGAAGGTTCATCAAACTGAATGCCGTCAAGTTCGAAACGGTTGTTGAAATGGAGCAGTGAGTCTTGAGTTGGTTTCCTGATTCCCTGGTCCTCCGAAGAAGTTTTTACTGACTGACTCCAGACTTGATTTTGTACTTCCAGAAATACATCTCCTTCTCCTTCATAAAATGCGGTACCAATAGAATCTGACAGGCGATGAATATCATCCTCATCGAATTCTTTGGTTACGATCCTGTCAACAAGCACATAAGTGGTCATGCCGGATTTTGGGGATTGAACTATTGCATTGAGTTCTTTTGCCGGCAAGCTGATAAGGTCTTCAATCCGGCTCACTGTATTGGTCTCAGAGTTAAACAATCTCGAAAATCCTTTTTGCACTAAAATGTTTAATTCTTCATTTAAATTTCTATTCTTATGTTTTTTAATGGCAATGAGAATATACACTCTGGTTCCTGCAGATAAAGTACTGATCGCATCAATCACATCTTTAACATCATCTTTTTTTACCTGTCTTCCTGATACCGGTGAGATAGTTTTTCCAATTCGGGCAAAGAGTAATTTAAGGTAATCATAGATTTCTGTCATACTACCTACCGTACTCCGGGGAGTTCTTGTAATCACTTTTTGTTCAATGGCAATGGCAGGACAAAGCCCTTTGATATAATCTACATCAGGTTTATTCATCCTGTTCAGAAATTGTCTTGCATAAGCACTAAGGCTTTCAGCATATCTGCGTTGTCCTTCGGCATAAAGGGTATCGATCGTTAAGGAAGATTTACCTGAACCTGAAACACCGGTAACAACAATAAGTTTGTTTCGGGGTATCTCAACACTCACATTTTTAAGATTATGAACTCTTGCACCATGAATAAAAATCCCATTGGGGGCAGGTACTTTCACTCTTTTTATATCGGAAATATGCGGTATTATGGTATTCATGAAGGGTCACAAAAATACGATGACTCCTTAGAAATCAATACAATCCTTAACATTTCATTAAAAAAAAAGGGAGGAACTTCATTTAGATTGATTTGTCAGGTATCGAAATTCGATTACTTTTATTGTCCCGTTAAACAAATTTAAGCAACCAGAAAAAAACCTTGCCTATTTGAACGAACACTTCTACTTAAAAAACCGATTCATTCATTTTTTATTTTCGATTTAACCAATATCCAAACTTCCAAAAAAAAACCGTTTATGAAAGCATTTACAAAAAAAACCGATAACGAACTTATCCACTTGTTCGTTGATGGCAGCAATGAAGCTTTAGAAACCCTTGTACTTCGCCATAAGGACAAACTTTATACTTCCATCCTGTTCCTGGTAAAAGACAAATACCTTGCAGAAGATATCTTCCAGGATGTATTTATCCGTATCATTGACACCATGCGTGGTGGCAGGTACACAGAAGAAGGTAAATTTCTGCCCTGGGCCATGCGGATTGCTCACAACCTTTGTGTGGATCATTTCCGGAAAGTGAAAAGGACTCCGATGATTAAGAACGGAGAAGATAAGGATATATTTGAAGTGCTGAATTTTTTTGAAGACAGTGCAGAAACCAAGATGATGAAAAGGCAGAGCCATGACCGGGTAAGAGAAATGCTGGAACGGCTGCCGGAAGATCAGCGGGAGGTCATTATACTTCGCCATTATGCAGATATGAGTTTTAAAGAAATTGCCGGTATGACCAATTGCAGTATTAACACCGCATTGGGAAGGATGCGTTACGGATTGATTAACTTACGCAAGCTGATGTTAGAAAAACAAATTGCATTATAATTATAAGGTTCTTGTCATTCTGTATCTCCAACCGGAGAAATAATAGGAAATCACCTTGCTTGTCAACTCCCGTAGGCTGATGCAGAATGACACCTAATTAAAAAATCCTCCGATGATACCGGAGGATTTTTTAATAGATTTTTAATCCGGGACATTTAAGTTTATTTTTTCTTTTTTTCAAAAGCTTCCAGTCCGCAATTTAACCAGGCGATAAACTCATCAGCATCCGGAGTATAAAATTTTGATTTGGTAAGTACGGTTTCACCGGCTGTTAGTATTATATATTGTGGTTGTGAAGTAGCTCCGAAATTTTCTGTCTGAAATGTGGACCATTTATCGCCAACTGTTATGATTGATTTTTCCTGACCTGTTGATGTTTTATATACGGTTTGTTCTGTTAATGGTAAATTTCTT
>DATDPZ010000385.1:0-6186 GCA_035292525.1 Chitinophagaceae bacterium
ATTTTATCATCCAGCGAAATTTTGCCTTCATCCACAAACTGCATGACTAAGGCAGCCGTCAGCCATTTGCTGCAACTGGCAACTGGTGCGATGGTCTTACTTTTAAATTCTCCCACTTCTTTTTTATAAATAAGGGTATCCTCTTTTTTCTCCAAAGGATTACCAGCGGACCAAATCATCAGCACAAAATCCTTGCCCAACAGTTTTTGTTTTTCTTCCAGTAGCTGATCAAGTTTACCAAAATTATATTGGCTAAAGCAGGGCTGTAAGAATAGCAGGATAACTGCTAACAAGCTGCATTTGAGACATGTACTCCGGGTATTATATGCCATAGTTTCTGAATTTGACTCTTGGATTAAGATTTGACAAATTGTTTCAGGATAAATCAAATAATTTAATTTCAACAACATGAACTTAGGAAATTTTACCATAAAAGCAGCAGAAGCCTTTCAGGCGGCTCAGCAATTAGCTTTTAATTCACAGAATCCGAATATAGAAACGGAGCATATTTTAAAAGCCTTACTGGAACAAAAGGATTCACCGGTTGAATACCTGCTGAAGAAAAATAATGTTACAATAAATCTTCTTGACTCAAAACTGGATGAGCTGATTGGCAAACTGCCAAAGACATCCGGTGAAGCAGCACAGGCAATTGGTCGTGATGCAAACACCGTGATATTAAGAGCAGGAGCTGTCCTAAAACAATTCAAGGATGAATTTATTACTCCGGAACACTTGTTGCTGGCTATCGTCCAGGGGAATGATCAGGCAGCAAAACTTTTAAAAGATTCTGGATTAACAGAGAAAGGATTAATAACGGCCATTAAAGAATTCAGAAAAGGGGATACCGTTACATCCCAGACACAAAGCCAGGAATACAATGCATTAAACAAGTATGCAAAAAATCTAAATGAACTGGCAAGGTCGGGTAAACTTGACCCGGTCATTGGCCGTGATGAAGAAATAAGACGAACCTTACATATCCTGACAAGGCGTACAAAAAATAATCCCATTCTGGTGGGTGAACCGGGTGTAGGTAAAACTGCCATTGCAGAAGGTATTGCACATCGAATTGTAAATGGAGATGTACCTGAAAACCTGAAGTCTAAAATTATTTATGGACTGGATATGGGTTTATTGATTGCCGGCGCCAAGTATAAAGGAGAATTTGAAGAAAGATTGAAGGCAGTCGTCAAAGAAGTAAGTGAAAGCAACGGAGAGATCATTTTATTTATTGATGAGATCCATACACTGGTGGGTGCAGGCGGTGGTGAAGGAGCCATGGATGCCGCCAATATTTTAAAACCGGCTTTAGCCAAAGGTGATCTGCGGGCTGTAGGTGCTACCACATTAAATGAATACCAGAAATTTTTTGAAAAAGATAAAGCACTGGAAAGAAGATTTCAGAAAATAATGATTGATGAACCTTCTGTGGAGGATGCAATTTCTATTTTACGCGGTTTGAAAGATCGCTATGAAACACACCACCACGTTCGCATCAAGGATGAAGCCATTATTTCTGCTGTGGAATTATCAGACCGTTACATTACCGATCGTTTTTTGCCGGACAAAGCTATAGATCTTATTGATGAAAGTGCTGCTAAACTCAGGCTGGAAATGAATTCTATGCCAGAGGAACTGGATACACTGGATAGACAGATACGCCAGTTGGAGATTGAAAGAGAAGCAATCAAAAGAGAGGATGATGCTGCAAAACTAAAAGAGCTGAGTACGGAAATTGCAAACCTTTCTGTAGAGAGGGATACATTAAGTGCAAAATGGAAAGGAGAGAAAGAATTGGTAGAAAAAGTACAGAACGCAAAAGCAGAGATCGAAAACCTGAAGCAACAGGCAGAAAGAGCAGAAAGGGAAGGAGATTATGGTAAAGTAGCGGAGATCCGCTATGGTAAAATAAAGGAACAGGAAAAAATTATCGGGGATTTAAGTATTCAACTGGAATCAGGTAGTGAAAAAAGACTCTTAAAAGAAGAAGTAGATGCAGAAGATATTGCTGAAAGTATTTCAAAAGCAACTGGTATTCCTGTTGCTAAAATGCTGCAATCGGAAAAAGAAAAGCTTTTAAACCTGGAAGCACATTTACATGAAAGGGTGGTTGGACAAGATGAAGCGATTACTGCAGTAGCGGATGCAATCAGAAGAAGCCGTGCCGGCTTGCAGGATATTAAAAAACCAATCGGGTCTTTTATTTTCTTAGGAACAACCGGTGTGGGTAAAACAGAACTGGCAAAAGCTTTGGCAGCATATTTATTTGATGACGAAAGTATGATGACAAGAATAGACATGAGTGAATACCAGGAAAAACATTCTGTCAGCCGGCTGGTGGGTGCTCCTCCCGGCTATGTTGGTTATGATGAAGGCGGGCAACTGACGGAAGCTGTTCGCAGAAAACCATACAGTGTTATTTTATTGGATGAAATTGAAAAAGCACATCCGGATGTCTGGAATATTTTATTGCAGGTGATGGATGATGGAAGACTGACTGATAATAAAGGCCGGGTGGTGAATTTTAAGAACACCATTATCATTATGACCAGTAATATCGGCAGCCACCTGATCCAGGAAGCATTTGAGGAAGTAACTGAAGAAAACGTAGAAAAAGTAACAGAAACAGCAAAAAGGGATGTGATGGCATTAATGCGTCAAACTATCAGGCCCGAATTCCTTAACAGGGTAGATGAGATCATCATGTTTCAGCCGTTGATGAAAAAAGAGATACTGGGGATCATAAAAATTCAACTTCAAAACCTTAAAAATTTGGTAATGCGATCCGGGATTTCGCTAAAATTCAGTAACTATGCACTTGATTTTTTAGCAACGCAAGGATTTGATCCTCAATTTGGTGCAAGGCCTTTGAAAAGGTTAATTCAAAAGGAAATTGTGAATACATTGAGTAAACGTATCTTGGCCGGCAATCTGGATAAATCAAAGCCGGTACTGGTGGATGTTTTTGACAATACGGTTGTATTCAGAAATGAAGAAGAGACTGGAGATGATTTAAAGGAAAAGAAGAAAAAAGCAACATTTTAAAATAAATCCTGAAAAGGAAAAGAAAGGAGTAAAATTTTTATGGCATTTACAAAAGAAGTAATTGAAATTATTAAACCAAAAGATGTATTTGTTGGCAATGTAAAAGCAGCGGTTACCTTAATGGAATTTGGGGAATACGAAAATGAGGATTGTGCCAAAGCCAACGAAATAGTGAAACAATTACTTGAAAAATATGATGGAAAGATCCGGTTTAATTTTCGTCATTTCCCGCTTACCATGGTTCATCAGCGCAGTATGAAAGCCAGCGAATCAGCCGTTGCTGCTGCACAAACCGGTAAGTTCTGGGAAATGCACAATATCCTGTTCAGCAACCGCAGAAACCTGGGCACGGTAAGTTTAAAATTACATAGTAAAGACGCCGGTATCAGGGACAAAAAATTTCTTGATGATCTTGTCAACGGAACTTTCGGCTGGCAGGTACAGGATGATCTTAAAGAAGGGATTAAGAAAGGAGTAAAAGAGTTACCTGCTTTTTTTGTAAACGATGTACCGGTTACGGGCAAACCAACTTTGGCAAACCTGAGTGCTGCTATTGATGCTGCGCTTAAAAAAACAAAAAAGAAATCGGTGGATAAGAAAAAGTAATAAAGGAACCTGCTTACCGGCAGGTTTTTTATTTTTCTTTAATGGCACTGAGTTTGGTAAATTCTGTGCCATTAAAAATCCTGGAAAGATTATTATCATTAGTGGCTTTAAAGTCTTTAATCCTGGGTTCGGCGACAATTCGCCAGAAATTTTTCAACTTTAATTCGGTATAATCTGTGGCCTGGATAAATAAGCCGTTGATGGAAGATCTTGTTTTGAATTCGATCTTCACAGGATTTTTTGCGAGGTGAGAAGCTTCAATGAACTTGCTGATCTGTTCGCTTGTCATATAAATGGTTTTGGTAAAGATAAAGGTTTATAGATTTCTTGCAAGGGGTTGTATAAAATGAAAAAGGGTTCATTGCTGAACCCTTCCATAAAACCTTTCGTGAATATTACCAACGGCTTCCGGCCATTGAACGGCGGTCGTTATTGTTAGATCTTTCTTCACGTGGTTTAGCCACATTTACTTTGATGGCACGGCCATCAACGGTAGCGCCGTCTAATTCAGTAATCGCTTTTTGAGCGGCTTCATCATCAGACATTTCAACAAAACCAAAACCACGGCTGCGGTTAGTGAATTTGTCAGTAATTACTTTAGCTGAAGTTACTTCTCCGTAATCAGCAAAATAGCTTTTTAAGTCTTCATCCTGTACGTTGAAGCTTAGGTTTGAAACATAAATGTTCATGTTCTTTTCTCTTTTTTAAAAATTAATAATTGATCTGAGAATCGGGCAGTGGGAAGAAGGACTAACTATTTAGCAGAAATTGCTTAGCAGAAAAAACCGTTTACTTACCTGGAACTGCAGAACTCAAATTTGAGGTGCAAAGATAGGGGTATATTGCCTGCCGCAAGGATTTATTTTACCTGGCTTTGATTTACTGCCCAGTTATCCGTACGGAATGGGCATAAGGGTAAACCTTCTTTGCTGAATACATTGCCAATAATGGTATTTCCAAAACCAAAGCGAACATGAACCGGGGTTGGCACTTTATCACTCCAGACAGTGATTTTATCTTTTTCAATCCTTGCTTCTGCAGGATGCCAATGTTCATTTTTACCGGAAATAATAAAACCTTTTACCGTGCCGTTTGCTGTTAGTCCTTTTGCTGCATGATCAAAACTTAAAATGATTTTGTTTTTTACCGTTGTTTTACTTTTATATACCGGGTTCTTATAAGCAAGCACTTTTTGATTATAGGTTTCTGCTAATGCCCAGTTTGCAAGCCGGTAACCCACCTCATGTTTATTGGATGGATGAATATCGGTAACCGAATCTATAAGGTCTGTGGTAACTACCATCCCGGTTTTTGGAAAATCCAATGCTTTTCTTTGTGCTTCCTGGATCAGGGCGCCTACATTGTGAAAACCATAATTAAAAGGAGCAATTTGTACATAGTAAAAAGGGAATTCTTTTTTCCAGGCATTTCTCCAGGAGCGGATCATGGAAGTAAATAATTTGTGATAGGTATCATTATTCAGGGTGTTGCTTTCTCCCTGGTACCAGATCACTCCGGCGATATTGAATTTTGTGATGGGATCAATCATGGCGTTATAACAAAGTCCATCATGATTTGGCCACCAGCGAAAACCCTGTAACCGGTTTGCAGATAATTTAAGTTCTTCATCTTCTTTAAAAACATCTTCCGGTGTCCACACTTCTGCCGGAGTGCCTCCCCAGCTTGCATTAATTAAACCGATCGGAACGTTCAGCTCCCTGTTTAATTTTTTTCCAAAAAAATATCCGATAGCACTAAATGTTTTAAGAGATGTGGATTCGCAAATAGTCCAGTTAGCTTTCACATCGTCCTGCGGATGGTTGGCGGTAGTTTTTGGAATATTAAAAAACCGGATATTGGAATTGTAGCAGCCGGGAAGTTCTGCTTTCACATCCTGCAGTCCATGCATATAACTCCGCTCCATATTGGATTGACCGGAGCATAACCAAACTTCACCAATCAGAATATCGGTTAAGATGATTTCAGAACTTCCATTTAAAGTGATGGTATAGGGTCCGCCTGCCTGCGGTGTTTTTACTTTTATTTTCCAGTTGGCCCTGTTATTTACAATTAATGAATCGCTCCTGTTATTCCAGCTTGTTTTGATATATACTATTGCTCCTGGCTGATCCCATCCCCATATTAATACTGAATCATTTTGCTGTAATACCATGCCAGATGATAAGATAGCAGGAAGCCTTAATTGAGCCCAACTACCGGTGGTCAGGAAAAATATAAAGATGAACAGGAAGCAGCACTGTTTCATAATAGTGAAAAGTTGTGAATATTAAATGTAGGAAATTATTGGGATCGGGGATGAAGAATTTTTAAGAGAAAAAAGGGATTACTTTTTTATAAAAAAATCCTTCTTTTGAGTTTTATTTGAGATGAAAAATTTTTCGCTGACTGATTGGATGAACCTGAATTCAATTATAATATTTACATTTATCCGGTAAATAAAGCCAGCCATCATGAAAAAGATATCAATCATTTCCCTTTTTATTTTTATTACAACATTTTCATTTGCTCAAA